>DAIQAU010000210.1:0-1840 GCA_036781565.1 Bacteriovorax sp. | reverse complement strand
TTCTATCGAAGAAATGAATTCTATGGTTCAAAAGAATGCGGACAATGCCAAAAAGGAGTTTGATATTATTTTTCTAAGAAATGTTTTGATCTATTTTGATCAACAGACAGTACAGCAGGTAACAGAGCAGTGTTTTAAGGCCGCGGCCCCTGAAGCCGCGCTGTTTATCGCTCACTCGGAATCGTTGCAGAACTTAAACAGTTCGTGGATGTTTCGCCATCCTTCCATTTACAAAAAAGGAAAACTCTTACATTGGTAACGGACTTGCGACTTTGCTTTTATTGTAAACATAAGCACCATCAGATCCACCTGCCACCGGATTAAAAATTTTCACTGCCCCATTGGCGACTAATATATTTTTTGCCACAAGCTGAGTTTTGGGCTCGCTCGCGTGAACAGAAATAACAACGCCTCTTTTTTCCAGGTATTGCTCGATTCTTTTTCTTTCAGATTTTGTGACGAAATAACCAACAATGAGTCCTGCGAGAGCTCCGGCGTTCGCTCCGATACAGGCACCGGCGACCCCACTCAGAAAGGCCCCGACTTCAAGCCATGTTTGCTGACCAGGAAGTGTGATGATATTAAAAGAGGCCAGAACGCACGCCACTGCACCGATGATAATTCCGGCCAGCGCCCCGGTATGTGCTCCGACGAGAATTTCTTTATCCATCGAGAAATCGTAAAGCTCACTGCTCTTAGCTTTTAGAATTTTAATTTCGTCATTGGAAAAGTTTTTTGCGTGAAGATCTTCCAAGGTTTTTTTCATTTGTTCATGCTCTCTGAAAACTCCAATAACGGCAGGTTGAAGTTTTTTAAAGCGGTATTCAAGTGAATTTTCCATAGTAACATCCTTTTAAATTTTTCAGGTCCTGTGGTGATTTTATCTCCTGACATTTAACTCTTTGTAAGTGAATTTTTCGAAACAGTAATTCAGTTAAAGTGAAACGCTGAGTGGTCCTTTCTTTGCAGTTTAAAAGACAAAAGGAGGTTGCTATGGTTGTGCAAGAAAATTTAATGGGCGTTTCACTGCATTTTTTTACTCCAGATATAGTTTCAAGAATAAGTGAAATAGTCGGTCAGACGACAGACAAAACTTTAACAGGGCTTAAGTCAGTCATTCCGACGTTTATTGGTGGAATTGTTGAAAAAGGATCTACTCCTGAAGGGGCCGCTTCTTTGGTTGATCTTGTGAATACACACAATTTCGAAAAACATGTTTTACCTGATGAAGAAAGTCTCAGAGAAGGCAATGATGTTGTTAATAATATTTTTGGAAATGAATTGGAGCCAACGCTGTCACAGCTCTCTGCAGAGACCAAGTTGGATCGTGGAAGCCTTGAAAAAATTCTTGGTCTCGTCGCTCCAATCTGTATGGGGATCGTCGGGGCAAAAATCAAAAGAGACAGTATGAACATGACTGGTTTAATGTCCTTCATAAAAGCTCAGAAAAAAGAATTATCAGGTTATAGTCATAATTCTTCGGAGTATTACAAACTGTCTGGGAGAAGTCCCGAGAAAGATTTTTCCAATAAAAAAGATAAGGCGATCTGGCAAAGCTGGATCTGGGCCATTGTCATTGCTGGAGCAATGATGGCGTGGTGGAACGCTGTTCAGTATAAATCGCCCGCCACTGATAAAATTCCGGTGACCACTCAAACGTCAGCCCCAATTGCCCTGCTTGGAGATTTTTTAGACAACCCAAAAGCTGAAGAGTTGCCGAAAACTTTTTACTTTGACGGTATTCATTTTCTAGGTGAATCAACACGATTGTCGGAAGGATTTAATGAAATCAGTTATGTCGCAGGAGTTTTAAAATCTCATCCAAATGCCAAAGTTCAGC
>DAIQAU010000209.1:0-1935 GCA_036781565.1 Bacteriovorax sp. | reverse complement strand
GCGATGATCATGAGGTCAGCTTGTCTTGGAGAAAAGCGAACGACTTCAGCACCGAAACGGGAAGCATCGTATCTTGGACCAACAACGGCCATGTATTCAATTGCACAGCATGCTGTTCCGAAAGGAAATGGCCAGAGTGAGTTGGATTGTCCCCAACGTTTTGCCCATTCTAAAAAAGAATCTGCTTTGGTTGTGATGATCAAACGATCAAGAGCAAAGTCCTCTTCGCTTCTACTGTCGAGTGGGCTCACAAGTCTCTTATTAGTCGACATAACGTCTCCTATCAAAATGATTTTAATGTCGTGTACGTAGCAGATATTTTAGAGATTACGGGCGGAAATGTAAATTAATAACTTGCGGGTGTTCTTACTTAACAGTCTTGTCTTCGTCAGGGGTGAAAGTTTCCCAGACAACGTCCTGCGGAAAGACATCGAACTGCGCTTCAGGTTCGGCTTTTTTAAATAGACCTTTTTTATTTTTACACATGAGGGTTTTGCCTTGAGAGCCGATCCATGCATAGATTTTCTGATGAGTGCCGCCGCGCCCGCTGTCATACTCGACAAAACGAAATTCCTTGTTGGTTTGTCCTTTCATAAGGGAGAGACCATTGATCGCTTGATCAAAACTCTTCTCAAAATCCTTTGCGCGGCATCGTTCCAATTCTTTGTTCTGGTTGTTGAAATACTGTGTGTCGTCTACTTTCGGATTGTATGACCAGGCCTTGTCAGAGCAAGAATAATAAAACTGGTTTTTATCGAGATTAGTGAAGGCCTGGATGTAGGCATAAAACCAGACGCGGCGTGGATCTTCATTGATATTGGCCGGTCTCACAAGTTTGCTGCAGGCATAAAATTGGTCTGAGTTTTTACTGTAAAATTCTTTAAACAATTTCCAGAAATCGAATTGCTGATCTCGGGGTTGCTTTCTGATTTTTTCAGACTTGTCCCAGAAATCGTCGTAGAGTTTGAAGCAGCCTTCGCGCCATTTTGCCAGTTCATCCATTTTCTCATTTTTAGAATTGGATTCCAGATAGCGAAGTGTATCTTCGAGGCCCAGTTCTTTAGATATACGAAACGCCGGATAGTATTTTTTCCCGACCTGATGAACACCGTCTTGATTGGTCAGCATCGCTTTGACATAAGTCCAGTCCGTTTTGGAGCGAAGCTCATTCAAGTAATTCACTTTAGTAAAAGAGTTTTCTTCTCCTGTCGTATTCACGGCTAAAAGAATCTGCGCTGACTTCCACTTACTCTTCAAGTCACAAGGATAAGAATCGCAGGCCTCAAGAAGAAGCGATCCTACAATTTTTCCCGTTTCATAATATTGCGGATGAAATCTCGCTTTTAAATCTTTCTGGTCTTTCAGCTTAGGCAGTCCGAAAACCACAATGCGCTGAGGATCTCCGTTTTGATCGTATGTGCGCGGAACAATCCCCTGAGTGAAATTTGGTTTTTGAAGTTCCCCGGTATAAGCGTCCCACACATCGTCGGACGCACAGAATTCATGTTCGCCGTAAAGTCTGCCCGAATAAAGATCAATATTGTATTTGTAGGTGCTCTCTTCCGGAGTCGTCACAAAGAAATTTACTGTGCGTTTTTCTTTATTGAGCGCAGGATTCACATCAAAAAAGGGATGCGTGAGAAAATTATCGTCCTTGTCTCTCAAGGCAAATCGCGCCGGAATCTTCAACCATGAGGCCGTAATAACTCTCTGGTCCCTGGTCTCATCCACTTTTTCTGTTGAACAGCTGATTAAAAAAATGGCGGCAACAATGTTTAGTAATTGACAGATTCGCATAAATTTCTCAAAATCGAAGGCTATCTCCGATACAATTCTTCATTTCAATGCCTGGGTGGTGGAATCGGTAGACACAGCAGATTTAAAATCTGCCGACCTTTACCGGTCGTACGAGTTCAAGTCTCGTCTCGGGCACCA
>DAIQAU010000208.1:0-2158 GCA_036781565.1 Bacteriovorax sp. | reverse complement strand
GCAACTTGAGGGGTATCGATTCTCATCGTTCTGAATTTAGGCATCAAAAAGATGACATTATCTTTACCAATTCGCTTCGACCAATGTATTGCTGGCCCCTTGCTGGTCAACCTTACGGCAACAATTATTAATAAAAGAGGAATTGAAAAAATAACAAGAAGAATAAGAGAGCAAAAGATGTTAAAGACGCGCGTTGCCATTGGTGTTCTCAACAAAAAAATAATACTAATTTAATTCCAAATTATTACACAATTATCAAATAAATTGTATGATTGTTTACCGAAAATTACTTTGGAGTAAATGTGATTCAAACTTTTCGAAATCCGCGAATTATTTTTGCATTTCTATACGACGTTGTAATTGCAGGCCTCTCTTTTTGGGCTGCTTTAGCTCTAAGATTTGAAACTTTTAATTATCATATTTATCCAATTGCAGGTCTTGAAAAATTCTTTTTCCTGTCCCTCGCAGTAATGATTGCAAGTTTTATCGCTAATGGACTTTATCAAGGTGTTTGGCGATTTAGCAGCATGCATGACTTAATCAGAGTCGTGAAGGCAAGCTTCTTTGGTGTAGTTCTTTCAGCTTTTGGCTGTTTTTTACTGAACAGAATGGAAGGCGTTCCGAGATCTATGTTTCCGATTCAATTTTTGCTACTTGTTGTAGCTCTTGGGGGCGGACGCTTTATTTATCGTTTTTTAAAGGATCAAACGGCTCTAAGAGAAAGATTAGGGGGAGCCGATGTTGAAGTCCAAAATGTATTAATCGTCGGTGCTGGTCGTGCTGGTGAAAAACTGGTCAGAGATATTTTTGCAACTCCAGCTTTAAAGTTAAATGTTATCGGTTTTGTTGATGACGACCGTTACAAAAAAAATGCTCTCATTCACAATAAGAAAGTTTTTGGTAGTGTAGAGTTAATCCCAGACTTGGTAGAGAAGTACGCAATCAACAAAATCTTCATCGCCATCCCATCAGCCAACAGCGAAGACGTAAAGAAAATCGTAAAATTCTGCAAACAAACAAATGCAGAAATTAAAATCCTCCCTAAGATGGACCATCTCCTTTCAACCCAAGTAGAAATTTCACTTCTTAGAAATTTGAACATCGAAGACTTACTAGGCCGTGAACAAGTCCAGCTAGACATGGCCCACCTAAACACAATGATCAACGATAAAACCATCCTCGTCACAGGCGCAGGTGGTTCAATCGGAAGCGAACTCTGCATGCAAATCGCAAAGTTCAAACCTAAAATGATCATCATGGCCGACTACTGCGAGCTCTTCATGTATGAGCTTGAAATGAAATTTAAAGAAGCCTATCCAGATATCGCGTTCTATCCAAAAATCCTCGACGTAAGAAACCAGGAAAAGGTAAACGCTGTTTTCGAAATGTATCATCCACAAATCGTTTTTCATGCAGCCGCCTACAAACACGTTCCAATGATGGAATACAATCCAAATGAAGCGATCGAAACAAATATCAAAGGAACAAAAATCGTTGCTGAAGCAGCGATGAATTACAAAGCTGATAAATTTGTCATGATCTCAACTGACAAAGCTGTTAATCCAACAAACGTCATGGGCGCTTCAAAACGAATCGCTGAAATGGTCGTCACCGATCTTTCAAAGAAAAGCACTCACACTCAATTCATCTCAGTTCGTTTCGGAAACGTCCTGGGAAGTAACGGTTCAGTTATTCCATTATTCAGAAAGCAAATTGAAGAACGTAGGGACATCACAGTCACTCACCCGGATATTATTCGCTACTTCATGTCTATTCCTGAAGCTTGTCAGCTCGTTTTACAAGCTGGCTCAATGGGCGAGGGAGGCGAGATTTTCGTTCTTGATATGGGTGAGCCTGTAAAAATCGTCGATCTCGCAAAAGAGATGATTCGACTTGCTGGACTTGTTCTAGATCGCGATATCAAAATTACATTCTCAGGTCTGCGTCCAGGTGAAAAGCTTTATGAAGAGCTTTTCAGTGACAAAGAAGATTACGCCTTCACTCACCACGGAAAAATTCGCAAAGCGCTTTTTAGACCGCTTGAAAATTCATTTCATGAAAAGCTCGATCGCTTGGTCAATGTTCAAACTGACGAACCAGCCGCAATCGTTTACTTGATTAAAGATTTGGTTCCTGAGTTTACACATTTTCGCCTTAC
>DAIQAU010000207.1:0-2165 GCA_036781565.1 Bacteriovorax sp. | reverse complement strand
TGGCCTTTATTCTTTTTGATCATGAGGCGATAGTCCGCAATTTTTCTGGCGGCAAATTTCCGATAAGGTTTTTCTTCGAAATGCTCAGCCCTGCAGGCCACATGATTCTCAAGAACCAACGCCCAGTCTTCATCTGAAACAATCGGACGGACAATCAGCTCGGGGTTCAATTTTTTTGGCAACACGATGTTGTCAGTCACCATGACTGAACTCTTTTCCAGAGTAAATCCATCAGCTATGAAGGGTTGAATATCTCCCGTTTCGCCGGTGATTGAATCCCAGGCAAAAGTCATATGATTCACGTTCATTGTGGCAAAATGATCATTGAAGAGCGCTTTCCATTGAGAGAGTGAGTTGTGTTGAGGCGGACCTTTGAAGAAAATGAGATTTCCCCAAAAGTAAGTCGGATTAGTCGGAGTTTTTACGACCAGGTAGTCATCATATTCAAAAACAATCCCGGTGAACTTATGAAAAATAAGTTCAGTCTGAAAGGCCAGTGAGTCGATCTTCATAAAACCTCATTATAAGATTTTATGATGATTTAATATGTAATGCAAATTCAGTTTAAAGCGTTTTCTTTTTCACTCGCTTTTTATGTTTGCACTTCAATTCACCGTTCACCATTTTGCAGCTTTTATCGACAATTGTTTTCTCTGTTTTAATTAAGCCAAGATCTTCTTTGTCCACTCCTGATTCAGGAACTTTTTCAGTTGTATCCTGAACGGGACCAGTTTTTTCTACCGATGGTTTCGGAACAGCTTCGATCACTGGTTTGACAGGAGTTGTCTGGGCTTGCAGGTGAAGTGAAGCTATCAGAGTAAAGATAAGGTTCATGGTGTTTTATCCTCGTCCTTCTCTGTTTGTCTCTTAGCTTCCAGTTCACGCTCTTTTTTTTCGGCCTTCAACTTTTTTCTTCGTTGAGTATCTTTTTCATCGGCCAGGTTGCCGCGCTTGTGCGCGAGTCTTTCTTTTTCACAGGTCGCTTTATCGTCTGTGTACTTGCAAGTTTCATCCATTGATTTTCTGCCGACTTTTCTCAACACTTTTTTCGTGCTGGCAGAGATATCGCTTTCCGGTTTAGTTTCAGGATTATTGCCTTCCTGCGCTTTGATCTCTTTATTGCAGGCGCTGACGAGTAGCATGGCCAGAAGTAATGTTTTCATAAAAACTCCTTTCGATGTCCTTGGTCAATTTTCGCGGGCAAAAGGTCAGGTTAAAAGGATAAAAATGAAATGAAAAAAATAACTAATGATTATGGCCGGCAAAATGATAATTGATCTAGATGGTTTTTGAACCAGCTAACAAGAAGTTTTCTACCGCGATGGTCGTTTTGGCGAAGAGGGCCCCATTGAAAAATACCTTTACCAAAAAGCTGTCCAACTAAATCAGAGCGCATTTTTTTTCCTGTGGAAGTTGGAGCTCCCTGCAGCTGCCACTGAATTAATTTTACACCGCATTTTAAATTATCTTCTGCATTTAAAACGCCTTTGCTTTGAGGCTCAATTCCACATTCCTTTTTTGCAGTTTGCTTTGCCAGCTGGAGCAATCCATAGCTGCGTTGACCGCGAGATTTTCCCGAAATAACTTTTGGATTAAATCCACTTTCGGCCCGTGTAAGCGCAGAAAAAAAGGCAATCCAGAAATCGGTTTTATTTTCATTGGAAGCTTTATTGTAGCCAGTGCATTGTAGCTCATTTAAATCTTCATCATCGATTGAAATATTCAAAAGTGCCGAATCCCCCTCTTTGTAGAGATCCTTTGAAAGTTCTTCTTTGATGGCCTCTGACCATTCCTGTTTCCAGGAAAATTTTTTGTGGTAAGGTTGAATGGAAATCTCTGCACGAAGTCCCGCTGAGAGAACTATTAACAGTAAAAGAATTGAAACTTTCATAGTGAAAGTATAATTCAGGTCAATTTAATCGGGCAAGTTACTGTGCGTGAAGTTCAGTCAGATCCGAAATAATCTTTTTATCAGTCACGATATAAGCTTCAAATGTCTTCTCTGCATTACTTTTAACCCAAGGGAAAAAGGGTGCTGAAGTATGTGTTCCGATAAAAACATCAACGTGATTATCTTTAATCGCGCCGCCTTTATCGCCGGCGAAAAAATAGCCATCATGTGTAATCACTCTTCCAGAAGGCAGAGTGATTTTCGCTCCTCTTGC
>DAIQAU010000206.1:0-2257 GCA_036781565.1 Bacteriovorax sp. | reverse complement strand
TGTCTTAAATTTCTGAAGGATTCCTGTTTTAATCCGAGATCAGATAAATTCTGGTTTAGATCATTCGAATTGCAAATAAGTGCAATCTGTTTTTGCTCATCAGTAGAGAGCATAAGAAAGGACTTGAGAAATATTTCCAGCCCAATTCCCTTTTCATGTCCTTGAGTCACATAAATCATTTCACAAGCCTTGAGTGCTTAAAGTGAGATTTTAATATAGTGCTTGTTTCTTTCGCGTTCAAACCAGACAGCAGATTCAGACTTAACGGCAGTTTCAAACAAATCCTCGCGGATCTTGTCTTTTTGTTTTGCAAATTCTTCTGATTCAACAAGATCTTTTTTTGCTATGAAAAAAACATGATGTTGTCCGTTCAAAACGATTGGTGCACTCAACGTTCCTTCATCAGTGTGTTTCAAAAGGTTTTTCAACTCTGGTGCGATTCCCTCTTCTGTCATGTCATCAAGGTTTGCCACAGATAATGTTGAAAAAGAATCAGGTAGTACACCGTTGATACGATATTGTTTTACGACATTTTCAAGCTGGCCCTTGTCGACCTTTGGCATAACGTCTTTGCCGATAGAATAATCAATCAGCGTGTATTTGAAATTCATTCGGGTATCTTTAATGTTTTTCTTGAAATAAGTGTTCTTCACATCTTGTTCAGAGACCGCAATTGTTGGTGAAATGACACGATTGATGAAATAGCTGTATTCGATTGCTTCACGAAGGGTTTCAAAATATTCATCGAAAGTAGATCCCTGTTGTTTTAAAAAGCCCATTAAGACTTTTCTATCAACATTCAATCTTTTTTCGTTAGCTTTAATCTGAGCTTCAACCTGATCGTCAGTGATTGAATAGCCCAGTTCGGCAAGCTTTGCTCTGATCAAAAATTTATTAACCAGAATGGCTGTGATTTCTTCATTGCTATAAGCAGGCTTGTCGTAAATCATTGGAGCAACGTTTTTCTTAATTGCGAGACTTTTTGTGATTCGTTGAACCTGAGAAAGAGTAATGATGTTGTCGTCGACGATGGCAGAAATTTTATCAAGCAGTTTAGCCTCAACAGCAGTGTTGAAAAGCATAGCGGTAATAACTAAAGACAGAATCGATTTCATGACAACCTACTTAGGAAAAAGACTAAGTAAAGTTATATGACTCCTGCATTGAAGTCGCAAGTTTTTAGGCATAAAAAAACCCCAGGGACTAGCTGGGGTTTATCTTATGGATTGGACCAGGGGAGAATTTTTTATTTCAAGAATTCTTTGTTGATTTTGATCTGAGCGCCTTTGCGGGCATCTGCAAAATATTCTTCAAGAATCTTGTCTCTTTTTTGATCGTAAACGATCTTTTTGTAGACAGCTGGATCAACTTCTTTCCAGTCATGAACGCCCAGCACTTTAATTATGTGAATACCGAACTGAGTTCTTGTTGGTGGAGAAATATAGCCAGTAGGCTTCCCATTGATTGCTTTGAAAAACTCCGGAGCATATTTTACGGCCGGATTAAAGCCCAGGTCGCCACCAGCTGGAGCTGTTGAGCTCTGAGAGTATTTATTAGCTAGTTCCGGCCACATTTGTGGCTTGGCCTGAAGTTCTTTGTATACTTCAAGTGCTTTTTTCAGAGCCTCTTCTGTTTCTTCTTTCTGTGGAGTTACTCTGATTCTGAAAAGAATATGTGCTGTTCTGTATTCTTTGTTTTTTGCGTAATAATCCTGGGCTTCTTTATCAGTTACAGTGATAGCCTGAAGCTTCTTTTCAAGATCTTTCGAAATTTGAGCGTGGTAAAGAACGTCTTCCATCTTTGCTTTAACGACTGGATCGTCCTGAAGCTTAGCTTCTTTAGCTTTCTTCACTCCAATTTCACGGTTGATAATATCATTGAGAACTTTTTCTTTCGTCACAACTTTATCAGAAACATACATAAGGTTTTGTTCAAACGCCTGATCAAGCTGTGTTTTTTTAATTTCAGTGCCATTCACTGTCGCGACAACCGGATCCGGTTTTGCAGCGGGTGCTTGTGGTGCTTGAGTTGTTTGCGAGAAAGCAGCAAATGAAGCAAGAAGTGTCGTGGCCAGTACAAGTTTAGAGTTTTTCATCATTTAAATCCTGAAAAGTAATTTTCTAAAACGCACAAAAAAATTGATACATTTTAATGATAACAGAATTTTAAATTTAGGAAGAAAAATCTAAATGAATCACTTAGATGGCACTAAATGCTCGCTGATGTCTTTAGAAAACTTGATTAAATCGTTTTGAGC
>DAIQAU010000205.1:0-2263 GCA_036781565.1 Bacteriovorax sp. | reverse complement strand
GACATGATTGTGTCTAAGCCTGGTGTAAAGTTTATGGGAGCTTTCTCTAAGCTTGGTCTAGCGCCTGACGCTGGCTCAACGTATATTTTTTCGCGCGCTCTCGGTTATCATAAAACCATGGAGTTTTTTCTTCTTGGAAAACCGCTGACAGCAGAAGAAATGGAAGCAGCGGGACTCATCAACAAGATTGATGAGGATGCGGTTGCCCAGGCAATGCTGCTCGCTCTTGAACTCGCCAAACTCTCGCCTCTTTCATCTTCCATGATCAAAAAAAATATCAAAGCGGCACTAGATTCAAATTTTACCGAATCAATGGAACGCGAGACTTATGCTCAACGCTTTTTAGGCAATAGTGCCGACTACAAAGAAGGGCTTTCTGCTTTTCTTTCTAAACGTGAACCAAACTTTACCGGAAACTAGGAGAATATTATGACAGGACCAGCTTACTCTTACTCAGCTGAAGAACTAAAACTTTTTGAAGACATCAAGAATGGCAAGACATTCGAAGCGACAGAAGATATGCCGGCGTTTTACCGCAAGCACCTTTTAAATCTTCTCTGGATGCAAGGCGATTCAGAATACTCAGGTGCCCTTGGTTATATGCCATGGATTGAAAAAGCTCCTACTCTACAGGAAAAAGTCATTGTCGCCCAAATGGTAAAAGATGAAATGAGACATGCCTCTGTGATCTACCGCCTATTGGACGAGTTGGGGCAGGATACTTTATCGCACGTTCAAAAAACTGAACTAGGCTACAAACTTGCTGAAGATAAAGTTCAAATCGGTTTTCAACGTTTGAAAGACGATTACCGCGTAAACATTTTCTACTACAACATCAAATACTGGGAAGACTATATTCTTTTCAACTTCCTCATGGACCGCGCTGCCGGACACCAGTTACAAGATACGTTCAACTCAAGCTACCTTCCTTGGAAGAAAGCAATCGAAGGAATTTACAAAGAAGAAGTCATGCATTTAGCTCACGGAGACAAGTGGATTAAAATCTTGGGCAAAGATCCTGAGAGAAGACCTTTTCTTCAAGAGCGCTTGAACCTCTGGTGGCCGCGTGTAATGAACGTTTTTGGATCTTCTAAAGGCGCTTCAAATGATCTCTACGTCAACCTAGGTTTAAAACAAAGAACAAATAAGGAAATCCGCGCTGTCTTTACAAAAGAAATTCAGGAAATGTGTGATGAAGTCGGTTTAACTCTTCCGGAATACCGCGAAGAAGATCAACCTCAGCGCGAACCCAAAAAATTATAATATGAAAATAGATAAAGTTATTGTCATTGGAGCTGGAACCATGGGGCAAGGAATTGCCCAATGGTTTGCTCAACAAAACGTACTCACTGAAATGGTGGATCAGAATCACGACTTCGCAAAAAAAAGTCTTGAGAAAATTCACCAGAGTTTTGACAAACTTGAAGCATCAGGAAAATTAAAAAGCACTGACGTCCAAACATTCAAGAAAATGATCACTGTCAAAACGCTGGACGAAGTTGATTCAAAGGCCGATCTGGTTATTGAAGCAATCATTGAAGATCTTTCTGCAAAGAAGAAATTATTTGCCGAGCTTGATAATAAAATGTCGAGTGCAACTGTCATTGCTTCAAATACTTCTTCTTTCCCAATCACCTTAATGGCGCAGGGACTCTCTCCAGAAAGAAAGAAGAAATTTCTGGGTCTCCATTTCTTCAACCCGGCCACAATCATGAAACTGGTTGAAGTGATCAACGGGATGGAAACAGACAAAAGTCTTTCGTCTTCACTCATTCATTGGTTTAACGATAAAAAGAAAATTGCCTGCGAATGTTCTGATTCGCCGGGTTTTATCGTAAACAGAGTGGCCCGCAATTTTTATGGCGAAGCCCTACGCGCAGTTGAGTCTTACGACGAACAGAAGTGTCGCGAAGTCGACAACGTAATGAAAGAAGTCGGCGGTTTTAAAATGGGACCTTTTGAATTGATGGATATGATCGGCATCGACATCAACTATTCAGTTACTGAATCGGTCTACAATGCATTTTTCCAGGAAGCCCGCTTTAAACCACACCGTCTGCAAAGAGACATGGTTGCGGCCGGACGTTTCGGAAAGAAATCAGGCAAGGGGTTTTACAACTATGAATCCTAATACAATGGTTGTGGCCCATCCGGACCACCCGCTTTACATGGAATTAATCAAGCACTACCGTGTCCGCACAATCGATGAAGCGCTTAACACTTACGAGCCTTGCGATTTAGTCATCGATCTCTCCCCTTTGCG
>DAIQAU010000204.1:0-2328 GCA_036781565.1 Bacteriovorax sp. | reverse complement strand
TAGACGTTGTGAAGGATCTCAAGCATTTCTTTTTTGCCGAGATTATATTTTTTCGCGAGATCTAATTTCTTTTGATAAGAAGGACTCATTTTTGATGATCCTTTAGCAGCAGGTTTTGCATTTGCTTTTGATTTAGATGTCTTTTCCAACATGTACCTTTTCCTTAAAAATTGTATTGGGAAGACTCTACCTAAGAGCAGGGAAAATGTCTAAGATTCCGCCTGGCGGCAAAGGATAAAATGTTGGTTAAAATCCGGAAGAAACACCCAGAGCAAACCTACGGTCTTCATGCCCGCGGAATGTGGAAGTTGTTGTATCAACAGCGTAAGTCGTCAGATCAAATTCCAACTTTCTTGATTTAATGCCGAGCCCGGCAGAACCGAAACCATCTCCGTAACCCAGACGGAAAAAGAAAACACGGGAGAAATCAAGCTCCAGTCCAAAAACCAGCTTTCTCGTGGAAGAAATATCGCTGTATTCCTGACTTAGATCTTTAATATTTGCTTCGAGATGGATGCGTGTATTCGTACCGATTTGCGGTGTCAGAGAAAAACCGACATCGTAGCTTCGGGGAATTTTTGCTGGAGCTGCGCCTGCTCCGGACTTCGCAAAATGCGTGTCACCGAAATTGTGAACAGTCAGCGCAAATGTAGGAAGAAAAGTAAAAGGAAGAGTTATCTTCGCTCCGCCAGTAATAACGAACGTCGTTCCGTTGCTGTACGTATTGTCAGCAATGACAATTGTCGCGTTAGGATCGGCCGTTGAACTCAGCTCTTTTCTTTTCAGGTATAAACCAGACGCACCAAATTTCAAAATTCCGCCAAAGAGTGAAATATTTAAAGCGGCATAGGGTCCGTGATCGAATCGATCTGCAAATTCATATCCTGTCGCCGAAGTTGCATCCGTGACAATTCCTCGCGATCTTTTTGCGAGCATGTATCCCATGCTGAAATATCTGCTGGTAAAATTCGGCAACGCCTGAACTCTTGAGTGCGCAATATTTCCCGGAGTTTTCAACAGAACCTGTCTCATTCCGTCTATACTGAACATCTTAGGAGAATTGGTGAAAATATCTCCGATGGAATTTCCCGAAACAGCATTGATTGAACCTTTATTAGTTTCGAAAGAAAAATTCGATAAATGCAAATGAGGGTAGCGTACACTTCCCAATCCCGCTGGATTGTAAAAAACAGCAGAAGCATCATCGACTTTTGCGACAAAAGCATTTCCCATCGCAAGAGCTCTCGTCGAAGTCACGTATTCAGGAAAGACACCATCTTCAAAAGTAATGGCCTTAGCTGTAAATGAAAGAAAAATAAGTGTGAGGCTAAGCAAGCTCTTCATGCTTCTATTTTAAATTTTCTCAAGAGGGAAAGATAGCGAGTCAAAGTGTGCCTGTTAAACCTGAGCATTTTACTCATTTCCGTCGAGTTTTATTTGGTCGACTTCGCAGGGTGTGGCTCCATTGGCGTCACTTTTCAGAATTCCTCTGACATACACAGTATCTGAGATTGTATTGCTCGTTGATAAATAACTCGGCAATCCGTTTTGCAGTTGAGCAGCGGTACTGGCAGTAACAAAAGTTGTTCCTGCGGCCCACGCACTTCCATTGTAATAAGACCAATTGACCTTATCTTTTGACAATTGATAATGAACGCCGCCTCCTGAGCAACCAAGTCCACCGAGTGTTTCAGCAAACGCAGTTAGTGTTTTAAAAGAAAGTCCTTCTTGCGTAACAAATTCTTCATCTGCTGATGAATAGTATGTGTGAGCTCCCCCCACCACAACACTTGAAAGGTCGGGCGCACTTGAAGTTGGGACAACATCCGTTTCAAAAGTCGTTTTATATTGGAAATATCTTTGATTCGTTGTGGAGATATTAAATAACGCGCCTGTGGCCAATGCTTCTCCACCAGAAACATTATTTAATTCTGAAATTCCACTCGACCAGGCGGGATTTGTCGAACAAGTTGCATCCGGACATGTGCGATAGAAAAGCTTTAATCTGTTGACTCCCCTGCGATAAAGTTCGGTCACTTCTGAAGCAGAGAGGACTTTATTCCACATGGCCGTTTCATCCATTGAACCGTTGAATTCAGCAGTGGAACCGCTCACTCCGCCGAAATAAATATTGCCAGTGCTGGTTGTAAAATTGGCGGGTGTTCCAGTTATCGGTTCTGCCACACCATCAATATAAGCTTTGATTAAGCCCGCGCTGCTGTCGCTGATCACGACGATGTGATGCCAAAGCCCGTCGTTAATCGAAGTTGAGGCTCCATAGTTTGTTCCGGAAACACGCACTCTAAGAGTTGATGAAATTCTTACCGG
>DAIQAU010000203.1:0-2402 GCA_036781565.1 Bacteriovorax sp. | reverse complement strand
AACCGTCATTAGTAAAATTGTATTTTTGAATTGCATTGATTACCTACCTTAGTTTTTAAAAAAGCAGTGGCCGAAAAAATCGGCCACTGCTGTATTTACGGAGGAAAAAGACACGTGAGAAATCTTAGTTCAATAAAAGTCCGTCAAACGGATTTAAGTACTGAGCATAAAGTTTGCTTTGGCTTTCAGAATCTCCATTTGATTCGAAATATCCAAAAAGAGCGCCTTCAGTAATTTTTTGTTTTTCGTAATAAGACTTAATGAAAGAATCAACATTGTCTTTGATCATCTGACTCATCGGAACAAAGCTCAGTCCGAGACCAGCAAGACTCAACATAACTCTTTTGCGGACAATTTGTGTTGGTTTATCAAAGTTGTAAGCAACAGCTGGTCTGTTCTGGAACATTCCTTCTTTATCGAAAAGGTTAACGATGACTTTGTCATTGTTATAAGTCACTTTTTGGAAAGCATAGTTCATACGATCACCCACTTCAGTGTAGATCGATTGAGCATTTCTTAAATTCGCAGTCGCGTTTCTGTAATTGGTGTAGAAATTATTCACACCATATTTCGCCCAATTTGATTTCGCAGCACTCGATTCCCAGAAAGCAAACCATTCAATGCGCGATTCATAAATTGAAGACCATACCAAATTAACTTCATCGTGAGTCAGACCAAGTTCTTCTTCTTTGAAATTTTCAAGATAATGAAGAAGCATGTTCTGGTGATACATTCTTCTTTCTCTGATAAGTTTTTCAACCTGAACAATGACGTAGCTTACAGTATTCAGCATTGGAATGTTCGACATTCTTTTACGAGCGAAATCAAGTCCCCAAGTCACTGCTTTATACGTCACGTTTCTCTTATAGAAATAAGATGAATCGTTTACGTTAGCAATCATTGTTGGATCAAGAAGTAAAAGAGCATCAGTCATTTTACCCTGGAATTGATTAACAACATCTTTAAAGATGTCATGAGAAAAAATGAAATCGATATTCAGGACAGCAAGTTTTTTCAAGGAATCAACAACGTACTGAACGTTTTGATCGAATTGTCTTTGCTCGCCTGTAAACTGGTAATCCATTTCTTCTGCAAGAACATTTTTTACGTCAGCTTCATAGCTTGAAAGATTCGTGCTGTTGATAAGGTTCTGCTCAGACTGCAATTGAGCCTTGACCAGTTTTACATATGGTTCAACAGTAAACTTTACCGGCAACGTTCTGTCGCGAATTCCAATTAATTTTCCGTCTGCACTTCTGACAATTTGAAAACGCTTGTTGAATGCGTCTGCCGATTTGGCGTTTGCTGTTTGAAAGGTCATTGTGATCAGACACAATAAACCCATCACTAGTGAAAGTGATCTCATATTTTCCTCCTTGAAAAACAGTGTCAAAAACAATTATAGATCGCCTTCGCACGAATCTGTCGAATGTAAGAAAATATGATTTTTGAATTTGTAATGTTAGAAAAAGAAAATAAATCGGGATGAAAAAAGAATTCTGATCTTTTAGATCAGATTTCGAAGTCGTCGTAAGTTTGTTCAAAAGCTTCGTCGAGTTCTTTGGAAAAATAACGTCTGGCAAAGTATTGACCAGCGCGAATTGTTTTTATCATTTCATACTCTTCAAGCTTTCTTAACGCTGAATAAACATCTTCAATCGCAAGGCCGAGGTTTTTTGCCATCTCAGTATGAGACATCATTTGTGAAATACCATGTGAGCGGTGAAGATTGGGAAAGCACCAGACGCGGCGATAGATATACATAAGAACAAGAATTTCGATTCGACTTAGCTTAAAATCAACAATGACTTTATCAAAGAAGACATCAGGAATTTCAGAAGTGCTAGGCTCGTGCACAAGATCACCGCCCCCCTTATCATGGGTGCTGTCTTGCTTCTTTTTGGAGCGATGTTCGGCCAGAATAGATTGTAGATCGACCATAAATCACGTATCCCTGCTTCGTTTGAAGCGCCTTCTGATTTAAGTCTAGCACAAAACTAAATTGAAAACTACTACGGCCATGCCCGCCTAAATCAGTCGGTCACTTGCCCCATAAATAGCAGCGATGAATTATTGAATGATCTCGTCACTTCGTGAGTGAAACCCAGGCGTTTGTAAAAAGAAACGTTTTTTGCTTCGGGTGAAGTCACTAGATGAACTCCCCCGATTTTAAGGGATTGCAGATCTTCAACAAACTTATCCACAAGATGACTGCCCAATCCTCTTCCTCTGCAATCAGGATGAAAATTGATATGTAAATGAGCAGGAAACTGCTCAAATTGATCTTCAAAAACACTGTAGCCGGGCACTTCCAGGCTATTTTTTGCCTCTGATGAATTGAGACATCCACTCAGATAGCCCAAAAGCTTTTCCTCTTCCATCATGAGGTAAAACTGCTCTGG
>DAIQAU010000202.1:0-2482 GCA_036781565.1 Bacteriovorax sp. | reverse complement strand
TCAATGATCACGGCCTATGTGGCCTATCACATGATTAAAAACGTCACTTGGGGAGGAGAGTCTCAGGTTGAGAAAATCAATTTCGTTCTCTTTTTCCATGATATTTTTCTCGCTCCGATTTACCTCAAATATCCAGATCTTTCGATCGAGAAAGATCTTATTGAAAATGACAAGCTGACTGAAAAAGAAAAAGATGATGTCCTCAATCACGCTAAACTTGCAGCTGAAATGGTGGTTGGATACAAACGTTGTCCGATGGGGGCCGATGTTTTAATTAAACAACATCATGGAATGAAGAAAGGGAAAGGCTTTGTAAAATTCTATATGGAAGATTTATCACCGCTTTCAAAAGTCATCCTGATTGCAGAAATGTTTGTGGAGGAATTTTTGAAGGCCCAAAAAGATAAAACTCAGACCTTCAGTACGAAAGTAATTATTCCAAAAATGATCAGTGAATTCAAAACGCCTTCGTATACCAAGATTGTTCAGTCTTTAGTGAATGTTCCACTTTAATTCACCGGCACTGTTGAACTCTTCAATGAGTGACTTCTCAATTGTTTCTGCTCTGATAAGTTTTTCAAAGATTTTTGTTTGAAGAATATTTTGTTTTAAGGAATCACATTCTTCACCGCTACAGTCGCGATTGTCTTTTAGCAGTCCTAAAGAGGGAAGATGTCCGCCGTTTTTCATCACAAGCGCAGACTTCAATCCAATGGCGACTTTTTCATAATGAGCAAGACCCTGCTCTAACGGTGTAGCTCCATCGGTTTCACCTAAAAGATAGATGACTTTCACTTTCACCGGGTAATTGTCTGCTTTAAACGGAGTGTTTGTTTGATAAGCATTTTCGAGCCCGAGTGGAGCACACATGGCCTTCCTGTCTGCATTGTTGTGATCACTGACAAGTACGCTGTTTTTAAAAATGGTGGTTAAACTCATTCTCGGATCCGCCATACTCATTTCGCGACAGGCGATCATCCCCATTGTCACATCACCAAAACTGAAAGTTTCTTCAGGCTTGTTTGGATCAGGGAAAAAATTATTGATGAAGGAAGGGAGATCCATATCGTTGTTGGAGAGAATTCCCTGCAAAAAGGTTTTGTAAGCTTCAGTTCCGTTATTTAGATACAGCATCATATTTCCAATTTTTGAAAACCATGAATTTGGAACAAGATTACTTTTTGAAAGTTCAAGAATTTTTTGTTTTTCTTCTGCGGTCATGGAATTGAAAACATTTTGCAATAATTGATCACGCGTTTCTGTGAGCCAAAGTGTTTCATCAGCGCGGTAAACGACTCCTTCAAGAATAAGTGTTCTGGTAGCGCTCGGAAAAAGTGAAGCAAAGACCGTCGCAGGAATAGTTCCGTAAGAGTGACCGAAAACGCTCACCTGAGAAAGTCCCCAGGCCTTAATCACGGCGAGAGCATCTTTAGCTGTATTTTCTGAGCTATAAAAATCAGGATTGAGAAAAAGCACTTTTGTTTTCGGGCGCGAACATGAAATGCCTCGCTGTTCAAAGAAAAGAACATTCGTGTGGGGAAGTGCAAACTCTGTGGCCCTGGAACTTACACCGGGCCCTCCTGTAAAAAAAATGACTGTCGGCAAATCGGGATTAAAAACTTTTTTGGTATAAGCATAAATTTGGGTCTGACCTTTTGAGAGATCAGAATAATCGACAGGGACATTGACCCATTGAAAAAATTCTCCCTGGCGTTCCTGAGCATGTTCTTCGCACACTTCAGTCCCATTTTTATAATCTTCCGGAAGAACGAAAGCCTGGGCCTTCAGGGCGAAGACCAGAATCAGTGAAAAAAGGGGTAAAAAAAATTTCATGCTCTCTTTTTATGTCAAAAAGAGAGCTCGCAGGGGAAACCTGTAAATTTAACAGGTGAGCTTTTTACAGTTTGCAGTTCTCTTGTCTGAAGGCCGTCTGGATATCAATAGCTTCCCATTCGAGGCTTTCATCCGAGAGGTCCCAGTTCTGATATTTGGTCTGCAGATAATGTGTCAATTCGTGCGCAACCGAGTCGTCCATACAGCGCTTTTGTTTGCGGTAATAATCGGCATCATCGAGGATATAAACCTCGTTATTGGCAACGGCAAACGCATTGGTGAAAGTGTCTGGTCTGAAGCCCCACTGCTTTTCAATGGCGTCCTGAAACTGCTTTAAAGGCGTCTTGCTTTGATAATAAAATTTCGGGAAGGGAACATCGTCTCTTTTATCAAGATGCTTTTTCTCCAGCACTTTTTCAAAGATAAATTCTAGCGGATGCTGTAGCTTGGCCGGCGCCTTGGCCCAAGAAGTTGTTGTTGTGCAGATCATGATAAGTAAGATTAAATTTTTCATGCAGAGACATTAAAATGATTGCTTTTGGAAGACAATTCCCGCTCTCCAAATATTCTCTTACTTTTAGCGGTGCTCGATTTTAATCATTGTGAGGCCAGGTCTTAAATTCCGGGCCGTTGTCAGACTGAAGGGACA
>DAIQAU010000201.1:0-2486 GCA_036781565.1 Bacteriovorax sp. | reverse complement strand
CCGCTTTTAGTATCGAGCAATTCGATCTTCCCCTGATGAGATTGAATAATTCTGTTCGAAATGGAAAGACCAAGGCCGGTCCCTTTTCCCATATCCTTCGTAGTAAAAAATGTCTGAAAGATTTTTTCGCGGTCTTCTGGTGCTATGCCCGGCCCGTTATCGGTCACTGTGATGTAGACAAAATTTCCACCAGCATCGACTTCGCAGTCGACATTGATTTTTGGATTTTGAGTTTGTTTTTCCTTCAGGACATCAATAGCATTATTGATGAGGTTAACAAGAACTTGCTCAATCTTCACCTGATTCACCAGAAGAATAGGTGCTTTGCCGATAAAGCGTGTTTCAACATCGATCTCAGTCCCCTTCAATGAAGGAGCTACAAATGTTTTAGCTTTTTCAATAATGTCCTGGGCATTACAATATTCTTTTTTCTCTTCATTCTTATGAAGATACTCTTTCATATTGGTAATAATTTTATTGATACGCTCAAGAGAGTGCTCAATATTTCGGTGAAAGTTTTGAATCTGATCTCTTTGTTTGTTGAGGTCGTCTGATTCAAGAGCAAACGAAATCAGTTCTGCATTTCCAACTGCAACAGTTAAAGGATTATTTATTTCATGAGAAATATTGGCAGTCATTTCTCCGATAACTTTCAGCTTATCAGATTGAATAATCTGAGCATGGGTACTCTTTAATTCATCAAGTTGAGCGCGATACTTATCGTTGAGTTGTTTTTCAACAGTGACATCTTTGAAAAGAAGTATAGTATGACCTGAATCCTTGACCACTCCTTTTATAATGATTGTGCACAAAGTTCCTTCAAGGAAAAAAGTTAATTCTGAACTGATTGCTTGCTGAGATTTTTGCAGCTCTTCAAAAAATGAAGGGAAATCAGGAACGATAGCTGAAAAATACATCGTATAGTCGTCTGTTTTTTTCATCGCTCTTGGCGTTGTCTTAAACAGCGTAAGAAAGCTCGAATTGAAATAGACAATTGCATTTGTCTGATCAGCTACGACGACAGGCTCAAAAAGGTCGTCCAGAAATTCAAAAGAATCCATTCTATTTTCCTTGGCTCAAGAAGCTGAAATATTGTTTTTCGATAGCATCAAATTCCAGATCGCCTTTGCAAGTATTGCATTGTTTGACCGGTGCTTTGAAATTCAAAACTTCCGTATTTTTCAAAAGAATCTTTTTTTCAGTGTCGCAGTTCGGGCAAAAATAAGGGGCGTAGAAAGATTCAACATCGATTCCTTTCTTGATAAAGCCGTGAACCATATTGACCTGCTCAATAATGATTTGAGGACAATTAAGATAAGTAATACGAGCTCCTTCAATTTCCTGAAGGTATTTGATCCACTCTCTGATGCCGCAAGAATTGATCATTGTGATTTTATTAAAATCAAAAAAGTATCTGCTCATCTGCAGGTTTTTTATC
Organism: Bacteriovorax sp.; assembly: GCA_036781565.1. GTDB lineage: Bacteria > Bdellovibrionota > Bacteriovoracia > Bacteriovoracales > Bacteriovoracaceae > Bacteriovorax. The sequence continues at coordinate 1,048 of DAIQAU010000201.1, read as the reverse complement.
TTGTCGAAGACCGCATCTTCATCAATGACTCCAGTGAGTTCAATATGAGCTTCATCGCCCAGAATTCGCGAATTGATTATTAATTTTTGAGTCATCCCTTTATCTCCTTGGCCATATAGTGAAAAGATGTAATTCTTTCTCTGGCCTGCTTATAACGATTAAATTTTTCAAAAACACAAATGATCTGACCGCCGCCTGATCCGCCATTTATCACCCAGAACTGATTGCAACCTTCATAGACCATATAAAGCCCCAGCCCTGCTCCATTTTCTCCCGCCATAGGAGTTTTTTCCTGATAGCCCCGCTGGATACTTGAAAGAATTTTTTCTTTTGAAGAAATTCCTGTCGGACTCTTTACTCCAATGACCACATATTCATCATTCACAGCAAAGAGCAGTTCAACTTCTTTATCAGGCGTGAGCAAAATCTCCTCGCCGCGCTTAACCGGATGATCTTCACCTTTTGAATGATAAAAAGCATTTGATAAAAGTTCCTCTGTTACGAGTCTGAGTCCTTCCGGTTGAATGGCCCCGGTCAGATCTTTTTCAAAGTCACTTTTAAGTTTTTCATCCAGTTCAGCTAACACATTCGGTATTTTCTTATTGCTTATTAATGTCCACAATTTCTTTTTATAGCTGTCATTGATGTATTCAGAGAGATTAAGCTCCGGCTGACTTTCGAGGATATCGACAAACTTAGCCTCTCTTCCTAAATCAATGGTATTGAAACCGATGACATGATTAATGTTTTTCAAAGGAAGAAGTCTCGTAATATTTTCTTCATTGCTGAGTTTACTTATAACAACTGCGTGGTTCGAAATTTCATTTTTATTTAAATCAATCTGTTCAATGGATTCAATCACCGGACGTGGAAGATCAATTGAAATACAGACAAGAGTAATATCGTCCTGAAGTACTTCGTCTTTTGAATGGTCTTTAAAGTCTTCCAGTACAGAATGAACCATTCCACTGGCATCTTTAGGGGCAGCTTTAAAAAGACTTTTTAGAAAATTTCTTTGTCCCCAGGCCTTACCCTCAACGGTCATTTC
>DAIQAU010000200.1:0-2546 GCA_036781565.1 Bacteriovorax sp. | reverse complement strand
TGTGAAACGAATTTTCCTCAAGGAACTCGTTTTGATAACTGTCTTTATAAAGGACTTGTTGTTACGCCTGACTTCGACCCGATGGTTGGAAAGCTTGTTGTTAAGGGAATTATCCGCGATGTAGCTGTTCGTAAAATGAGAGCTGCTCTTGATGGTCTTCTTGTTGAAGGTCTTAAGACGAATATTCCTCTTCATAAAGTGATCATGAATGAAGAAAACTTCATTAAAGGTCATTACTCTACTAACTACATCTCAACTGTGAAGCCACAGGAGAGAGTTGATACTTCAATGAACTATGTAGACATCTACAAAAAGCTTGCAGGTATCGAAGCCAGAAGAATGGGGTTATAAGATGAGAACGTATCTAATCGATAACGATAAAAACGAATACATTATCGATCTGACGAAAACTCGCGCTCATTCTGCTGAGATGGTCGAGTTCGAATTCAGAACGATCAAAGACAACAAAGAACTTAACAAAGAAACTGTTTTCATCAGAAAGCTTGCTGATCAGTATTTCGCGTCGACTGACGGAACTCACTGGAACAAGCTGGCTCGTCAGGATTCTCCTGCGCTTATGTTAAACGTAGATAAAGTTTATAAACTTTATCACGGTTACAAGCCTTCTAGCGCTGGTGGCGATCAAGGCGGCGGTCTCTTCACTCAAATGCCTGGTAAGGTCGTTAAGATCATGGCCAACGTTGGAGACAAAGTTGAGAAGGGTCAAACCCTCTTGATTCTTGAAGCGATGAAAATGGAAAACGAAATCAAAGCAGGAACTGCTGGAACTGTGAAAGCGATTCACGTTAAAGCAGGTGATGCCCTTGAAAACGGCATCCTTATGATGGAAGTTGAACCAGCTTAATTTTTTATGATTGGCCTCATTTCCCTTTTGTAGGGAAATGAGGTTTAATTTTCTTGATGAATACCTTTACGCCAAATTCCCAATGGCCTTTTGATCAAGAAATTTTTTATCACCTTGATTTAGTTCCCTATATTGATTTGAAAGTTCGCTTTGATCCTCGTCCAATGATAGCAGAAGCCTTTGCGCTCATAGATCAGTTTGTTGAGCATCGTTCTGGTGTTCAGGAAAATAAATCCTCTGACGGACGATGGAAGTCCTTAGGGCTCAGAACTTTTGGCGGAGATCCGACGAAGACTGAGTATCACACCAGCTATACCACCGAGGACGCCGGGAATTATCAAAATACACCACTGCTGGATTTGTGTCCTGAAACAAAAAAGTTTCTGGAGAGTCTGACTGACCTCGCGGCCTGTGATCGTATTCGTTTCATGCTGCTTGAGCCAGGGACCGAGATTAAAGTCCACAGCGATAGTGCCCGCGATGTATCTTTTGCGATTAATATCTCGCTCAATATGCCTGAAGGCTGTGTGTTCTGGACTCATTTAAATCCGAATGGATCAACGAATGAATATTCATTGAAAGTGCCTTTTTCAGATAATGGATCGGTTCTTCTTTTTAATAATGCTAAATTTCACAAGCTAAAGAATGATTCATCCATGCCAAGAATGCATCTTATATTTCACGGGCCAATAAAGTTTAGCGATGAATTCATTCTTGCTTGTGCACGGGAACAGAACAATATTTTTGCCAGAAAAGAGCTGGTGAAAAGACTCGTTCAGAAGAAAGCTTTGTTGGGAGAGTCTTTCGCAAAGACGCCCTCTCTTCTCAAGGACTGGATGAATTCAGGTCTTCGTGAAGATAGTCTCGGGGCACGAATTGCACTGGTTGTCTTGAAAACTAAAGACGATGATTTTTTTAAAATCACTGAACCCTCTTTGTTTCCACTTCATTTTACTTTAACTGATAATTTAGACGAGCACCTAAAGAATATTCAAAAAGATAAGTTTGTTATCGTTTGTGCTGCAGGAACATTTGTAAAAAACACGCATAGATTTGTTTTGGAATGCTTAAAACAAATTCAAAAAATGCGGGCCGAAAATGTTTTCATTTCAGGCCATATCATCGCTCATCCCGGAGAAATTCCTTATTTTCATCAGCAGTTTTTAATTCTTGATATTGAAAAATGGAAGGGAAGTGGCGCTGTTTCTTTCGGTTCTTTTTTTGGAAATGAGATAGTGCAGATGCCATTGTTCTCAAGAGGGAAAGATGTGCATGATAATTACACTCCCGAATGGATTCAAAAATCTCAGGGGCAGACTGAAGGTATCGCTCATTGGGGAAGCAGAGTCATTGCTTGCGCTTTAGAAAAAGAGATGCGAGTACTTAATCTCTCTGAAGAATTGCGTGCGTGCAAAGAGTATTCTTATCCTCTGGATGGAGAAATTGTCGCACGAAAAAAGATTGAAAAAGAAATTGCGGAAAGAGCGGCTGAGGCACGGCAGGATGTCTATCTTTTTAACAATGAAGAGCTTTCTATTCCTTCTCTAGATTTCCGGCCAGAAGTTCTTCTGAGTGTTGCGGCCGGATTCAAGCCTGTCAAAATTCTTCAGCAATATAATTTTGATGAATCGTCTGAAATTCATTTTGTCGATTTCTCCTCGAATGCTCTTCGGTACATGCG
>DAIQAU010000199.1:0-2574 GCA_036781565.1 Bacteriovorax sp. | reverse complement strand
TTTAGAATTTCTCAGAAAAAAGATCCGGAAGATTTTCCGCTGAATCGATAACTTTCCAGGTGTGATCGGCATTGAGTCTGACTTCTGCCAGGTACTTTTGATCTTTCATTTTATCTCCCCACTCTTTCGGGGAAATTAATGAAAGAAAACGTTCACCTTCTTTTTCTTCATAAAGAAAATAGACTTTTCCGATCACTGGTTGAAAACTCATTTTCACCCCATAAATCAAATCGGAAACATGCACGCGCTTTTTAATATCCTGAACCTGTTGAGCAAGAACTTTCATTTGTTCAAAAATAATTTTGAGTTGCTCTTCTGTTTGCTCTTTCATCGCCTCGCGGGCAACACCTTTGATCTGACCTTCATGAGTCGGGGTGATCGCAAATCCTCCCACGGAATGGGCATATTCGAGAAGAGAAGGCATATCCGCAACCTTGAGCTTCATTCTCTCAAGATCGATCTGGTCTATATCAACTGGTTTAGGCTTATTCTCGTCGGTCATAATAATCTTTTATCACATGAACTGCCGTTTCACATCCTTCACAGCTTTTAGACAACTCCAATCAATTAAAATTCATTAAAATAAGAAACTGTATCAGTTCCGTCGTCATTGAGAATAAAATGCTGAATATTTTGGGCCTTGTATTTTTCTTTCAGCTCAAGCATTCTCTCACTTGCTCCTTCACAAGTAGCATTCATAGCAGTAATGGCCTTCTTGAATTTCTGTTCACCTGATTTGCTGGCAAACTTCGAGCAGTTGATGCTTTCATCCATTGAAGCATCGATATAATTTCTAAAATCTATTTCCTGAACAACTGCCCACTTTGAATTTTCGCAGGCAACATACGGCCCGAGATTATATTCACGGCCGAGAATATCGTCTTCTTTTAACAACACGTGATTCCAGAATCTCATGCCGTTAAAATTCGCTGCCAGATCTCCATACGAGAAGACACCGGTCGCCAGAATATTTCCGCCAAGGAAAGTTTTCTCTTTCAAAATGCCCACTTTCAAAACGTGTTCGATTGATTTCTTTTTGCCGTAATATTGTGAGAAATAACTAAAGCCCATACCAAACATGTGCTCAAGTTTATCTACACCGATGGCCTGATCTCCAATTTGAATCAACGGAGATAAAGCTAAGGGCGAAGTTGCTGCTTTTTTTCTTCCGAGCAGGTAACCGTTCGTGACTGTCCATTCACCATAGACGGATTGCTTTAAGGGCAATTCAGTTTTAGCAATTGTCTGGCGGTAAAGAATCGTCTTAACCAGCTCGCCTTTGCTGTGATTGGAGAAATATTTTTTCAATTCTTCGTAAAGCCTTGCATCCGAATCTTTTTGACCGCATTCGCCTTCGCTATTGAGTTTCGCTACGGCCTGATTCAGATACTCATTGGCAAGCTTGTTCACCGGCCCGCTTGAATCGGACAGATTTAAAAACTTCGCAGTGAAGTTGTCTGCTTCTGCAGCAAATGTTGAAGAGGATAACGCTAAAAGTGTCAGTAGGATTGTTGTTTTCATAGGCAGTCAGTTTATCACCTGCCCTGACCGAGAAGAGAAAACCTGTAATCTTTACTTACTCTCCGCCTCTGATTTTCATCAGAATATCAAAGTAGCGGTATGAGGCGGGGTCTTTGTCATTTTGTTTATGATCAGGCTTCAGGAGAAGCCCTTTAGTTTTCAAAAGAAGTTCTTTTATTTTCGGATTTTGCTCAATTTTTTCTTTTGTCGCTCTGGTGATTAATTCGAGGTGAAAGAGTGAGCCTTCCCCCATATCGCGGTAATTGAATTTTTTGTTTTTGTAACTGATCCAGTCGATTCCCGCTTTTTTAGTGATGGCATTGGCTTCAGTTCCGGCGTTCTTCGATTCCCAGTCTGAAAGAAGATAAACTTCAGAGCGTTTGTGAGTCCAACCAGAAAGCTCCAGGCGCGGGTCTTCCGGTAAAAGTGGATCGGGATATTTCATGCCCTGCCAGAGACCTTCGATGGAGTTATAGCGTATGCCGTCCAGCTCAAAAGGAGAAAAAGCAAGGTTTGAGAAAACGCCGAGCTCTGTTCTTTTTGAAAGAATAACTTCACCGGCCTTTGCATCCTGTGGAAGAATCTCCCAATCCTTGGCCTCGCTTCTGGGAACCTCTTTCCACCAATCCGGATTATAAGTGCTCACTCCGGCGAGAACCTGAGCGCACAAAAACATTGCGACAAAAAAAGAAATGAATTTCATGAAAGATTCCTTCGAGAAAGTTAAACCTGTTTTTTATCAGGCCCGAAGATCCACTTGTGCTGCTGACCGATGACTCGAAACAATCCGCCATTTTCCTCGTTCCATTTCATCACAGAGATAAAGCGCTCCATCGGGAATTCTTCTTCAGTGTTATAGCATGGAGTGAGTACCCATGGAAAAGGCATGCCGTGTCCTTCGGCATGAAGCGTTTTAAAAGCTTCAAGAGTTGCCAGAAAGTCGCGGTGGTCGGCGATGACCGATTTCACCTGAAATTTACCAGGGTACTGAGTGATCATTTTGGAAATGTTTTTTAACGGCGTTTTTACGCCCGTAGAAGGCGTCTTGAAATC
>DAIQAU010000198.1:0-2581 GCA_036781565.1 Bacteriovorax sp. | reverse complement strand
CTTTCTTACGAGGATGCGCAGACTAAAAAAGGAACATACAGTTTTTGTATGTGCCCCGGTGGCTATGTGCTTTCAAGCGGAACTGAAGCGGACGGTATTGTCGTCAACGGCATGAGCAACTACGCTCGAAATTCACGCTGGTCGAACGCCGCTCTCGTTGTCAGTGTAAAGGCCGGTCAGGATTTTTTATCTGACAATCTGCTTGCCGGCATGGAATTCCAGCATGGCATTGAGAAAAAGGCCTATGAAGCAAGCGTGCAAAATGCCAGCGGTCGCGAACTTCCGGCGCAGACATTGAAAGAGTTTATGGAAAACAAACTGAATCCCAATCTGGATAAGATCAAAACATCGACTCCTTCGGGAATTGTGAGAACCTCCCTCAGAGATATTCTTCCATCATTTGTTACGTTACATTTGTCCAATGCTCTGTTAAAATTTGATGAAAGTTTAAAAGGCTTTGTGTCTGATAAGGCGCTTTTGATAGCTCCCGAAACCAGAACAAGTGCTCCCATTACAATATTGCGCGATAAAGAGACGATGGAGTCTACCAGCCACCAGGGACTTTTTCCTTGTGGTGAAGGCGCCGGTCACGCCGGAGGAATCACTTCCGCTGCTGTTGACGGTGTAAAAATAGCGATGTCTCTGCTCAAAAAAGAAAAAGGATTTGAACCATGAAAAAACAAACTATTATATTTTTGTCGATGGCCTTTGCGGCCAATATTTCACTCGCAGCTCTTCCTGAATACAAAGCGCCGGAAATTCTCGCGCGCGCGAATATCAAAGATGGCTACAATCTTCCACCGCTTAGTTTTTTGAACAATACGAGTCCGATTATCAATGATCGCGGAGACGTTGCCTTTAAACTTATGGCCGTAGAGGGAGAAAACAACCAGGCCCTTTGGGTAAAAACAGTTGAAGATGAAAACGGAAAAATTATTTACGTGGCCCCAGATGAGCGTTTTCTCACTGAACCTGAATCCATCAGCGAAAACGGTAAAATTGCTTTCAATCTTTACGACGAAGGTGTGACTGACGGTCTTTTCATTCTCGATGTAAACACTTTAAAAGTAGATCAGGTTCTTTCACCTGATAATCTTCCCATTCAATTTTACACATATCCTCAGTTAAAAAATAATGGCCGTATTTATTTCCGTGCAACTGACGACGCCAACGACAGAATGTTTTATGAATATGCCGGAAAAAATCTCAATAAAATTATTGCTGAAGGTGTAGAGAGTTCCGGAATTAAATCATCTTATCTGTTTCGTCCGACTGTAAACGATGCAGGAGTTATTGCCTTTAAATCGCGCATGGGTGAAAGAGGACAATGGGATGAAAGTAATCCTGATTCGATTCTGACGTTAACTCAGTCCACTGATCCAAAAGCTCCTGGCTACAAAGTGGCAACAATTGCGCGCGATAAAGATTCTGATCCACGTTCACCATTCTTAGGATTCGGCAACACGGTTTCACTTTCCAAGCATGGTGTGATCAGCTTTACGGCGACTTCGCTTGAATCTAAAAAAGAAATTGTTGTCGCAAAAGATGGATCGTTAAAACCTGTGGCCATTGAAGGTCAGAACGATATTTCAGAAATTGAAATGTTCGGTTCGCGCGTTAATGATACTGGAACTGTTTTATTCCGCGCTAAAAACTCAGAAGGGAAACGCGGTCTTTATCTCGCTTCTGAAGAAGGCGTGAAACGTCTGATCGGTGAAGGTGATGAAATCATGACTGACGTCGGTCCTGCTAAAATTCTCCACAACCCGAATTACCCGGGCTTCGGAGGAGATGTGCATATGAATGAAAAAGGCGACATCGTTTTTTATTGTCTAATCGTTAGTTACCCGGACAACAAAGAATTGGGCTCTGCAGTTTTCAAATTGTCTCCTGTGCGCTAGTCTCCTTCCATTATGTTATTTTCATCAAAAGAAAAAATTGAGAAGTCCTACGACGTCATCGTCGTAGGCGCAGGTCTTGCGGGGATGACTCTCGCAAATAAAATGGGAAGAGACGGTCGTTCAGTTCTTCTTCTTGAATCCCACAATAAGCTTGGCGGTTTTGCAACCTGGTTTAAGAGACCAATGCAAGGATCTGACGGGCAACACGTTTTTGATGTCAGTTTGCACGGTTTTCCGGTCGGAATGATCAAGACCTGTAGAAAATACTGGAACAAGGAAATCGCAGACCGCATTCATCAACTCAAGTCTGTCCGCTATATCAATCCGCAATTTGAAGTCGAAACTGATTTCACAAAAGAGCATTTTACAAAAGTGTTGATGGAAAAATTCGGAGTGGCAGAAGAAACCGTTCACGGTTTTTTTACTGAACTCGCCAATATGAACTTTTATGACAACTCCTCCATGACCAACGGAGAATTGTTTGAGAAATTTTTTCCGGGAAGAAATGATATTACCCGTTTTCTTCTGGAACCAATTGTTTATGCCAACGGTTCGAATCTGGAAGATCCCGCGATTTCATACGGAATCGTTTTTTCGAATTTCATGAGCAAAGGCGTTTATATTTTTCAAGGCGGAACTGACGTCATGATCAACATGATGAAAGAAGAGATGTTGAAAAA
>DAIQAU010000197.1:0-2700 GCA_036781565.1 Bacteriovorax sp. | reverse complement strand
ACTTTCGCGCTGTCTGATCCTTTAACCGGAGCATCTTTAATGTTCACATCAAAAACCGGTCTTTGCGGTTTTGGAATGTAAACTTCAACTGGTGTGCTTTTAGTTTTTTCAGCAATCCATTTGTCGACTGCATTTTTCTTCACTTCGACTTCGAGATATTGCTTAATTCTTTCTTTGATTTCAGGATTCACCTGATCTTTTGGAATTTGTCTGTCTTTGATAAATTTTTCAATATCTGCATCAGTAACTTTGACATCTTTTGCGATGTATTTGTTAAGGAACTCATCATTCGTCAGTCCTTTTTTATTCGGATCCTGATTCATGAATTTTTCAAGAATCATTGCTTGAAGCTTTCCGAATTTAGTTTCATAAACTTTCATTTCAGCTTCATAGATATCCCCTTCAATTCCAGAATAAAGTTCTTTTTCTGAAACTTGCTCGTTGCCGATTTTAGCAGCAACACCCGCTGCTGGAGCTGGCTTGAAAATGAAATTTGCTTTTGAAGAAGCCTCTTTTTGGCAGGCAAAGAAAACAACCATAACTGATAAGAGGCCGAGCATTGTCAGGCCGAACTTATTCTTTTGCATAAACTCTCCATGTTTCATACGTTTAATAAACTAAATGATCCTAATGATAGCTCTGATTGCTCAGGAATGCGAGAGCTCACTGATAAAATCCTGATAGACTCGCGAACGTTTAATTAGTTCGTAATGAGTACCGGAGTCAATCACTCGGCCTTTTTCCATAACCAGAATCTTGTCGGCCGAAACAATAGTCTCCACTCTATGGGCCACGATAATGGTCAGTGAAAATTTTTGAATCAGTAGAACAAGTCTTCTGAGCGCAAATTCCAGTTCAGAATCCAGGGCCGATGAAATTTCGTCAAAAAAGACGATGTTCTTTTTAATATAGCAGGCACGGACTCCGGCGAGAAGCTGTCTCTGTCCCAATGAAAGCTTAGAAGGTTCAACAAGATCATCAGGACCTAAACCCCATGTGCGAAGATAGGGAATATTCTGACAAAGAAATTCCCAGTTCTCATCAAAGTCATCAGGTCTTTCTCTTTTAAGAGTTATATTAAACATCAGACTTTCACTGAATATATGGGAATCCTGAGAAACAATGCTCACTTCCCTTCTGTATTCTTCAAGATCTTTCAGATGCAATTGGTATGAGCTCTCCGGTGTTCCCATGGAGAGTGTTACATCGGCAGAAGGTGCAAGAATATTTCCTGCAAGAATATTTAATAGCGTGGATTTTCCGCTTCCCGACAAACCGACGATTCCGATGAGTTCACCAGGCCGCCCTTCGAATTCAATTTCATCCAGCGAAAATGTCTCTCTTTCTTTAGCTTCAGCATTACCACGACGAGGATATTCAAAATGAGGAATGCTCACCTGCATTTTTTGAAATGGATTTCTTTTTAATTCGAGATCAGAAGGCATTGCCGGATAATGAGGAATATCATTCAGGAAATTTTGAATGCGGTCGATCCCGGTGAAAGCGCGCTGGATATTGGCAATTTTGCCGGAAATTTCTTTGATAGGGTTAATGGATCTTTGAATTAAATCGACAATGGCGAAGATCAAGGCCACTTCAGTTAAATGAGAATAAGGAAAAATAAAAATCACCAGGGCCAGAAGAATGGGATACAGCGATTCCGCACTGGCGTAGTAAAGCGCATCCATTGTGTTAACCTGGTTTTGTTTCACCAGAAAATCTTCAAAGGCCACAACAGATTTTTTTGAAGCGTATTCATCATGTTTTGTGTAATAGATCTGGTTGAAACCACCGAGCACGTTGGCCGTTACTCTGTTGACTTGTGCCTGCGCATTTCGAAGGCGCATAAACATATCACGCATCAACTGCGAGCCCCAGATCAGAAGTACTGTGGCCATGACTTCTACTCCGGCAATAAAAAATCCGGTAAATTTCTGAAGAGTTATAAATCCAATCAGACACGAAACGACAAAGCAGAGATCGATGAAAATACCGAATGATCCTGAAGAAATGAGATCGCGAATAGCTTCCGTATCGGACATAACACGCGAAATGATTTCGCCCTGAGGATATTTGTCGCTGTCGAGTTCATGACTGGCAAGCCAGCGGCCATAAGTCTCCGTGCGCGCATATTGAACCAGCATTCGCACGTATTTATTCACGGCAAGCTGATAGACGACTCTATTGGTATAAACCGAAAGAAAGTTGATTAAAAGAGCGATCACCGATGTATGAAAGAGAGCATCGTTGTCGTAGTTCCGCGAGAGATCTGAAATCAACCGCGGAGTAAGTGCGCCCAGATAGGCCGAGATGGCCAGACACACGAACAACAAGACCACCATGGAAAGCGAGCCTTGAAAGAAAAATAAATTATACCATTTGCTTTTGGAAGTATTCATACGTTTTGCTATTTTGTTTTAAAAGTTCTGCCACTGTCCCTTCTTCGACAATCCCTTCTTCTTTGTCGATGAAAATAAGAAATTCCGAATTCTTTACGGTCGATAAACGGTGACTCGTCAAAATGACTGTTTTATTTTTTAGAACGTCGTGTGAGCGCAGCTCTTGAATAATGCTTTTCTCAAGAATGAGATCGACAGAAGAGAACGGGTCATCCCAGATGAGAATATCAGCTTCACTCATAATGCTGCGAACGAGACAGAGTCGCTTCATCTGGCCGCCTGAAAGTCTTTTTCCATTCTC
>DAIQAU010000196.1:0-2704 GCA_036781565.1 Bacteriovorax sp. | reverse complement strand
ACAAAATTGGGAAGATATCCTCCGCCAACAAAAAAATAATAATTAGGTTTTACTTCAGAAAAAATTCGGAAAATCTCTCTGATCTTTGCATAAAAACGAGCGTTGCGATGATAAATCCTGATCTCGTCAACATAGGGATGAGATTTAAAAACATCCGCGCTTTTTCCTGCCAGAAGAAATGTGACTTTGGCTTCCGGATATTTTTCTTTAATTATTTTGGCCATCGGGGAAGTGAGAATAGAGTCGCCGATAGCATCAGATCTATTGATCAAAACTCTCATAAATTAAAACCGAGATGCGCTGCCCTGAATTTAACTTCATTTGCAAGAATACCGATAACTGCATCCATTTTTAAATCAGAAGTATCAAGCAAAAGAGCATCATCCGCTTTTTTAAGAGGAGCAAAAGTCCGGTTCATATCCGTTTCATCTCTTTTACGAACATCTTCTTTAATCTGTTCAAGAGAAACTTTGTCATCTCCGTTTTCACGCAATTGCTTCAACCTTCTGTCAGCACGGATATCAACTGATGCCGTAATAAAAAATTTGCAGAAAGAATCCGGAAAAACAACAGTACCGATGTCTCTTCCTTCCATCACACAAATCTTGTTTTGTGCGAGTGAACGTTGATAATCAAGAAGATATTTTCTTACGCTCGGAAGTTGAGAAATCGTTGAAGCTAATTTTGAAACATGATGCTCACGGATTTTCTCAGTGAGATCTTGTCCGTTGATTTTTATCAGAACAGTAGAGCTGATTCCATAGTCCATTTGCAAAGAATTTAAAAATTCATTAAGCAGTGGTCCTTCGACGAGTTCTATTTTCTTTTCATCAGCAATGTAAGCGAGAGCGCGAAACATTGCGCCGGTATCAATGTAAAGAACACCAAGAGCGCGAGCGAGTTCTTTGGCAACAGTGGATTTTCCAGATCCGGAAGGACCATCGATAGCAATGACTTTAGACGCAATAACTTTTGCGTTAGTCTCAGTAGTGTTAAGAGGCATAGTGTGTGTGTCCGTGAAAATTTTCAATCTTCTAAATTTAACACCTATGATTCAGAAAAAAAGACGCAAAGTATAGAAGTAAGATATTAAAAGGCTAAAGATTTACGAGGCAAACGGTCGAGATTCTCTGAAGTAAGAAGGTAGTCCTCATTATCCAAAGCAGAGGCGGACGTATAAAGTTTTAAAAGATGATCTTCAAGCTTTCTTCCCTGCTCTCTAACGACAAAAGTGGATTCAAATGGGCGGGCCTTTTTTCGCAGTTCAGTTTGAAAATTTTTAGTGAGAGTTTTATAGCTATCTTGCACTTTGACCAAATAAGAAAAATTGGTTGTATCTATTTCATCAAGTACAATTAGATCTTTTAATTTATTCGGACCGACATTGTAGGCAATTGTCGCCAGACCATAATTAAGACGAAAGTTTTGTAGAAGTTTTTTTAAATAAAAAATCCCAATTTCGATATTTTCATCTGGATGATGAAGTTTCAAATTTAGCTCATGATCAGACATTTTTTTACCCATCAATGAGTATAAATGCTCTGCCGTTTCAGGCTGAACCTGCATTAATCCTTTGGCATTTTTCGAACTTAACGCTTTTGAATTAAAACCGCTCTCAACCATCATGACGGAGATAATCCAAAAAGGGTCCATCTGATATTCTTCAGAAAGCGTCAGAGTTGGTTTCAGATAAGTTCTGAAATTGTTGCGTACATTGGAATCCAGTGAATTCAAGATAAGAACTTCGAACTCAGATTTAGAAAATTCTTCAGCTCTTTTTAAATCAAGCTTTGAATCAAACGCTGCATGTAGACCGCTATAAGAATAGTAATCAGGCGATACATCCGGAACAGGGCCGTATGGGATCTTTCCCGAAGCCACTAGTTTTTCAAGTCTATAATCTTTGATTGCCGTCGCACTCGTCCAGAAAACAGTAAGCAAACCTACGAATATGAGGGCCTTTAAAAATTTCATCCGTATGCTTTAACAAGGGCCCGGTGTTCAAGTCTAGACTAATTCAGTCATCATAAAAATATTTCATATTTAGACAAATGGGTTGAAATACAATAATTTCTTCCCTTTAACGAATAGTGGAGCTTATAATTGGACCATTATTTTTTACAAACATTCTCTCGCATTAATCTTTCAAAGGCATATCCATGACGAATTCCAAGCTTGCGTACAACAGATTAAACAACGAAAAATCACTTTATTTAAAGCAACATCAGAACAATCCGGTTCATTGGTGGCCTTACGGTCCTGAAGCCCTGATAGCTTCTAAAGAAGAAAATAAACCGATTTTTTTATCCATCGGCTATTCTTCATGTCACTGGTGTCATGTCATGGCCCACGATTCTTTCAGCAATAAAGAGATAGCTGAATTTTTAAACGCAAATTTTATTTGTATAAAAGTGGATCGCGAAGAATTTCCGGATATCGACAATTATTATCAAAAAGCTGCTCAGCTCTTCAGCAATAATGGTGGCTGGCCTCTTTCCGCTTTCCTGCTTCCGGACATGAGACCTTACTTTGTCGGAACCTATTTTCCCTCTGTATCCAAAGATAATACTCCAGGATTTTTTGATTTGATCAAAGAATTGAGAAGGGCCTTTGATCAGGAAAAAGAGCAAGTCGAATCAAATGCTCATCAGGTAACTGAGGCCATTAAAAACGGTCAGGCCAATAATGAAAAAGTTCAGTTTGC
>DAIQAU010000195.1:0-2856 GCA_036781565.1 Bacteriovorax sp. | reverse complement strand
TTTTGTTTTCTTCCGTCTGCTTTGCTGTTATCAGAAATTGGATTGAGTTCACCCATACCGATTGTTGAAATCGTTTCAACTGGCATTCCTGAAGCAACAAGTGTTTGCTTAACTGCAGCTGCGCGCTTCGCTGAAAGTTCATCGTTTACGTTTTTAGAACCTGTGTTGTCAGTATATCCTTTAACTGTGAGAACGTTCTCAGGATATTTCTTCATGATCTCTGCCATTTTTTTCAGGTTATCCTGAGCTTGTGGTTTTAGATCAGATTTTCCAGTATCAAAAAGGATGTCACTTTTTAGTTTTGTCACAAGACCTTGTTCAGTTCTTTTTGTTTCTGCAATTTGCTCAAGTTCTTTAGCTTGCTTGTCCATGCGGTGACCAACGTAACCACCAAGCGTCCCGCCAAGAACAGCTCCGATAGCTGCGCCTTTTCCTTTTCCAAGAACGGCCCCTAGAGCGCCACCTGCAGCTGCACCGATACCAGCTCCTGCGTATGTTCTTTTGTTTTCACTTGCACAACCAGTCAGAAACATGGCCACAACAGATAAGAGAATGAGAATTTTTTTCATTTCGTAACTCCTTTAACAGCGATATGATTAGCTCCATTATTTTGGTGCATAAATCAAAAAACAGGAAGTAAAAAAATGAAATTTCTCCATACGATGTTGCGAGTAAAAGATTTAGACCGTGCATTGGATTTCTTTGTTAATAAATTAGGCCTGATTGAAACGCGACGTAATGAATATCCGGCAGGAAAATTTACGCTTGTCTTTCTGGCCACGGCCAAAGGCGAACCTGAAATCGAACTCACTTACAATTGGGGCCAGGAAGATGAATATACCTACGGCAGAAACTTCGGTCATCTTGCGTTTCAGGTAGAAAATATTTATGAAACTTGCGAACGCCTTATGAAGGCCGGCGTCGTCATCAACAGACCGCCCAGAGACGGTTATATGGCCTTTGTAAAATCGCCGGACAATCAATCAATTGAATTGTTGCAAAAAGGAGAAGCACTGGCCCCTCAATCGCCATGGAAAGAAATGGAGAATACTGGTCAATGGTAATGTTGGAGTCCAACATCCAACGGATCAGTAATACCGATCCTTCTCTTTCTCCCCAGGGTTGCGGTCAGAAGAATCCCGTTGATAAGGCCGGTCTGAATAATCGCCCCATTTTTTCAATTTAATTTCATTTTGAATATCTTCGACGCCGGCGACTCCTTCGATGGCCATCTCTGCTTCGATTTTATCCATGCGGCTGTCAACCGTTCCTGATAAGAGGACAACGCCGTCGCGAACGTGAACTTCAATATCACTCGCATCAATGTTTCTGTCTTTCATAAGAATGTTGCAGACTTCCTCTTCAATGCGTGTATCGGAGCGTTTGTAATTTTTTGGACCGACTCCAGAAAAACTTTTTCGGTCGTTAGGATGAAGTGAACGGCGCAGGGGATATTCTTCCTGAGTGGCTTCAAACGGACGGCCGCGGGGATAATCTGGTTTTGCTGAACCATAGTGTTCCCGGTCGTGCATCTGACGAGAGCCTTTAAGTTCATTTTCATTCAAAGGTCCAGCGTCTACATATTCATCTTGTCCCCAATTGTCTTTGGAGAAATCGTGGTCGTACATCTGATCGGCCTGGCGGTCGTAACTGTCATTGGGATTTGAAAAGCCACGTCCTTTTCCGCGGTAGTTGGATTCAACTTCTTCGTTGCCATAAACAGGGCTGCGGTATCGCGGACTTCTGTCTCGTGAATTCCGATTCATTATTTAGCTCCCTGTTTATTGGCCTCTTTCAGCTTCTCTTCATCTACAGGAGCATTCTTTTTCAAATGATCTATAAAATCTTTTCTTTCCGGGATGGGGTCACTCATATTTCTATGATCAACTTTATCTGTCTTATCGCTTTCTCTCATAAAAAACTCCTATATAGAACCGTAGACGTCGTATTCAGCGACTGTAAATTTCTTTCCAGGGTACTCACTTTCAAGATTAATCAACGCATTCAGAAGTTCTTCTCTTTCAGATTGAATTTCAAAACGTGTTCTGAATCCCAGTTTTCTAAGAACCGGAACGGGAGGGCACCATCCGTAAGTTGAATGCATGAAAAGAAAAACCGTTTGAATAAGAGGAAACCAGGCAAAACGGGTACTTTTTCTTTTCACTGCGACCGTTAGCTGAGCAGCCACAGTTGTCGCAAATAAAAGATCAAGGGCGCGGTCAATGTCCCATTCTTTATCCAGTTGAAGAAGTCGTTCTCTAATGGCGAATGTGCCTTCTTGCATTGTTGATTTAATCAGGTAATCAGTTTTCTGATCAATTTCTTTGTTAAAGGCTTTAGGACTGTGTGCTCTAACCCGGTCATGGGGATTTTTGATAGCTGGTGATGATTGCAAGTGGGTCATATATTGCTCCTGATAGAACTATCCACTTTTTTAAATGCAAATTGGTGCCCACATTAAGCAACGTTTCGGCTTTCAAAACAGGAGAGATATGATAAAGTTTTTCACTATCACATTCATCGGAACAGACTATGGAAATGAAAAACTACGAAGCACAGCTCGAAGAAAAAAAAGAACGCCTGACAAAGATGTTCGCCCAATTTTCTCCTCCTGCTTTGGAAGTCTTTCCTTCATCACCATCTCATTACCGCATGCGTTCGGAATTCAGAGTTTGGCATGATGGTGAAGATCTTTACTATTACATGTTTGATAAAATGAATGATCAGAAAGTCCGTACAGATCAATTTCTTCCTGCGGGACTTTTGATTAATCAGATGATGGAAGCGCTGATGATTGAACTTCGTCCCAATAAAGTGCTTCGCCATAAATTATTTCAAGTCGATTTTCTTTCAACT
>DAIQAU010000194.1:0-2866 GCA_036781565.1 Bacteriovorax sp. | reverse complement strand
GTTCCCGTTCTTCTTAAATCTTTTGGTGAACGTTCCTCAATCAGTTCCTTAATTCGCGGGTCGCGCATTATATGAGGAACATTTCCCTTTGGACGTTTTAAATACTCGACTTTGATGAGTTCACCGATTTTCTCTACTTCTTTTTTTCGGATTTCAGAGAGAGGAAGAATCAAAGAGGCGAGATGCTTTTGTTCAAGCCTTGAAAGAATATAAGACTGGTCGTGCTCAAGATCATTGGCCGTCAACAATTCAAAGGATCCGGTCTTCTGGTTTTTTAAAACTTTTGCGTAATGTCCGGTAGCAACCAGATTCGTATTAAATTTTTTTGCTTTCTCGAGAAGAACTTCCATCAGAACGTAATTGAGAAAGACCATGGGCTCAAAAGTATGACCCGATAAAACTCTTCCCACCACAGGATCGAGAACGTAGTCAGCAAACATCTCGCTGGCATTAACTGCATAAAAAGGAATATCGAGATAAGTACAGATCGATTTAATTTTTGTGAGATCGCTGACGATGACATCGCCAAACGGACCGGGACTTTCACCTGGCTCAAAAAATTGCAATCCGATTCCAATGCAACGATAGCCTTGCTTCTTTAAAAGATAGGCTGCCACAGTGGATTCCACCCCACCCGTGAGGGCAACTAAAACTGTTTGATTGGAGGCTTTTTCATTCATTCTTTCATTATGGCCCACAATTAAATTTTTAAAAATGTTTTTAAGAAGTGGAAAAGAGAGGTACTGGATCAATAACCTCGGGCATTCTTTTTCTTAAGCCCTAGTCGTCGGGGTCCGATAAGATTGCGATGACCAAAGTTAACTTCGAAGACACATTCGATATCTATCTTTTCACCGAAGAAACCGGTGAAAATTTTTCGCGTCTGTCTGAGTTCATCAGCTTTCTGAAATTCAATCGCGTAAATCTTCCCTACAAATTTTCTTACGTTTCACGCGGTGATAACCTCATTCCCGATTTGACTCTGATTCAGAATATTTTAATGGACTGGAGTCCGAATTCGTTAACGGCCTCCAAAGATATGCAGTTTCAGGAATTTTTAAAAGAGCCTCATAACAGCACGCTTGAACATCTCTATCAGAAAGTGGCCCTTCCCAATGAGCTTCCTCTTCACGCTGATGCGCAGATGAGAAAGGTCAGCGCCCTTTTAAAGGCCGTTGTCTGCGAAGGACAATTTATTTTTCTGGAAGAACCTGAAAAAGATCTCGATCAGGAAACTGTCTCAATCTTCATCGCCGCCCTCAGAGAAAGCATTGGCAGACACAAACAGAATGTTTTTATTTTCTCTCATGATCTCAATTTATGGATGCCTCATGTGAATTATCACGTGAAACGCGAGAAAGATTACAGTTTTTCAATTCAAAAAATCGTCCGGGACTGGAATTGGAAAAAAGACCGCGATCAATTCTATCATCCGGCGGCCGCGGTCGAAGAATCCGGCCTCAAATTTCACCTTCCGGGACCTCTCAAGAAAAAAATATCCGAAAAAAAATCGGCCTAATAAATTTGACAATATTACACTGACATTTAGATAATAGTCATACACATGACGAAAACAAACACACCACTTAATTTTATTGACGTATTCTCAGGCGCCGGCGGACTTTCGTGCGGTCTCGAACAAGCAGGCATGCGCTGTCTTCTCGGCATCGACATGGATAAAAATGCCATCGAGACTTTTAAGGCCAATCACCGCTATGCCAACGCTTATTGCGGCTCAGTCATTGACCTGACCGAAAAGAAACTCAAAGAATTAATCAAAGGACAAACGGTTCATGCTGTTGTCGGCGGGCCTCCCTGTCAGGGTTTTTCAACTGTCGGTCTGGGTGATCCTAACGATACAAGAAATACTCTTTTCCGTGAGTTCATTCGTCTTGTGAAAATTACCAATCCTTATTACGTCATCATTGAAAACGTGACAGGGCTTCTCGCAAAGAAAAACGAGAAAACGCTTCAGGCGATTTTTTCTCTCTTTCATAAAATGGGCTACACTCTCGACGTGCAAGTGATGTCGGCCGAGCTTTACGGCGTTCCAGAGCGTAGAAGAAGAACGATTATTATCGGGTCTCGCCTCAATGATAAAATCGTCTTCCCGAAAACTCAGACCAAGATTCTGACTGTCGGCGATGCTTTGAAAAATCTGAAAGCAAAAGACGGTAAAGTTTATAATCACGACCTGACTGGTGCGGCGATAAAAAAACCACTGGAGCTTGAAAGAATTAAATGTATCCCTGAAGGCAAAGGTGTCAGATACGAAGCCGATGAAAAAGCTTATTTCAAAACAAAGAAATTAAAATTGGGCGTCGATTGGAAGAACCTTCGTGAAAACCGCTTTCGTCAGACGAAATATCAGCGTCTCGACAGAAAGAAGCCAAGCCCTACGATCATGACCCACAGACATAATTATTTCCATCCTACGGAAAACCGCTATCTCACTCAGCGTGAAGCTGCGGCCCTGCAAAGTTTCCCGAACGATTTTCAATTTCACGGCCCTTTATCGGCGCAGTGGAGACAAATCGGAAACGCTGTCCCTCCAGGTCTGGGACTAGCTTTAGGAAAGGCCATTCTTTCTATGTATGCTGAACGAGCAAAGAAAACTCAGGTGAAAACAAAAACAAAACTGAAGTCTTCTGAAATCGTTACCAACATCAGAAAACGCGCGTTTCTTTATTCTGAAACCACAGTTTAAAATTTTTTAGTGAACAGATTGAGCATGGTGAAGGCGATAAAAATAATTGCCTTCGCTGAGCAATTGCTGAAGCGGGCCTTCTTCAACCAACTCTCCTTGATTGAACACAAAGACGCGGTCGCAGGCCTTCAGCGTATCCAGTCTGTGAGCAATGATGAG
>DAIQAU010000193.1:0-2894 GCA_036781565.1 Bacteriovorax sp. | reverse complement strand
GGGCGCGTGAGGTTCTTTTGCTTCAGGAAATTTTCAGTGATTTGATAGGAAATGTGCTCATGAAATTCATGAAGTTTATTGTCATCAAAATGAGTGAGGTCTCCCATGAGCTGCTGCATGTGAGAATGATAAGCGAGGTACAAGTTGCCCGATGGATTCCACAAGAAATTGAACCATCTTCTGGCGGGAACGGGCATGGCGATTTTCCATTCGCTTTCTTCGACATATTTGTAAAGGAGCACCGGTGTGTCGGTGCTCTCATCAAAAAATTTCCATGAAGGAAAAAGTGGTTTGAAAAATGTGAGAAGAAATTCAGACATTACCAGTCGATTGGTTTGTAGTCTTTCAGGAACTGGCCGCACCAGTGTTTGCCCGTATTGATTCCATCGATAAAAGGATCGCAAATTCTTGCGGCACCGTCGACGATATCAAGCGGTGGCTGGAAGTCGTGAACCTTTTGCTTGTATTGAGAAATCTCTGCCGGATCTTCGTCTGTCACCCAGCCTGTATCAACAGCATTCATAAAAATTCCGTCTTTGGCGAAATCAGAAGCTGATGTGTGAGTCATCATGTTGAGAGCGGCCTTGGCCATATTCGTGTGCGGGTGGCGGTCTTCTTTTTTGAAGCGATAAAATTTTCCTTCCATCGCTGTGACATTCACGATGTGCTTCTTACCAGTATAATCCTTTCTCATCAGGTGAATTAATCTGTTGATAAGAACAAAAGGAGCGATTGAGTTGACCAGTTGAACTTCGAGAAGCTCAGGAGTCGGAACTTCACCCAGGCGCAGGCGCCATGAATTGGTTTTTCTCAAATCTACTTGCTGAAGATCCGCATCGAGCTGGCCTTCCGGAAAAACTTCTTCCGCGACAAGCGAGTTGTCATAGCTGTAAGGGATTTGCGAAAGTTCTGCAGAGGCCCGGATACCGACACCTGGCCCTTCTCCATGCCATGTTACCGGCAGCGCTTTCTCAGTAGAGATATCGCCGTGAGTGAGCTGATTCAATTCAATCTTAAAATCGTTGTGGTTTTTCAAAAGCAATTGAGCTTCAGGATTGATGTCGTGGAAATTCAGTTGTTCCGTTTCCATCAAGTGAGCGTAGAATCCCGGAGGTCTTCTCACTGTCTGAGCTGCATTGTGGATCATGATATCGAGGCGATCGAATTTGTGTTCGATATAGCTGGCAAAAATTTCAACCGAAGGAGTGTGACGAAGATCGAGACCATGAATATGCAGACGATCTTTCCATTCCGGATAATCTTTTTCTTTAGCAAATCTCATTGCAGAGTCAACCGGGAATCTGGTTGTCGCGATAACAGTTGCCCCTGAACGCAACATCATGAGTGTGGCGTGGTATCCGATCTTTAAACGGGACCCGGTGATAAGAGCGACTTGACCTGTGAGATCCGTTGTCTGAAAACGTTTGTGATAATTAAAATCCCCGCATTCCTTGCACATAGTATCGTAGAAGAAATGAAGTTTGGTAAACAGCGCTTTGCAGACGTAGCAGTTTCTTGGTGTATCCAGTTCCGGTGCTTCTTCGTAGGCCTTATTGCTGTCGAGTAAAAGTTGTTCAGGAGCAGTGAAGATTGTATTCTCGCGGGCACTTCTGATTCCAGTTTGCGCGCGCTTTAATCTGTTTTGTTCGACAAGTTGTTTTTGCTTCCAGATTTTTACGTCTTTATTTCTTTTCGCAATTTCTTTTTTGTCGGGCTTGGCGATGAAGCCGCACGCTTTAAAAAGAGCAATGCGCTTTTCATGCGAAAGTTCAGTGAGCAATTCAGTGCGCTCAGCAAGTTGTTCAAGCACATCTAAGGCCTGATGGATGTCTTCTATCAAGATTTCTTTATTTTTCTCACTCATAATTGGAGGCAAGAAATACCATACATGATGCTCTTTATCAACGATAGCTTAAGAGGGAGACTTCAAGATAATCAACTAAGTCTTTGGAAATGTGAAATAAGAGAAATGGTGGAACCCGAATCTATTGCGAATTGTTAAGGCTAATTAAATTTTGCCTTAAAGTGGCGTATCCAAACGGAAATTATTCAGGAGCTTGATAAAATAATTCGAGAAGGTTTTTAACCATCGAGGACGTTTTGAAAGAAATCATCCAGCTCATTCAAGTTAAAAAATACAGAAAATTTTTTCTGTGGGGTGCCTCTATCAGTGTCTTAACGGCCGCTGCTGCGATTTATGAATTGCATTCGACTTATCAGCTGGAAGTAGAGCGGGCCAAAATTCAGTCAGAAAATCTCAGCCAGGTTTTAGAAGAACAGCTGCAGGCCATTATTACGCGATTTGATCTCACTCTGTCCGAAATGACGAGAGTGCTTGAACATCAAAACAGCAAAGACAGGTATAATCTTGGACGATTGAAAAAAACACTTGAGGCCCGTCAAAAAGATATTCCTGAAGCGAAAACTTTCTTTGTGCTGGATAAAGATGGCTACGATTATTTGCGAATCAAAGATGGAAAAAAACTTTACCTTGGCGATCGAGACTATTTCCAGCAACAAAAAAAATCGACTGCTAACAAGCTGATCATATCTAAACCTATTGTTGGAAGAATGTCCGGAACACCTTCTGTTGTTTTCAGCAGAAAGCTCAGCAAGCGTGACGGAACCTTTGAAGGTATGGTCGGAATCACAATTCCGCTGGCGTATTTTCGCGATATGTATGCCCGTATTGATGTCGGCAGAGAGGGCTCAATTTCACTGGGAAGCAATGAAAATATTATTTATGCCCGTTATCCATGGAATGATCAAATTATTGGTTCGACGATCAAGAGTCATGATGTGACTGATTTGCTTTTCAACGGTGGCACAAATGTCAAACACATGGATCGTAAATCTATTGTTGATGGCGTTGTCAGATACAGTAGTTCGAGACG
>DAIQAU010000192.1:1455-2915 GCA_036781565.1 Bacteriovorax sp. | reverse complement strand
ATATACTCAAGCGAAGCACCGCCACCAGTAGAAATGTGAGACATTTTTGAAGAAAGTCCCGACATTTTTACAGCACTTACAGAATCACCGCCACCGACAAGGGTGAACGCTTGCGACTCTAGTGAAGCTAATGCTTTTGCAATTCCCAAAGTTCCTCTGGCATAATTTGAATTTTCAAATAATCCCATCGGGCCGTTCCAAAGAACAGTCTTTGCATTGCGAATATAGTCTGTGTAATTCTGAAGCGTCGAAGGACCAATATCGAGACCGATTTTTCCGTCAGGAATATTTGTCTGTCCAACATCTTCAGGAGCGCCACCGAACTCAGCCGATACGATATGATCGCTTGGAAGCACGATTTTATTTTTTGAAGGCATACCCAGAATTCTTTTTGCAAGCGAGACATCTTCGTCCGAGCAAAGAGAGTTCCCCACAGTGTGGCCTTGCGCTTTTAAGAAAGGATAGGCCATGGCCCCGCCGATAAGAAGCTTATCAACGTTAATGAGAAGGCTTTCGATAATTTTGATTTTATCAGAAACTTTCGCTCCACCGACAATTCCTACGAATGGCTTCGTTGGATTGTGGCAGACTTTATCAAGAGCTTCAACTTCGCGCTTAAGCAGTAGTCCACCGTAAGCTTTGTTTTTGAAGAAAGCATTAATCTCATAAGTAGAAGCATGCTTTCTGTGAGCTGCTCCAAAAGCATCAAAAACAAAAACATCACCGTACGTTGCCAGAGTTCTTGCGAAGTCTCTGTCATTAGCTTCTTCTTCAGCATGGTAGCGTAGGTTTTGCAGAAGAATGATTTTGGCTTCATTCAATCCGAGAAGAGTTTTGATTCCTCTATCGAGTGCTGTTTCAGTCAGAAGAACTTCCTGACCTAATTTTTCTGCAAGATATTTTGCTACAGGCTCAAGTGAATATTTTGGATCAACAGTTCCTTTAGGTCTGCCGAAGTGGCTCATGAGAATGAGCTTCTTCGGCTTAAGAGCTAAGATAGCATTGATCGTTTCAAGAGCTTCATCGACTCTTGTCGTATCCGAAATTTTTGTCGGATCGTTTTTATCCATTGGCACGTTGAAATCAAAACGCGCAAGAACGCGTTTGTCTTTTGCTAATGGAGCGAAGCTTTCGTCAGTGATGTATTTTAAGGCCATCGATTAAAGTCCTTTGCTTGCAATGTAGTTCACGAGATCGAGAACTCTGTTAGAGAATCCCGCTTCGTTGTCGTACCATGAAACAACTTTAATGCTGTTGCCGATAACGTTTGTTAAAGAAGCATCAACACAAGAAGAATGTCTCATGCCCATATAGTCTACAGAAACTAGTTCTTCAGTCTCAAAACGTAAAATACCTTTAAGTGATGTTTCAGAAGCTTCTTTTAGAGCTGCATTGATTTCTTCTTTCGTCGCAGGTTTTTTAAGAGTTGCAACGAAGTCTGTGAGAGAAACGTTTGGAGT
>DAIQAU010000192.1:0-1355 GCA_036781565.1 Bacteriovorax sp. | reverse complement strand
ACTTTCTTCACTGTCCCGTGCATATGCTTGCCAAGACCTTCTTTATCTTTGAATTTTCCAGTAGCGTCGATAACGACTTGAACTCCTAGGTCACCCCAAGGAATCTCAGAAGGGTCTTTTTGATTGTAAAATTTAATCACTTTGCCGTTGATAACAAGCGTATCGCCTTCAAATTTCACTTCGCCCTGAAAAGGACCGTGAACAGAATCGTATTTCAAAAGGTGAACGTATTCTTTCGCATTCCCCGGGTTGTTCACAGCGACGATTTCCATGTCTTTTTCGCCACGATTAAAATATTCGCGAAGAACTGTGCGTCCGATTCTTCCCATACCGTTGATACCGACTTTTACTTTAGTCATTGAAGCCTCCAAGGCAAAACTCTATTACGTTAGAAATTGTTCGTTTTTTAATTGCCTTAATATGCCATATTGGCGAAGAATTGAATAGCTTAAATCCTAGGAGTTTCTCTTGAATAAAACGCAGTTTGTTTCGCAGCTCAATGCCAAAGACGATGTTCTTTCGCCCTTTCTGGTCAAATACATCGGAGCAGCAGTAGGCAAAGACGGAAAGAGCTATCTGAATGTTATTTTGGCAGACAGCACAGGAGAAATCGAAGCGCGTAAATGGCAGGGCGCCGAGCTCGCTCTCTCGCGCATCAACAGCGGCGATATTGTTATCGTCAATGGCAAAGTTAATCAGTTTCAAAACCGCATTCAGTTGATTATTTCGGAAATGAGCAAACTCGATGAAGGGCAGTATCTTCCAGAAGACTATATTCAAAAAGCTTCCTCAGCTCCTGAAAAAATGTTCAATGACCTCACAAACATCATCAAAGATCTCGATGAAGTTTATATCCGCGATTTGCTGCTTCTTATTCTCAGCGATTTTGAAATTGCTCGTCGCCTGAAAATCTGGCAGGCGGGAAAATCCATTCACCACGCTTATCAATCCGGCCTTCTTGAACATATTTTATCGTGCACAACTCTCGCTGTGACATTGTCGAAACATTACAAAGTAAACACATCGTACGTGGTCGCGGGGTGTGTGCTTCACGACCTGTGTAAAGTCTATGAACTGACTGAAGGTCCTGTCGTCGATTACACAGAAGAAGGCAAACTTATCGGCCACCTGGTCAAAGGACTGGAAATCGTCGATCACTTCACCAGCAAGATGAAGAATTTCCCTTATCAAGTTAAGATGCACATAAAACATATTCTTCTCGCTCACCACGGCGAATACGAATACGGATCACCGAAAATTCCTCACACGAGCGAAGCTTATCTGGTTCACCTGATAGATTTAATGGATTCCAAGATGAGTTCATTTGAGCAGGTAAAAAAAGCAGACGCGACAAC
>DAIQAU010000191.1:0-2970 GCA_036781565.1 Bacteriovorax sp. | reverse complement strand
CAACTGACTTCTTTTATGGTGAAGCTCAAATCGAGAATCGCCGTTTTAAAAATGCGAAGAGACATTGATCTCTACGACAAAGAACCCATCATGGCGATCATCCCTGCTCTTTCCCTGCAGGAAATGTGGCAAACGATCGGCTACGTTGAACAGATCCTTTTTCTCGTCAGCCTTTGCGTCTTACTCGTAGGGGTTCTTTCAATTCTGATTTCTCTTTATACTTCTATCAATGAGCGAAGAAGAGAAATGGCCATTTTAAGATCGTTAGGGGCCAGCTCAAGGCACGTCTTTACTCTGCTTATTTATGAATCTTGCTTTCTTGTTTTTATGGGATGTTTGATTGGTGTTGGTTCTCTTTACGGGCTTCTCACTTTCGTCAAACCCTGGCTTGAATCAAATTTCTCAGTTTATCTTGAAATTCAGCCCCTCTCAAAAATGGAATGGATTTATCTTCTTGGAATTTTCATTGCGGGAACTTTGGCGGGACTCATTCCAGCGATCAAGGCCTACATGAACTCTCTTCAGGATGGATTGACGATCAAGTTTTAAGTTTCTATCCTGATAGTATGATTGAAACTTTACGCGATCTCGTTCGATTTCTCGCCGCTCATAAAAAGTGGTGGCTCATTCCTGTGCTGATATTTCTGGTTCTTTTCGGGGCCTTGATTATTTATGCGCACGGAACGGCCGTAGCACCTTTTGTTTATTCATTCTTTTAAAAAGGATCAGAAAAATTTGAGAGCTTGCTTTTCTCAACATACGTTGAGTCGTAGGCCTTCCATTTACGCTTAAAGCGATCTCTTTTAATCAGCCTGAAAATATAATGAATCATCGTGATGATGGTGAAAAAGAAAATCGTAAAAAGAATTTTTGAATTAATGGTTCCAAGGATTTCTCCCAGAAGCATCCACCATTCGCGAAATTTTTTAAGAGCATCCGGAACAAAAATCGCCAATGCTAAAAAAAGAACTGTGAGCACTGTGAAAAGTGGATTGATCATCTGATATTTGTAAATAGGAAGTCCAATGCCAAGCACTCCGAAACACAAGGCCATGATGAATCCGAACTGTCTTAAAGATTTAGTCTCTTGCATAGGCATTTTTCCAGTCGCGTTTTAAAACAATTCCGGGTTGATCACTTTTCTTCAGCAGAATGTTCTCGAGAACAAGCACATCCATATCTGTAGTCATAAAACAGTTCAGCGCCTCGCTCGGCCGACAAACAATCGGCTCCCCTCTGACATTGAACGATGTATTGATGATGACTGGACAACCGGATTTGGCAAAGAAAGTTTTGATCAATTGATGAAAACGAGGATGAATAGCTTGATCTACAACCTGCAGCCTCGCCGAACCATCGACATGGGTCGTGGCAGGAAAGGCCTCTGCATTTCGAACCTGGGCAGTGAAGAGCATGTAAGGAGCAGGTGTTTTTTCATTCCAGTAAAAATGTTTTGCCACTTCCTCTTTTAATACCGCAGGAGCGAACGGGCGAAAGGATTCACGCTTCTTTATTTTTAAATTCATCGTCGATTGCATATTGGGAAAACGCGGATCACCTATGATGGATCTACAACCGAGAGCACGCGGACCGAATTCCATTTTTCCTCTGAATAATCCAATCACTGAACCTTTTATTAATTCATCACTGATGGCCTCATTGATTTCATTTTCAGTCTGGTATTCCGTAAATTGAACGCCCATTTCTTCCAGGTACATTTTAATAAAGTAAGGCTCAAAGGATGGACCGAGAAGAGAGCCTTGCTGCCAGTTGCTGTCGAGAATTCGTTTTTCCTTTTTTTCGAGGTGATAAAACGCAAGAGCTGCGCCGATGGCGCCTCCTGAATCACCTGATGCCGGTTGCACCCAGATATTTTTGAAAAGACCACTCTCTTTCAATACTGCATTGGCCACGCAATTGAGTGCAACTCCTCCAGCAAGAGTAATGGAATCCTGTTTGGTCAGCAGCTTCATTTGTTTGGCAAGATTCATCACACCCATCTCTGTGACTTTTTGAACTGAGGCCGCAAGGTTTTTATGAAAGTCCGTCAGAGGTTCACTTTCTGTGCGAGGAGGTTGATCAAACAACTCCTGAAGCTTCTTTGTGAACATCTGCTTTGTTCCGACAAAATTGAAATAGTCCAGGTTCAGCTGATAACTGCCGTCAGCATGAAAATGAATACATTCCTTTAATAAAATATCGGTGAATTCAGGTTTGCCATAGGGAGCAAGGCCCATCATTTTGTATTCACCGGAATTTACTTTAAAACCAAGATAAGCAGTAAAAGCTGAGTAAAACAGCCCAAGTGAATGTGGAAATTGAATTTCAAATAAAGGTTTAATCTCATTTGAAAAACCATGCCAACCGCTGGTTGTGGCCCATTCGCCTACTCCATCAATACAAAGGATGGCCGCTTCATTGTAAGGAGATGGGTAGAAAGCAGAGGCCGCATGAGAAAGGTGATGTTCACTGAAATAGATCGGAGGAAGTTTCACTGCAAATTTTTTGAATGAATCGCGCAGGATTTTTTTTAAGTAAATTTTTTCTTTTATCCACAAAGGCATTGCTTGTAAAAAAGAAGGCAATCCTTTCGGGGCGCTCTCAAAATAAGTTTCGAGCAGGCGGTCAAATTTCAGAAGAGGCTTATCATAAAAAACGATGGCATCAATTTCATCGAGACGGATCCTTCCTTCTTTGAGACAGAATTCAATCGATTGGTGAGGAAAGGATTGGTCGTGTTTCTTTCGACTGAAGCGTTCTTCTTCAGCGGCAGCAATGATTCTGCCGTCGATAATCAGAGCGGCCGCGCTGTCGTGATAAAAGGCCGAAAGCCCGAGAATAACCATGTTCATTTCCCAAATGTGTTTGTTATACTATAACACAAATGAAAATTATGTTAATTTTTCTCACACTGCTTTTTTCTTTTCATTCGAAAATTTGCGAGGCGAAAAAAATTTTAGAAAATGAAAA
>DAIQAU010000190.1:0-2979 GCA_036781565.1 Bacteriovorax sp. | reverse complement strand
TCACAAAATGTTTTTTTGCATTGAACATCTTGTCCCGTTGATCCAGATTCATAAGGAGCGCAGGCCGAATCCACCACACCTTTGCTTTTCAAGGCACTCGCTGCCGTTGCGGGTTGCCAACCATAATCACAAGCACCGCCTCCGCAATTAAAAAGCTGCTGAGGGGAAAATGTAGGGGCCAGCCATGGTAAAGCGGCATTGATCCGATAAGTCGCTTCAAGAGTCGCCACAGCTGCGAAAGCGACGCATGAACCACAGTTCCCCTGATTCATTACAGGACCCAGCCAGTTCTGACCTTTGACATTGCGCCAGTCAATTGAATCATTTCCTTTTGTCCGGTCCTCAAACAGAGCATTTCCAACAGGTCTGTCAGTTGAACCAAGTAATCTTTTAATTTCGATATCACTCATTCGTGAAACTGAATTTTCTTTGGCAATCCAGCCGGCCTTATTTTTTTTAATAAGTGCATTGATGTCTGAAACGTTGACGGAAGCCAGGGCCGAAAAGGCCGTCAGAAATAGCGGAACAGCTATAAATTTTTTCACAATATCATCCTTGATAATAGAAAATTCTATTCTTTCATTACATGGGATGGATGAACTTAGCGCAATCAAAGGATAGTTATATAAACTTACATTGCATCCACTCGCTCAATACCCGCTCTTTTTACTAGGACATTGATAGATTTTTCTTAAGCATTTAACTCTTTCATACTAAAAATCACTGGAAAATAATCAACCAAAGAGCTACACTACTCTCGCTGGCAGTCCGCTATTTCTGCAAACATTCGTCACACATTCAAATCTTTTGGGAGGGTCCGTCTCATGAATCGTCTAGATCAAATTTCTCTGGGGAAAATTGTCGTTATTCGCGAAAAACTTTTGAAAGCTCAACGAGAAGGAACCAAGATCTACAGATTCGAATCAGGTGATCCAAGTTTTGATGTCCATCCAGACGTGAAGGCAGCGATGGAGAGGGCCTTAAAAGAAAATAAAACACATTATATTCCCAACAACGGAATTCCCGAACTGCGCGAAGCTCTAGCAAAAAAACTTCAGACACAAAATAAATTAAATATTGAAAGCAAACACATCTCAGTTACAAACGGGGCCATGCATGCTCTTTATGTCCTCTATCAATGTATTGTAGAAGAAGGAGATGAAGTTATTGTTCCGGATCCGATGTGGACTGAAGCTGTTGAAAATGCCCGCCTGGCCGGCGCTAAGACAATTGGTGTGGAATTAAGACCTGAGCACAACTATATCTATCGCGCGGCCGATATCGAAGCGAAGATGACCTCAAAAACAAAAGTCATCTTCCTAAACTCTCCTCAAAACCCGACTGGCGCTATTATTCCAAAAGAAGAATTACAAAAGATCGCTGATCTCGCAGTGAAAAATAATCTCTGGCTTGTGAGCGACGAAGCTTACGAACACGTTCTTTTTGATGGAGGTGAACATACTTCTATCGGCTCATTGATTCCAGATTATGATAAAACGATTTCAGTCTATTCATTTTCAAAATCATACGCCATGAGCGGTCTGCGCCTGGGCTACTTTGCTTGTCGAAACGAACTGTTTAACGACCGCGCTGGAAAACTTCTTCGTTGTACAGTCAATGGAATCAACAGCGTCACGCAATGGGGAGCAATCGCTGCCCTCTCGACTCCTTCAGACTGGACTAAAAAAATGAATGAAGAGTATTTAAAACGAAGAGATCTATTTCTTGAAGCTCTGGCAGGTAATGAGCTTCTCACACCCTATATTCCACACGGTGCTTTTTATCTTTGGTGTAAAGTTAAAGATGGCATTGATGTCAGCAAACTGTCAGAGGCCATGGCCCAGGCGGGTATCGGGAATGCCCCGGGAGACTGTTTTGGAGAAGCAAAATCCACAAATCAGTCACTCAGACTGGCCTTCAGCTGTTCAACTGAAATGATTCTTGAAGGCGCAGGCCCTTTAAGAGAATTCTTAAAAAACTATAAAGGTTGATATCGTACTGGCCCCTGGAAACAGGGGCCCATATTTCCGTCCATTCTACTAAGGCAAATTCTCCCCTCACTGACCAAAGAAAACAAAATTCATTATAATATCCTTATGAAAAGCATAATGATCTTTCTTTTGGCCATTCTCTTTTTTTCAACTCCGGCGATATCAGTTAATGCCGTTGAACCTGAATCAAAAATTCTCTCCAAAAAAGATTTGAAGAAAATTGAAGATCGAGTTCAGCAGGAATTGAAAAACAAAAATTTAAGTGAACAGAAAAAGTTTTATCTCAACCTGCTCGCTGGTCGCGAACTTTATCAGTACCGTTTTTACGATAAGGCCGCTCGCTATTATCAGAACGCTTTGGATATGAAAGTTTCAGAAAACAAATCCGAAGCATACATAAATCTCATGGCCATCGCCATCGACAAAAACGATAAAGATAAAGTTCGAATTCTTTATCAGGACAGCAAATCGTATTTGGAAAAAAACCCGCAGTTCAAGACTGCCGATATTGAATACTATTTTAAAACGATAGAAAATTATCTGCCTTCAAAGGATCAAAAAAATCCTCCGCAAGTTACCGGGTTTTATGGACGTTTTGCTCATGAAGAAAATCTCATTAATTTGCTGAAGTCCAAAGAATATCACAAGGCCTTCAGTCTTTTAAATCCGCAAGGAATCGCCCAGTCAACCAGCGACTTCAATATTACAGTTTATGATTCATTGAATGTTTTATTAAATCGTAAAGATGTAAAAACTCTTTATTGCAACAAACAGTACAAACAATATCCGGATTCATTTGCAATGAGTACGATCATCTGTTCTTTATTGAATGATTTTCTCGACAAAGGAAAATTTGAAGAAAAGCATTTAAAAACGGCCGATCTTTATTTCAAAGAAAATAGTGAAAAAAAATATATCTTCGATATGGTGAGCGAGCTTAATGAAAAGAAATAATCAAATCCATCTTCTCATTTTATTTTCATTAACG
>DAIQAU010000189.1:0-3013 GCA_036781565.1 Bacteriovorax sp. | reverse complement strand
AAAGTTATCGATTCAGCGGAAAATCTTCCGGATCTTTTTTCTGAGAAATTCTAAAACGGCCACCTTGTTTTTTCACTCGCTCAAGCTCCGTCATTAAGACAGTCAATCGGTCATAAGTTTGTATCGGAGAAGTCTCCCACGGATTGTCTTCAATGAGATTTCCGATCTGACCTTTTTTTAAAATGAGTTTGTATTCGGGTCCTTTTTTTTCATTGTAGAGTATTTCACAATTCATCAGCGATTCAAAACGTCTGGCGCGAAGATAGGCGCGGCCCACTCTCATCACATGGCGTTCGATTTTATCGGCGATGTCTTCGGCCGTTAATTCTTTTTCTTCTTCTAGTTCACCTTCATCTTCAATTTCGTTTTCAAGGTCAACGTCTTCCTCAAGCTCCACAAGTCGATGTTCCCAGATCAAGCCTTGGGCCATCACCCGTCTCATACTGGTAAAGAAGCTAAGTTCGACCTCGTGGCGGTTGCAGAATTCGTCGAGTCCCGCCTTGATTAGTTCCGGTGGAAGAGGCTCATAGAAAGTGTTTTCGTCCGGGAGCAGGATCGATTGGGAATTCCGGGCATAAGTGATCAGCTTCAACATGGGAAGAAGAACCTGCACATTGGAAAAAGGTCCGATGTCGTGCCCGTCCTCACTTGTATCATTCATTGAAGAAAAATCGCGGTTGAAAAAAAGAAGAGAACGTCCCGTGATTTTTAAAGCGATGTTGTAATACGGATTAAGGCGCTTGATTTCATCAGTTTCAAGAAGAGCAGCTTCCAGGGGACTCGCACATTCTGTCACTCTCAAATCAAAAACCTGAGTCAGCATTTCAAGTTTGAAGGAATTGCGTCCCTTTTGCCCCCGAAAATAACTGTTCACCCGGGAAAAGAGCGAGGTCGCTTTTCCCACATATAAAACTTCTCCCTTTGCATTCAGCATGCGATAGATGCCCGGTACATCCGGAAGATTCAGCCGCTTTTCTTTAGGCAAAGGGTACTCATATTTTTCGCGCGCTTTTTTGGGAGTTTCTGCAAGCCATGCAGTCAATTCATTAACTGTATGGATATTCTGTGCGGCCAGGGCTTCAACTAATTTTTCCCATATGAGTTTGGTTGCTACAACGTGATGATGAGCGCGCTTGAATTCACTTGTGCTGTCTCCGAAAAAACCTGCGAGTCCCTTAATTCCTCTCGATGGAAGATTGGGGTAAAGCCTCTTGGCGATTTCATGCGTGCAAATAATCGGAAAAGGAATGTCGTCAAAAAAACGCGAAAAAGCGTCTCGTAAAAAAGGTTTTTCAAACTGCGCGAAGTGAATGACTGCGTGCGATTTATTTTTAATGAATGATTGAAGTTCATCCATTACTTGTGGAAAAGAAGTGGCGGATTCCATGTCGGAGTCTTTCACACCTGTGATCATCTGAATGCGTCTTGGGACAGGGGCAAGCTCTGGCTGTTCTACTAAATGAGCAACGACTTCGGAATTCTTGCATGACCAGGCCGCTTCCAGGATAAAACCGCTTTCCGGTTTCGCTCCAGTCGTTTGTAGATCCAGGAAAAAAACGGGGAGAGATTTAAGCTTCACTCAATTCTCCACCATTCCAGAAAGTGGAAATGTCGTTAAGAATTTTCTGTGACAACAGTTCTTCAGGTGATTCTTTAAACCATTCGTTCGGCATCGACTCAGCATAACTTGGCTCGAGAAATCGCGGATCAATCAAAATGATAAGTCCCCGGTCAGTTTCCGTTCTGATGACCCGGCCGGCAGACTGAATGGCCTTTGCCATGGCAGGGTAAACGTAAGCGTAGTCAAAAGCATTTTCCTCGCCGTATCGTTTACCGTAATATTCGCGAATGAGTTCGCGCTCGAAATCAAAGTTGGGAAGTGCGGGGCCAACGACAAAAACTCCAATCAGCATATCACCGGGATAATCAACTCCTTCTGAAAAAATTCCACCTTGAACACCCAAAAGAAGGGTGGGTCTAAGAGGCATACGAAGTTCGTCCAGAAATCGTTCTGTCGTCGAATTTTTCATTTTTCTTTCCTGGATTAAAATTTTATATCCAGCGAATTCAAGATGAGATTTCACCTTCATCATGAATTCAAAACTCGGAAAGAGCGCCATGTAATTTCCTTTTTTCACATTGCAGACTCTTTCGATGACTTCAGCAATGCGGGGAGCGCTGCTGAGCCTGTCTTTGTATTTGGTCGAGATCTGAGGAATCATCACAATTTTTCTGTTTTCGCTTTTAAAAGGCGAAGAGAATTCAATCGTTCGAGTTGAATCCATCGGGAAACCCAAAAGCTCAAGGTAATATTGAAACGGCTTTAACGTCGCAGAAAACGCCGCTGTATTTTTAAAGTATTTATAGGCCTTGGCCAGTTGTGCGCTGGCATCGGAGCAGGTGATTTTTAAACTTTCATTGATTCCGTTTCGCTGATAGGTCTGAAAAAATTCTTCACCGGATAATTCCAGAGCGGAAACAAAATCGGTAATGTAGTTGGAGAATCGAAGAACAGGATCGTCGAGCTGAACCTCTGCATCGCTTTCCAGATACTGCATGGTAAAATCGCGAATCCGCTTTTCGATATCAATAAACGGTTCAGAATCAATGACAATTTTTTTAGCTTCACTTTCATCGGTGTATTCCGCAATCAAGGCGAGAACTTCTTCGCAAAGAGCAAAGCCTTTAACTGCAAAGGAATTCTGGATGCGGTGAAAGTCATTCTGCATATTTTTGATAAATACACTTGAGAGCTCTGGTGAAAAATAGTCCTGCGCTCTGGCAGGCAAATTGTGAGCTTCATCGATCACGAGGTTAGGCATCTGCTCCGTATCGAGTAACGGTTCAGAAAGTCTTCCCACTAAGCTACGTGGTGAAAAAACATAATTGTAATCACCCACGACAACATCTGCGTGATCTACGCCCTCCAGTGAAAGTTCAAACGGGCAAACTTTAAATTCTTCGCCCATCTTGATAAATTTTTTGCTGGAAAGTTTTTTTTGCTTGTTCAGTT
>DAIQAU010000188.1:0-3063 GCA_036781565.1 Bacteriovorax sp. | reverse complement strand
GCGAAAAACGATTCAAAACGCGTATACGCAATGATTTCATTTTCCGATTTTAAATTTTTAGCATCCCATCTTCCGGCATACGGTACAAAATGCTGAAGATAGGATTGGAGAATAAAAAACAGGCTCTCAAGATGATTCAAAATGGCCTGGGCCATCGCTTCAGTGTGAGTTGTTCTATTGATCATCGGAAGTTCATTCCAGAAACTCTCCGTATATTTCGGCATGCGCTTGAAATAAAATTCAATTTGCTCTCTTAAAGGAGCGAGGTGATCAGTAATCATCTGATGAGTACGAAGCGTTTCTTCGCGAAGTTTTTTTATGACTTCGCTGGACTCACCTTCAACCGACTCGTATTGAGCAAGAAGATAAAAAAGCGATCCTGTCCCCTGCAAATGTTGAAGACTTGACGTAAAAGCTTCAAAGCCTTTCTGGTCGATCTCAAGCGAAAAAGCCTTTGTCGCTTCCTCTTCAATCTTATGAGCTTCATCTACGATAATGCTCGCGGGACGAGGCATACCTTTAGGCCAGCTGAACATGAGCGAATGGTTGCCGATAATAACATCCGCTTCCTTTGCTTCGCGAAGACCAGTGATATAAGTACAATTATTTTTGAACGGACAATTGGAGCCTGTACAGGAACGGAAATCGACACCGATTTCCTTTTCTCTTCTCATCAACGGCTCAAGCTTTCGCTTGAGGACATAAGGAAGATCGTCGCGCAAAATTTTCTCAGTCGATTTCAGTCGCGAATTAAAAAAGAAAATCGTTTCGAGATAAATGGACGTATAAAGTTCAGCAAACTCTTCGGAAAACCCCATCAGGGTATTTTCCTGTTCTTCCTGTCTGAACAGAGCTTCACACAAGTGGTTATTCGATCCGACTAAAAGTTTTATTTTGACTTCATCTTCGGCCAGTCCTAAAAACTCGCGCACTTTTGGAACGTCTTTATCGAAGGCCTGATGCTGAAGTGTTTTCGTACCTGTCGCAACGAGGACAGGCTT
Organism: Bacteriovorax sp.; assembly: GCA_036781565.1. Taxonomy (GTDB): domain Bacteria; phylum Bdellovibrionota; class Bacteriovoracia; order Bacteriovoracales; family Bacteriovoracaceae; genus Bacteriovorax. Next base: position 2,062 of record DAIQAU010000188.1, on the reverse strand, counting down.
TTTTTCTTCAAGCGCATAAAGCACAGAAGGTATGAGATAACCAAATGTCTTCCCTGTTCCCGTCGGTGCCTGAATCAGACTATGAATATTATTTTTCAACGACTGGCCCGTTTTCATCGCTAGATCAATCTGTGCTTGTCTCATGCGGTAGCCGGGATACATCGTGCGGATCGTTTCTTCCTCACTAAAAATTTTTTTGATATTTGCGCCGGAAAATTCCAGGGAAAAATGCTTCTTATATTGAACCGGCTTGGTGAGTTCCGGAAAACGGCGTGCCCAGATTTTTTCTTTCGCTTTCAGAACACACGCTTTTAAATCAAAATCAATCGAGGCCGCAAGCGCGTCTATTTCACTGTCTTCAAGATGCAGGAAATTGGCCAGCCAGAACTGATCCATCTTTTTTTCCAGCAACTGAAGCTTGATGAACTGATAATAGGATTTATCTAAACGAGTCAGCGCTGTGGCCACAAGAACTACTTTCAGAAGATCGCGTGCATCCTCAAAGCCTCTATGCACTTCAGTATCAGCAATGCCGAAGTCCTGAATAAAATGTTCGAGTTTGAGCGATGAAAATTCGGGAAACAATAATCCTAAAAATAAAAGAGTGTCGACATACTCTTCACGGGCCGTTCCGTCGTCGATTTTATCAAAACTTCTTTTTAAAAAGCTTTCTTCAAAATCAGCGTTGTGAGCTATGAGCTTGAGTCCGTACAATTCCTGGACGTCACCTTCGACTTCTCTCCAGGTCGGTGCATGCGCGACCATTTTATTAGTGATGCCTGTCAATTTTTGAATGAAGTTGGATAACTCCCCCGGATACTGAACAAGCGATGTAAATTTCTTTACAAGTGTCACACCATCGTAGAGTAAAAAACCAACATCGATGATCTGATCGTACGACGGATCTGCTCCCGATGTTTCAATATCTATGACGGCCCATTTCCCCAGGCGGTGATTCATTGTGTTTCCTTTTTTGATAAGTCTAAAAGTTTTATCACATATCTAGTCCATTCGAATATTGATGAAATTGGTTTTTTCCTTTATTGTGATGGAAAATTTAAAGGTGAAAAAAATGTCCAGTGCTGCAGTCTTTCAAATCCAGTCTCTTTGTATTTATGCGCTCATGGTCTTCGGAATTCTGAAGCGCAAAAACCGAAAAGTTCATGTTCCTACAATGATTACTGTACTGACATGGGATATTATTCTTATTCTACAGATCGAACTGTCCCGCAGCGCTGTGGAAAAAGCGTCTAAAGCACTTGTGAATCCACTTCTTTTAAATGTGCATGTTTCATTTGCCGTCAGCTGTGTTATTTTTTATCTACTTCTCATTTATACTGGAAGAAAACTACTGAAAGGCTCAAATGAATACCGCCTTCGCCACAGACTTTTTGGCTGGATGGCCTTTGCTCTCAGAACGTTAACTTTACTTACGAGCTTCTTTGCCGTCGCTCAAAAATAGGAAACTAAAATGGATTTCGAAAACGTAAAAACAATTATAAAAAACGGCCTTGCCGATGCCCATATTGAAGTCAATGATATGACGGGCACACGTGATCACCTCGACATTCTCATTGTGAGTGATGCTTTTTCCGGTAAAAGACTTATTCAACAGCATCAGATGATCATGGACCTTTTGAGAGAAAGCCTTGCCAGTGATATTCATGCTGTTCAGCTTAAAACGATGACATACGCTGACGCTGAAAAGCGCGGCCTTAAAATTAATAAACAATAATTAAGAGGAGATTAATATGAGCAATCCATTTCAAATTATCGGCGGAGAAGCCTACAACGAACCAGCAGAAAACAAAGCGCTGGATCTGAATTCTCGTTTAAAAAATTTAGTCAACGCGGCCCCTGTTATGCTTTTCATGAAAGGGACTCCAGACATGCCTCAGTGTGGATTTTCAGCAAACGTCTGTAAAATTCTTAACCATGTAGGCGCACGCTACAGCACTTTCAATATCCTTGCGGACATGGACGTAAGAGAAGGATTAAAGCAATTTTCTAACTGGCCGACTTACCCGCAACTTTACGTTAAAGGTGAATTGATTGGTGGAAA
>DAIQAU010000187.1:0-3071 GCA_036781565.1 Bacteriovorax sp. | reverse complement strand
TAAGTCAGATTGAAGTCAATGAATTCATTTGTCACTTGAGACTAATCAATGGCAAAGAAGAACGTCTCGTCTTGAAAGTTTACAGTCAATACGAAGCAGATCTTCTTCCAAGCCATCATTTCCTTGGAAATCCTTTCGTCACATCAAATACAGAAGGCGATATGATCTGGGCGGCCACACTGGAAATGTGTGACGACATTTTTCAATGGCTTTATTTGATGAAAGACCGGGTTGAAATTCTGGATCCAGGACATATTCGCAAGGAATTCTCTCATTATTGTGAGCTGAAGAAAGAGAGCTCAATGAAGAAAGTTTCTTAATAAATATAACGGAACGTAAGATTCAGTCTGGGCGAAGTTATCTTCGTGCTTTTAGAAATGCGGTGAACCCAGTTTTCCTGAAGTTCGCCTTTCATGACGAGTAATGATTGTGAAGGAAGGTCGAGCACCAGTGGTTCGACATTTACATCGAAACGATGCTTCAATGTGAATCGTCTCGTTTCCCCAAAACTCAAGGAAGTAATGACTGGGTTTTTCCCCAGCTCTTTTTCATTATCAGTATGCCACGACATGTGATCGTTGCCATCGCGATAGTAATTCACGAGCACTGAATTGAATTTCGTTTTCAGATCTTTTTCCAGTTTTTCTTTTAAACTATGCAAGGCCGGAGTCCATCCGGGAGAAATCATTTTTATTTTTGAATAGGTGTAGGCCAATCCTTCTTCCCCATGCCAGGCAGTCATTCGCGGCTGAGGATGGGTTTTGCCAAACATAGTGATGGAATCATTTCTCCAGATCACGTCTCTTAACAGATCGTCCATGGTTTTATCAGTATAGTTTTCCTGATAAAGAACCTGGCCGTCATGGTTAAGAATCAATTTCATTTTTTGGATTTTTCAAAAAGCTCTGACTGAAGTTTTACTGATTGCTCGTGAATTGAATCGAAAATTTCCTTGATGAAGTTTTCTTCGAGTCCGAGCTTTCTTCCGGCCTCGATTCTTTCATTCATAAGAGCTTCAAAACGCTTTAACTGAAGCGCAGTAATGTTTTGCTTTATTTTTGCTAATGCAATTTTTTCAACGACTTTAGTTCTGAGCTGAAGAGTATGAATCAGTTCATTGTCGAGGCGGTCAATTTGAGCGCGCAAATTGTTGAGTTCGATACTGAAATCAACATCGGTTGAGTTTTCGTGTTTTAAGGAAAGCGCTGAAAGAATGTTTTTTAATTTCTCAGGGGTCACTTGTTGGGCAGCATCTGACCAGGCCTTGCTTGGATCAGGATGCGTTTCAATGATGAGCCCGTTCATGTCCAAGTCCATCGCTTTCTGACAAACTTTCTGAACGAGCTCGCGTTCGCCAGTGATGTGAGAAGGATCGCAGAGAAGTGGCAGCTCAGGAAATTTTACCTTGAGCTCCATAGGAATTCTCCACAGAGGATCATTTCTGAACTCCAGTTTATCTGCAACTGAGAAACCGCGGTGAATGGCAATTAACTTATTGATGCCGGCGTGACTGATTCTTTCGAGAGCACCGATCCACAATTGCAGGTCGGCATTAATCGGATTTTTTACCATGACCGGAATATCGACACCTTTTAAGGCATCTGCAATTTCCTGAACGGAAAATGGATTGGCCGTCGTACGCGCTCCGATCCATAGCACATCAATTCCATGTTTAAGGCACAGCTCAACATGTTTTGCTGTGGCGACTTCAGTCGTCGTAAGAAGTCCTGTTTCTTTTTTGACTTCGGCCAGCCATGGGAGAGCAATTTCGCCCAGACCCTCAAAGTTATTCGGTCTGGTTCTTGGCTTCCATATTCCCGCGCGAAACATTTTGACTTCAGAAATTGTTTTGAGCGCGCGCGCCGTTGTCAGAACTTGCTCTTGTGATTCAGCAGAGCACGGTCCTGCAATAACTAGGGGAGAAGTTCCTTCTTTGTAACCAGGAATCCATGAGCTGAGTGAGTCTATTTTCATGCCTATACCTTACTCTCTTTTTGAGCTATTGTTAAGGGGGTCTAACCGTTGTCATTTCTCTCTAACACTAAGGAATCCTTATGGGCTTCGTTGATCAAAAAATTGAAGATTATTGTATCGCTAAAAGTAATTTACCTTCTCATGATTGCGACAGGATTGAAACGTATACCAGAGCAAATGTTCATGGCGCTCAGATGCTCATCGGAAAAATGGAAGCATCTTTTATGGGCTTTCTTCTGCGTTCGATTGAAGCCAGAAGAGTGCTGGAGCTGGGAACTTTTACCGGATATTCAGCGCTGACGATGGCAGAGAATCTTCCTGAAGATGGAGAAGTCATCACTGTTGATGTGAATGCAGAAACAGTAGCGCTTGCCAAAGATTTCTGGAAGCAATCAAAGCACGGACATAAAATCCAAAGCAAACTTGGAAGTGGTCTGGACGTTGTTCCTTCTCTCGGGGGAACTTTCGATTTTGTTTTTATCGATGCCGACAAAAAAAATTATATTCAATATCTCCAGATGACTGTGCCGATGCTCTCACCAAAAGGGATGATCGTTCTCGACAACACTTTGTGGAGTGGCAGAGTTGTACCGGATTCAAATGAGGAAGGGCATAAGCTGATTGACAGTAATACTGAGTTCATCCGCAAGGTGAACGATTACATCGCTTCCAATGAAAATCTTTACGGGACTTTGTTGCCCGTGAGAGATGGAATGTTTTTGGTGAGAAGGAAATAACATGACAGATGAGAAAAAACCCATTGCTCTTGAAGCTTATGAAAAATTAGCGGAAGCCTTCTCGAAACTTGCTCCTTCAAAAGCAGAAAATGCTTATATTGAACAGCCGGCGATGAGAAAAGCTGTGGGCGATGTCCGCGGTCTTAAAATTTTTGAAGCAGGCTGTGGTCCGGGAATCCTCGCCGAATATCTCATTCATGAAGGTGCAAAAGTCGTCGCGTTTGATGTCAGCCCTAAAATGATCGAGCTGGCAAAAGAACGAAACCCTAAGAATGCCACTTTCTTTGTTGCCGATGGAGCTCTTCCTCTTCCATTGGCAGCGGAATACAATGGCCAGTTTGATATGGTCGTTGCTTCACT
>DAIQAU010000186.1:1739-3090 GCA_036781565.1 Bacteriovorax sp. | reverse complement strand
AGTTTTACAAGATACATTGGAGAAGTTCTTGAAAGACGAATTTCAGGACCTCTGTTCGTCATAACAACTTCAGAAAGGTACGCTTGAATTCTATCGCCAGTCTTGAAGTTTTCCCCTGGAATAAGTTCTTTTCTTGGAAGAACTGCATCTGATTTACCAAGGTCAACGATCACGTTTCCGCGCTCATATCTTCTGGCGATACCAGTAACTAACTCACCTTCTCTGTGCTTGAAATCAGAGAAAAGAATTTCTCTTTCTGCGTCTCTCACTTTTTGGAAAATGATCTGACGAGCTGTCTGAACGTCAACGCGTGTGAAGTTCGGGTTCTCAATTCTGATCCCCAGCTGGTCGCCGATTTCAACTTCGCTGTCGAGGTTTTTTGCTTCATCAAGTTTGATTTCGATGATTGGATCTTTAACTTGATCAACTACGTTTTTGTATTGATAAATTTCGATTTCATCTTCGGCGTCATTGTAACGTGTTTCATATTCACCTTGAATACCGAATTTTTTTCTAGCTGTAACAAGGAATGCTTGTTCAATAGCGCGCACAACAACTCTTTTGTCGATTCCGCGATCTTTACCTAAAGTTTCAATCATTCTTCCTAATTCCGAGAAATTCATTTTAACCTACCTAGCTATTTCTTAATCTTTAAGGTTATTAAAGTCTGTTTCTAAATTTGCTTTTTTAATTTGCGTATACGGCACATTGACTTGCACACCTTTGGCGTCAATGACCAGGCCTTCATCATTGGCCTCTACAAGCTTCACTTTTATTTTTAAATTATTGCGAAGGGCCTTCGGAAAATCCGGATAAACCGTTTCATCAATTTTCTTAGTCAATCCAAGTGTGATGTCTTGTCCGACAACTCCTTTAAAATGCTCAACAGTAGTTAAACCGCGGAACAATCCAGGAGAAGAAACTTCAAGTGTGAAATTGTCCGGAATCCAAGTTTCAGTTTCCATATAAGGATTAAAGGCGCGATCTACTCGAACACAATCATCAAGTACGGCCGTCTTGGTTTTTGGATCCATAATGAACAAACGCAATTCACCAGATGGTGCATGCCATTCGAGATCGTACATCTCTAAATTTTGTTCACTTAAAATCTTTGAAGAAAGTTCGAAAAATCTTTGTTCCAAACCACTTCTTGGACCGCGAAGAACCATGAATTAAGACCCCATATAAAAAAAAAGGGCGGAATCGTTAGAAATCCACCCTTGATATCAGTTAAATATTTTCGGCGATAATAACCTTTTAGAAAGTTTGTTCTAAAAAAAAGGACAAAGATAAAAAGTTACTACTCAGGCACTATAACAAAATTTTAGGGATTTGCAAACATTGCTCTCTT
>DAIQAU010000186.1:0-1639 GCA_036781565.1 Bacteriovorax sp. | reverse complement strand
TCATGGCCTGAAAATAATTGAGACCAGGACTCTGAAGACCATGGTGTTGGGAAAAATTTTTGATCGAGATCAAAAAGTGCGAAGGCCATGGAGCTAGTTAAAGCTTCATGGCCTTCGATTTTTGTAAAAGAATAAGACATTTGAAAAACTAAACCGGAGAACTCAGGTCAACGTTACCGATTGAACGCTCAGAGTTTGTCTTCACTTCCATATGGAAGCGGATTTTCGCTTGCGGATTAAATGTATAACCATCTTTTCCACGGATAATGTATTTGCGTTTTGCATCTCCATCTTCTGGTTCGATCAATTTTCTTAAACGAGAGACAGAAGTATAGATCAATTTATCGTGAATAAGAGGGTTGTATTCATCTTTCCAGATCATCTTCGCTAATTGTTCTTTGTCGAAGTAAGTACCTGGGTTTTTAGAAAGAAGGAAAAGGATTTCAAGAAGAACAAAACGGTGTTTAAAATCGATTGTTCCAAGTGTTCTTTCAACAATTTTTCTATTTGTTCGGTCGAGGTATAGATCCACTGTTGAATCATTGACATCGTCAATTTCCGCTTCAATCAGATGATTCAAACGCTTGAAGACAGTTGTATCAATTGATTCCTGCGCCAGGTGAAACATATTAAGAGCATCGTCAAAGTTTCCAGCTTTTTTAAGAGCAGTCGCTTTTCCAAAAAGAATATAACCGTAAAGGTTCCAGCATTTTTTGCTTTGTAGATATTCATTTGCAAGTTTGTAGTAGTTAAGTGCTTTTTCATTTTCATTCATCTCAATGAAAATCTTTGCATAATAAGTGTACATTGCGCCTGAAAGATAAAATTTCTTGATAATTTTCAAAAGATCATTGAGCTGATCTAAAAAGCGAAGAGAAGTTTCGTAATCTTTTCTGTAGAACGAATTTGTAGCAAGGGCCAAAAGACATTTTGACAGTAGCTCCGGTTCATTTTCTTCAGAAGATTTTTTATAAGCGAGTTCAAAATTGGATTTAGCTTCTTCAAAACTGCCGCTGTAATTTTTCACAACACCAAGGTTGTAGAAAAACTCAGATGTAAGAGTTGGAAGAGCGCGGCTTAATGCGTCCATTAACTTTTCACTTTCGTGAATGTATTTTTGCGCTTTAGTATCCTCTAATTTTTCAGAGGCAATTCTGATTAAAAACCCATAAGTTTTTAGAATAGAAAATCCATCTCTGATTGGATCTGCAAAAGACAAAGCTTTGACAAAAGCGTCTTCTGCTTTTTCTAAATCAGCTTTATCGTAAAACACTTTTCCAAGCTGATAGTATGATCTACCGATGTCAGAATTGGTGATTTCACCTGTGATTTTTTTCAGGTCATCCTGAAAAAGACCAAGTGCTGGATGCCCTTCAGATTGCGTTTCTGAAATTCCAAAATCTTGAGTAGATACCATAGCATTCTCCAAAAATTAGGGTCCGCTTTTCACATCAGAAAAGTTGAGATGCAACGTCATATCACAAGCGGTTTTCAGCGTCAAAACACCGTTGTAAGATTTTTCTAAAAGTAAGATTCAACTCGTTGATTTATATGGGTGGCACTGGTAATCTAGCAGTGTAAAAATTTCATCACTTTTCCCCATTTCGGAGACTTAAATGGCCAAATACGATCTTGACAC
>DAIQAU010000185.1:0-3108 GCA_036781565.1 Bacteriovorax sp. | reverse complement strand
GCGATTATCTTTATAGATGAAATTCATCGCTTCAATAAGGCCCAGCAAGATGCCCTTCTTCCATATATTGAAGAAGGCGCGTTTACTTTAATTGGGGCCACTACTGAAAATCCGCGGGTCTCAGTTAATAAGGCCCTGCTCTCGCGCATGCATATTGTTCAACTCAAAGAATTAACTCCGGACGATATTTATAAAATTCTTCTTCAGACTAAAGATAAATTTGGCATTGCTTTAGAAGATGATCTCATCCGGGTTGTCGCTGATTTTGCCGGCGGTGATGCGCGAGTAGCGCTGAATTCTCTCGAGGCCGCTGGTGCTCTCCAAAATCCCACCAAAGAAACAATTAAAGAACTCATTATTGAAAATGCACGCGCTTTTGATAAAGGCGGCAATCGTCACTACGATGTGATCTCTGCTTTTATTAAATCGATGAGAGGCTCTGATCCTCAAGCGGCAATCCATTGGCTTGCTGTCATGATCGATGGTGGCGAAGATCCTGTTTTCATCGCCAGAAGACTTGTGATTTTTGCCAGTGAAGATGTCGGCAATGCTGATCCGACTGCACTCACGTTAGCAACTTCTGCTCTCACTGCGATTGCTCAGATAGGAATGCCCGAAGCACGCATCATTCTCGCCCAAGCAACAACCTATCTCGCTTCAACCTATAAATCGAATGCGAGTTATATGGCGATCAATGCAGCTCTTGAATATGTAAAAGCGCAGGCCACGATCGATACTCCTGATCATTTAAAAAATTATCCGCCACCAGGCGCGAAGAAATATCTTTACCCGCATTCTTATGATGGCCACTTCATAAAACAAAATTACACGAAAAATCCCATTCCAAAATTCTACGAACCAACTTCTGAAGGAAAAGAAGACGGTTTAAAGAAACGTTTAGAGAAATTGTGGGGCCATTAAGCTCCTGCAATGAATTCCTAATTTAAAATTAACTGACACCTAATAAAAAACATTAGTCATTCTTATACAAAGTTTTTATCCTTTCTGCGGAACTTCACACAACCGGTCCACAACCCAAGGATGATAATGAAAAAATTGATTTTTGCTTTTGTGCTCGCGCTTCCGCTTCTTACACTTGCGGGCCAGCCTGCTTTCAACCGCTATTACCCGGACGATATGCAGGAATTAATTGCTAAGAGAGAATTAAAAAATGCTGATTTGAAGTTCATGCTTTTTACTCTTCTCGATTCTGCTCATACTCGCATTGAAGGAAAAAATGATGTTCTTGGATGTGAACCGAAAAAAGGAAAATGTATTTCTCACACGGCAGTAGGTTACGGCCAGGCAAGACAGTATCTTTATACAAAGCTTCACGTTCAAACTGATTCACGTGGAAATTTCTTGAAAGAAGTTTATTGCAACAGAGAAGTTCCAACTCCAATTAATCAAAACGAAATCAATTGCGAACACACTTGGCCGCAAAGTAAATTCACTAAAGCATTCAACAACGAACTTCAGAAATCAGATCTTCACCACTTGTTTCCAACTGACTCAAGAGCGAATTCTACACGCGGAAATTTTGATTTTGCAGAAGTTGTCTCTAATGAAAACCTAAAAAACTGTGATGCCAGCAAATCAGGCGCTTCAGTTGTTTCGGGTGGACACACTTTCTTCGAACCGCCTGCAGAGCATAAAGGAAATGTAGCACGCGCTCTTTTCTACTTCTCTGTGCGCTATAAAATGGCCATCACAAACGAACAACAAGCATTCCTGAAAAAATGGAATGAACAAGATCCAGTAGATGACGCAGAAATGACGAGAAATAATGAGATTGAAAAGCTTCAAGGCGACCGCAATCCATTCATCGATTTCCCAGAACTAGCTAACGATATCTCTAAATTTTAAGCACCATAGCAAACATTCTTACAGAAAAAGTAAGTATTTTATTAGCTTCAACTAATGTTTTCTATTGGCCAAACCTAATCAGTCTTATTATCTTCCCTTTGTCCGAACAACATTCACAAAGGGAAGACTTTTGAAAATCACAATCGCACTTTTCGTTCTGTTAATCTCATCTGCTTTTGCAGGTAATCCACTTGTTCTGAACTACTATCCACAAACGCTAGCGACTCAACTTCAGTCTCACGTTCTTAAAAACGACATGCTGAAAGCTGAACTTAACAAGCTTACGTCAACGAACCAGGTTGTTCTTGGTTACGACGGAGCAAGAAAAATTCTTTTCGGAAAACTTTTCTTAAAGAATGATGGCAACGGCTACTATATCAGCGACGTTTACTGCCAGAAGAAATTTGGCGCATCGGCCGGTGTTGCTCCAGGAAGAATTCCTGAAGGAACAAAAATCAACTGCGAACACACTTGGCCACAGTCAAAATTCACTGGATCATATCCAAACGAAATGCAGAAATCAGATCTGCACCACCTTTTCCCTACTGACTCTCGTGCAAACTCAATCCGCGGCAATGACAACTTCACAGAAGTTTCACACGACACAGGTGATCTGGCACAAACAGACTGTACAATCTCAAAATTCGGTTCTCCAGTAACGGGCGGCAACGACGGTTTCGAACCACCTCTAGCTCAGAAAGGAAACACAGCTCGCGCGATTTTCTACTTCTCAGTTCGTTACAAAATCTCAATTCCAAAAAATGAAGAAGAAGTTCTTCGTCGCTGGAACGATCTTGATCCAGTCGATCAGGAAGAAATCGACAGAAACAACGCGATTCAGGCAGTTCAAGGAAACAGAAATCCTTTCATCGACTACCCGACGCTTGTGAGCGACATCCAAAAATTCTAATGAAAATAGAAGGCCCTCTTTTGAGGGCCTTTTTTTTTGTCCTTTTCAGAGTATCCTAACTGAATGAAAAAAATTCTCATCGACTTCGAAAAAATGAAAGATCCCTTTTCGGGTCTCGGCCAATTCTGTGCTCATCTTAAAGTTCACTTTGATAAATCAGGATTAAATATTCACTACTGGCGACCGGGAAAGTTTAAAAAGCTCGCTAAAAAAATTCCTCTTCTTCTTCCTTCTTGTGATGTCTATCATGCCGTTCATCAGGACTCGCCTTTCATGCCCTGGTCAAAAAAAACACGGGTCATTCTCACTATCCATGATTTAAATGCTCTTTA
>DAIQAU010000184.1:0-3113 GCA_036781565.1 Bacteriovorax sp. | reverse complement strand
CAAAACGAAAAGAGAAAAACTAGTTACTTTTACCAGTAAGGGCAATTATGAAAATTACGACTTCATTTCTTCACATGGAACACACACCAGCTCTGGATGAAAAAATTAAAGAATCTTCGGAAAAACTCACAAAATTTTTCCAGGATAAAGGGACGTTGAAGTGGTCGTGTTATGTGAAAAATGGGGAGCATTTTGCAGAAATTTATTACCACGCTCCTCAAGGCGAATATCACGCAAAGGCCTGGTCAGATAATATGTATCACAGCATTGATATGGCGGTTGAAAAAATCGAAAAGCAAGCTTTCAAGAAAAAAGACAAGTTCAATAAAATGCACAGAGAGAAATCAGATGTGGTTATTGTTGATCCGGACATGGCGTGGACGGATTATGATGAAGAAGACGTAGCATAATACGAATAAATGGAAAAAAAAGTTAAAAAAAAGGCCGCTGAAACAGCGGCCTTTTTTTTATTTCATTGCCCCCGAAGAGGTAAGAAGTTTTAAAGCTCTATCCTGAAAACCTGCTTCATCAAATGGCTTAGGGAGAAAATTTTTAATTCCCAGAGCGATACTTTTTTCAAGCATAGTTTTGTCGAGTGTGCCTGAAACAACCATGACCGAAGCTTTTCTGTTTAATGATTTATCATCAAACTCTCTCATCAGATCAAGACCGCTTTTTTTAGGCATTTTCAAGTCGATGAGAATCAAAGAGAACTTCTGGTTTCTCAGCTTGTTTGAAGCGATCGCTCCGTCATTGGCAATAATGATATTTCGAAAGCATCCCATGTTCTGACAGTATGTTTTGATGATTTCGCAAATGTCTTTGTCATCATCCACAATAAGTACATCACCGACGGTCGCTTTAGCCTTTAAAGTTGCAGTATTCAATTTTCCTCCGAGAGTATTATCACTTCTTTTCTAATCTTAGACGGAATTGCCACAAAATGATAAGGGGCACATAATGACCTGATAATGCGTTTTCTATTGAGGAAAACTCTAAAATTGTTAATGAAAAAGTGCCGTTTTGTCTCGGCAGTAAACAAGTTTTCTTAAAACGGGCGACCACTTTGCAATGTGATTAGTGGAGAAAATATTTAATTGAATTGCAGAGGAGTTAGAACTTTTGTTTAAAGACAGTTGTCTAAAATTTAGACAGAAAATATTCTTGCTGCCGATTATGGCGTTGTTTTTCACGTCCTGTGGACAAACGGCCCCTTGGAAAACATCAACGTCGTCGTTGATGTTATCGGAGTATTCTTGTGCTCCAGCTTCAACATCAGAATTAGCAACTTCTAAAAATATTGCTGCACTTTTTTTTGAACAAAGAATTAAAAATCCAGCAGGATTCTTTTTCATTGAGCCAAGAATTTATGATTATGAAAATCCGCTTATTTTAAGTGAAGTCCGAATGCAGCAGGACTATGTCAGTTTAAAAAATGACCGGTCGCTGGAGCAGAGAAGTGCTGACCTCTTTTTTCTTTATAATTTCAATCAACGCTTTGAAAGCCAGCGCTGCCAGTTCGGAGCTCTTGCCGAGAAGAAAAAGTATGACCTTCGTCCTTATCTCAGCATTACTCACCAATGTTATAAGAAGTACAACAATACATCCTGTGACAACAGCGAGTATGAGAATATGACACCAGAAAAAGAGAGCTGGACCAAAAACAATGCTCTCGATCTCTGTAATTCACTGTCTGCTCCGGTCAGTTGTATAAAGGAGTATAAGTTTAACAAAATGAACAATACCCTTGGCGATATGATCAGAAAATATCAGTCCAGATTTGAAACAGAAAGATATCAAGCTCTTTTTAAGTTGAGGCCTTCCCACAACAAGTACAATTGCAGTCGTGAAGGTGAGAGGCTTATCATGCAGTTGAAAATCTATTCTCCTTCCATTGATGCTTTTTATCTGCGTGAGCTTTTGAATGAAGTAGAAGCGAGCTGGCAAAATACTCAATTTGCTCTTAAGGTTGAGCTGGTTGATCATCCAGTAAAAGAGGCAATTAAGATTTTACCGACGACCAGGGCCGTGTCTTATGTTCCTGATGACAATAACAGGATTGTCTATCTGAGCAGAAGCCAGGATCTTCAGACATCCAAACGAATTCTTGCCCACGAATTCGGCCATGTTCTAGGCTTCCCTGATTGTTACATAGAGTTTTTCGATGATAAAAAAAAGGAATTGGTTTATTACGAAATTTCTAAGAATTATAACAATATTATGTGCTCGCTTAAAAATGGAGTGCGCGTTCCTGAAGACTACTTTGTTCAGCTGGAACAGAACTCTTGCAACTTTAATTAAATCTGAGCGATAATAAATTCATATGAGCAATCACGACCATAATCAAGACAATGAAGATGAAGGTGGAACATCCACGATCATCAAACCTAAAATCCAGCTTCCTAAAAAATATAAAGTCCTTTTGCATAATGATGATTATACGACAATGGAATTTGTCATCTTCGTTCTGCAGGCCGTTTTTCACAAGACTCTGGATGAAGCTGAACGAATTATGATGGAAGTTCACCAAAAGGGCATCGGACTTTGCGGTGTCTACACTCATGAAATTGCCGAAAGCAAGGCCCAAAAAGTTGAACGACTCGCTAAGGAACATTCTCATCCTTTAATGTGCTCAATTGAACCGGAATAATTTATGAAAAGTAAACGTCTCGAGCTCATTATTAATACTTCGGTGATAAAGGCCAACGAACTTCACCACGAGTATCTGACGCTGGAACTGATTTTCCTTTCAATGCTGACGGATCCTGAAGTTCGCAACATTCTTGAAAGTTGCGGAGCTGATCTGAAAAAGCTAGAAGCAGAACTGGTCGATTTCATCAATGATCAAACTCACTTCAGTATCCTTTCCCAGGATGAAATAAAAGAATTGTCTGAAGCCCAGTTTGCCGATGATGAATTAAGAGAACTGGCCCGTGAAAACGGTATATTTTATCAGCCTGAAATTTCCATGGCGCTACAACGGGTCATTCAACGTGCGGCGATTCATGTGCAGTCATCAGGTAAGAAAGATATTCTCGGCATCAATTTGCTTGTGGCACTTTTCAATGAGCAGGAAAGTTTCGTCAATTATCTGCTTCAATCACACGGAGTCG
>DAIQAU010000183.1:0-3170 GCA_036781565.1 Bacteriovorax sp. | reverse complement strand
ATAATGAGAACTTTCAATTGCACTCTCCTTATTCAATCTCGCACTACCGCTTCAGTCTAATTTCAGACTGACGAACTCATTTCGATCAGTCTCAACCATCACTCACCATTAATTAAAAGGAACACATCATGAATGAAGAATCAATTTTGATTACTGAAAAAGATTTGCTGCGTATTCAACATATTTTGAGCTATCAGAAAAGTGCGGATTTCGAGAATCTCGAAATCGAACTCGAGCGCGCCAAAATTATTTCCGACGACGAAGTGCCGTCTGATCTTGTGACGATGAATTCAAAAGTTAAGTTTTTGAACATTCAGGACAACAAAGAAATGACAGTGACTCTCGTCTATCCTTCAGAAGCTAACTTTGCAGAAGGAAAAATTTCTGTTTTAGCTTCTATGGGCTCAGCTTTAATCGGGCTTCGCGCAGGTCAGGAAATAAACTGGATGTTTCCGACAGGAAAAACAAAAACACTTAAAATCCTCGAAGTCATCTACCAGCCTGAAGCCAATGGCGATTGGCATCTTTAAAAAAGGTGCCAGCAGACTTTTTGTTTCGCATCCAGAAAAAAAAAGTTATCTTCAACACATACAATTGCAACGGAGGAGTTTTCGTGTCTCAAATTTATGATTTTCAAGTCAACACCATTAACGGAGCGGTTACTCCACTCTCTCAATTTCAGGGAAAAGTTCTACTGATTGTAAACGTGGCCTCAAAATGTGGACTGACTCCGCAATACGAAGCTTTGGAAAAAATTTATCAACAATATGGCGAGCGCGGATTTGCGGTACTCGGATTTCCAGCTAACGAATTCGGGGCTCAGGAACCGGGAACGAATCAGGAAATTCAGGAATTCTGTACAATGAATTACGGAGTGAAATTTCCAATGTTTTCTAAATTGGTTGTCAAAGGTGAAGGCCAGCACCCACTTTACAAATTTTTAACTGAAGCAAGGCCGGAAGCTTTGGTAAAATCTGGTAATTCATTTGAAGAAAAACTGAAAGGCTATGGAATTATTCGCGAAAATAAAAACGATATTCTCTGGAATTTTGAAAAATTTCTCATTGGAAAAGACGGAAAAGTGCTCGCGCGTTTCTCACCGGACATCAATCCGGACGACGAAATGATCATAAAAGCTATTGAAACGGCCCTTTAAGGGCCAATATTTCGATTTCTACTCGACTTATTGACATTTTTTCTCGTAAAATTCTACTTCAACACACAACAAAGGATTTTAAAATGGCTGAAGGACTAAACAAACCGGTTAAATTAAAAGCAGACCTGGCATCATTTTGTGGAACTGGCGAACTATCAAGATCAGCAATCACACAAAAATTCTGGGACTACATCAAGGCAAACAAGCTGCAAGCTAAAACGGCAAATGGCACAGCTTCAGGTGAAGGAAAGTTCATCGTTGCTGACGAAAAACTTCTTCCAATTTTCAAAGCTACGAACGTAACAACGAAATCTGGAAAGACTGTTGATTTCAGAAATATGCAAGTTGGCCAGACAATCGACATGCTTCAACTAGCATCTGTTGTTGGCGCAAACATCGAGTAATTATTTTTTAAATAAAGGTGCCGCTCACGTGGCACCTTTTCTATAAACTCTAACTAGTAAACTTTCTTCCCTTTCGCTTTTTTCTTATCCTGCTTTTCTTTCGTCGACAATTTTGGTTTTGAACTGTCTTTACCTTTGTCTTTTCCCTTATCTTGTCCCTTGGCCATTTTAAACTCCTTGTCGTTTGTTAGGTCACTTTGTTTAGTATAGCACTTCCACAGTGAAAGAAAGATTTATCTCACCAGGACTGCTTTTGACACAAGGGTTCTTCGCTGCTAAAATCAGACTCTTTCCCCCTTTTTTCAAATCAAATTTTAACTGTGAGCAACCATCAGATGTCATACTATGCAATTGACTTCGGCACATCCAATTCACTATTGAGCTTTGTGGGCGATGACGGAAAAATATATCCGATTCCCCTCGATCAAGACTCAAATGTTTTCCGCTCACTTCTCTACACGGCCGAACAAAACTCGTGGCACTTTGGCCAGGAGGCGATCAAAGAATATATTGCGACAGACGGCGAAGGCAGATTCTTTCGTTCCGTAAAAAAATTTCTTCCTGAAGCAAATTACACTGGAACAACTGTTCACAATAAGACGATGAACATTTCAGAAATCATTGCCGTTTTCCTGGGAGAAATGCGAAAGCGCGCCAATGCGCAGACTGGGTTGGATGTGCGCAATGTAGTGCTGGGTAGACCAGCGATGTACTCTCTCGATAAAAAAGATGATCAGCTCGCTGAAGATCGAATGAGAAAAGCGGCGGAGCTCGCAGGATTCAGCCAAATTATTTTTTGTCCTGAACCTGTTGCCGCTGGATTGAATTATAACCGCGAAGTGAATGAAGAGAAAATGATTCTCATTGCCGATTTTGGTGGAGGGACATCGGATTTCACTTTGATGAAAGTGCATAATAAAAACTATTCGCAGGATGATATTCTGGGATTGAGTGGTATTTTTAAAGCGGGCGATGCTCTCGACGGAGTGATGATGAAAGATTTCATTGCACCACACTTCGGTTCGCGATTCGAATACAAAATTCCAGGAGGACATAATGTGCTGACCTTCCCTCGCCAACTCTTGCATAAAATCTGCTCTCCCGCTCATATCACTCACCTGCGCGAACGCGATACCTGGGAATTCCTTCAGCATATCAAAAAATTTGCACTGACTCCTGAAGGTGAAAAACAAATGCATCAACTCTTCACACTCGTTGAATGCCAGCTTGGTTTTCCGGTGTTTGACCAGATTGAAAAAACCAAGGTAAAACTTGGATCACAAAATGAGGCGCAGTTTTCTTATCATTATCCGGGAATTGATATTGAGGAATTGATTTCGAAAATTGCTTTTGAGAATTCACTTCTGCCGACTGTAGATGAAATCATGGATTCAATGAATGAAGTTTTTAAACAGTCTGGAACGCAGGCTCAACAAGTTTATCGTGTTGTCCTTACCGGTGGGACTTCGCAGTTGCCACTCATGCGCAAAAAACTAGCTGAACTTTTCGGTGAAGAAAAGTTGCAGCAGTCGAATGTTTATGAGTCAGTTGTGAATGGATTGGCCCGCTACGCTCTGACTTTATAAAATTTTATTAAGTCCTTTCTCAAA
>DAIQAU010000182.1:0-3199 GCA_036781565.1 Bacteriovorax sp. | reverse complement strand
GGAACTTTCGGCGTGGGAATGTCCAGATCGAGGTTTTGTGCGATCAAATTTTCCTTCATAGTGATGGAAGCCTTGATACTGATGGATTCGTCTGTCACTATGGCCAAAAAATGGACGAGATGTGGTCTTTTCATAATTAGGAATTTGATCTTATAATAGATTAATTAGCGTTAATTTTCGCTCACAAGATTCATTATAGCAAAGGGACAGTAGAGATGGTAGTGGCAACAGAGACAGTTTTTATCGAACATTTGGGTCAAGTTGATGCCTACCTCGGAATGGGAATCAAGATTGTCACCGGTCTGATTCTGGGAAGTCTCGTCGGTTATGACCGCGAACAGAAAATGAAAAATGCGGGGATTAAGACAAACGTTTTGATCTGTCTGGGGGCCACACTGTATACGGCAATCTCAATGCTTGGAATTGAGTCCGGCAATGGTGTGCACTACGATGCGGCCAGAATTCCGGCACAAATTGTTTCCGGGATCGGCTTTCTGGGGGCCGGGGCCATCATGCAGGATCGCGGTAATATTATCGGTCTGACAACAGCGGCCACAATCTGGGTTGTTGCGGCCATCGGAATGACGATCGGCTACGGTTATCCGGTTGTAGCGACCATTTTTACTTTGACGATTCTTTCAGTCTTGAGACTTCTTGGACCGATCTACCAGGGCTTCGAATCAACAAAAAACCACAAATATTTTCATATTGAGATGCTTTGCCATGGCGATATTAAAAACTTCGTTAAAGAAATCGTTTTTAATACCACTGACCGCATCGATGAACTTCATGAAGAAATCGTCGATAAGGAGAAAAATCTCCGACATTTGGATTTCTATGTTTATCTACACCCGAAGAAGATGCGTTTAATGGGCGATGAGCTGCGCGATATCGTTCAGGTCGAGAAAATCCATTATCATCAGATTGAAAGCAAAGCGATGAATAAAAACTTTGCGGACGATTAGAGAATCGATCAGGCCTTCTGAATTTTAAACGTCAAAATCCCTTTGTCGTATTTTTGCCCGATATGCTTAGGATCGAGAATATCTCTCGAAGTGAATTCCTTACTGAAAAGTTCATTTCTGGTTGAACGATTGGTTGATCCATCCGTTGCTTCCATAATATCAGTGTAGCGTCTGTTCAGCGTCAATTTCAAATCGCGGCCGTGAACTGAAAGGTGGACGTTTTCTTTTTCATAATCAGGTACTTTTAAAGAAACCGTCAGTTCTTTTTCAGATTCAATCACAGAAGGATTCAAAGTTTCAATGCGGTAAAATGAATCGCCGACTTTGTTTGAGATATCTTTTTTCTGAGTGGCCGAACTCTCAACCATTTTTTTCATATCGGTTTCAAGATTGGATTTCAGCTGTGAAAGAATGGCCTCGTGTTCTTTGACCATGTTTTCATAGCGCACCTTAAAATCAATATTGCGCTGGTTGATCATTTCGCGCTGGTGATTATCGAGAAAGGTGAGTTCCTCTTTCTGAACCTGAGTTTTTTCCTGTTCGAGCCTTTTTCCAGTTTCTCTGTTTTTATCCAGACGGGCCTTCTGTTCATCACGTTGAGTGCGAAGCATTTCATCCTGGGCGATCCTGTCGGCCTCGAGGCGCGAGCGGAAATCGCGTTCCTGACTGGCCGTTTTGCTGTTGAATTCTGCTCCGAGAGAGTTGATCGCCGCGCGGGAACTCGATTCAAAATGGGCCTGTTCATTGCGGGATTTATTCTGGACACTTTGAACGCTGGCCTTCATCTGATCTTGAACGGCCTTTTGATTTTCATTGGCGCGGAAATACTCATCTTCGATATTGTTGGCGTATTGTTCTTTCAGACCGCGCATTTTTTCTGAATGATCCGTTTTGAATGATTCTTCAGTCTGGGCAATATTTTTTTGCGTCCGATCGAGTGAGTCTTTATAACTTTTTAATTTTTGTTCATAATCGACGCCCACGCCTGCAATAAGTTCATCGTTTTTTTTCAAAGCGGATTCGTACCGGTCTTCACCTTCGCTTTTTGCGCCTTCAACTTTTTTTTCGTAAATTTTCTTTACGCGTTCAATCTCTGCTTCTTTTGTTTTTGAAATATTTCTCAATTTATCGTCGAGATTTTTATTATATTCAAGTGAGTTTGAGTCGCTGACTTTCATTGAACTGCTCCTAGCGATGGAACTTCATTTAATTCTTTGCCTTCGCTGATGGTGCAAACGGGAAGTTTAGATGTGTTTCCCATACACTGCCAGGAACGAAGCAGGTTGACTTCAATCGCTTCATTGCCGCCGTGATAAGCGACATACGCTAAAGGATTTAATGTCGAAGTGACGACTTCAGCTGGAACATTGGTGATATTCTGAATCTTCGTGCGGACATAATACTGATACACTCTGTACTCACAGAAAGCTTGTGATGAAAAAATCAAAGCAGTGAGAAGGAGAGTTGCTTTCAATACGTTTTCCTAGTGAATTTCCGGTTTCTGATCGAGGATTTTCCCTTCAACCAGCTTAAAAAAAGCTTTCATAAATAATTTTCTGTCTCCGTCTTCCATAGAAAGGAGAACTGTTTTCTTATGCTCGAGCTGTCTGTGCTTGGAAACGCGCTGAAAAAGTTTTTTTGCTCTGGCGCGCTCCAGACCAGTGATCTTTGAAAATTTTCTTTCTTTGATTTCCGGATCGTTTAACCATGAAGAATGAAAAAGGGGAAAGTGTCCGAGAGTTCCCATTTGGATGAGTGCTTTCATTGAATCTTCAGGGCGATAAGTGATTTCCAAAACTTCCTCCAGAAAAAAAGAGATCTGTCTTTTTAATGGTAATTGGAAAGATGTGAGAATTAGGAGAGGGTAACTCTTTCCTCGAATATAAAAACAATATCTTGCCTCAGCAGATTTTTAAGAAAAAGTAATGTTGCCAGTATTACTCGGATATTTTTGCAGGTGATGCACTTTTTTAAAATTAGGTTATCCTATAGAGGAGGATGCCCAAAAGGATTTATGGAGCATCAATAGTAACCTGCCAAGGATTGGTCATGAAAAAATCTTTTCAAAAAATAGTACCTTCAGTTTTGTTCGCACTTTCCTTAAATGCTCACGCACTTGTGGATTATTCAGAACCGGTTTCCGAACCTCAATCGAATAAAATGACAACAAAAGCTCAGACTCCGAGACAGGAATCAAAATCTTCCCTTATATGGAAATCCGATTTCTCTTTGAC
>DAIQAU010000181.1:2019-3217 GCA_036781565.1 Bacteriovorax sp. | reverse complement strand
CCCAATACTCTGACAATGTGGGAAGCACAGTTTGGTGACTTTTCTAACGGCGCTCAGATTATGATTGATCAGTACATTTCTTCTGGTGAAGTGAAATGGCAATTGATGAGCGGTCTCGTCATGCTTCTTCCACACGGTCATGAAGGCGCGGGCCCTGAGCATTCATCGGCACGTCCTGAAAGATATCTTCAACTGGCCGCAGACAACAATATGGTTCTTGCCAACTGTACGACTCCGGCAAACATGTTCCACTTATTAAGACGTCAACTTGTTTGGAATTTCAGAAAGCCTGCTGTGGTTTTCACTCCTAAGTCACTTCTTCGCGACCCAAGATGTACATCGACCAGAGATGAATTTGTGAACGGGAAATTCCAGGAAGTCATGGACGATCCGAATACTGGCAAAAAAGTAAACCGTATCATTTTCTGTACAGGAAAAGTTTATTACGACCTGTATGAGAAAAAGATTGCTGATAAACGCGATGACGTCGCAGTTGTTCGACTTGAGCAACTTCATCCGATGCCGGAAGCGCAAATCAAAAAGATCCTTGCTAAATATAAAGGGGCTGAATGCGTGTGGGTACAGGAAGAGCCATCAAACATGGGCTACTGGACATACCTTCTTCGCTATTTAGAAATTTTTGGTTCATTCAAATTGATCGCAAGAAAAGCAAACGCAAGTCCTGCGACTGGATTCTCGAATGTTCACAAAAAAGAGCA
Organism: Bacteriovorax sp.; assembly: GCA_036781565.1. Lineage (GTDB taxonomy): Bacteria > Bdellovibrionota > Bacteriovoracia > Bacteriovoracales > Bacteriovoracaceae > Bacteriovorax. The sequence goes on along the minus strand of DAIQAU010000181.1, from coordinate 2,498 downwards.
AGCTGAAATTGTAACGAAAGCGTTTAGCAAATAAGAAAGGAATATCAAATGAGTGTTGAATTAAAAATCCCAGTCATCGGTGAATCTGTTACGGAAGTCACACTTTCATCTTGGTTAAAAAAAGATGGTGAATACGTCGCTGAAGGCGAATCCGTTTGTGAAATCGAATCTGATAAAGCTTCGATGGAACTTCCGGCCCCGAGTGCAGGCGTTCTTAAAATTATGGCAGAGGCCGGCGCTGAATTAAAAATTGGTGCAAAGATCGGCGAGCTAGATACATCGGCAGCAAAACCAGCAGCGGCAGCAGCTCCAAAAGCTGAAGCGCCAAAAGCTGAAGCTCCAAAAGCGGCCCCTGTGGCCACAGCTTCTTCAAAAGAAGTAAACGTTCCTTCTCCAGCAGCAAGAAAGATTCTGGAAGAAAAAGGCGTGGATGCTTCTGCTGTTTCAGGGTCTGGTAAAGACGGCCGTATAACTAAGGA
>DAIQAU010000181.1:0-1919 GCA_036781565.1 Bacteriovorax sp. | reverse complement strand
GGAACATTCTCAATCACTAACGGTGGTGTGTTTGGTTCAATGCTTTCAACTCCGATTCTGAATATCCCTCAATCAGCGATTTTGGGTATGCATAATATTATCGAAAGACCAGTCGCTGTTAATGGTCAGGTCGTGATCAGACCGATGATGTACCTGGCACTTTCATACGACCACAGAATTATCGATGGTCGCGAATCAGTAAGCTTCCTGAAGCAAGTAAAAGAGCTTCTTGAAGATCCTTCAAGATTGTTATTAGACGTTTAATAAAAAGTGGAAGCCGGGGAAACCCGGTTTCTTTGTGTTAGGGGAGGATAGTCTTGTGAGTACAACGAATACGACTGAACATTTTCCTTATCTTCATGGATTTTCTCCTGTTGAACAGGAGAGGTTAAGACGGCAAGCACGTTTTGCCGAGCACACTATTTATCAAAACGTGAATTTCTCTGCGAATAAAAAAATCATCGAAGTTGGTTGTGGAGTCGGGGCCCAGTCTGAAATTTTACTCAGACGCTTTCCTGATCTGCAATTAACCGGAATCGATTTGTCCGATAAGCAGCTCTCTGCGGCCAAAGACACACTTTCCAAACTTGAATTTGCGAAAGGCCGTTACTCGCTTCATCAGATGTCTGCCGAAGACATCAAGTTTGAAGCAGAAAGTTTTGATGGCGCTTTTCTTTGTTTTGTTCTCGAGCATGTTCCTGATCCACGCAGAGTTCTCTCTGAGGTCAGACGCGTTCTCACTCCTGGTGGAGTGATTTATATAACGGAAGTTTTGAATTCATCATTCTTCCTCGATCCTTATTCACCGAATGTGTGGAAATACTGGATGGCCTTCAACGACTATCAATATGACAACAAAGGTGATCCTTTCATGGGCGCGAAGCTCGGTAATCTTCTGATGCAAAATGGTTATCGCAATATTGAAACCGAAGTAAAAACCTGGTTTCTAGACAACCGTCATCCGCAAAAGAGAAAAGAAATTATCGAGTTCTGGAGTGAGCTTCTCCTTTCTGCCAGTGATCAGCTGCTCGCCGCCAAGTATGTGGATCAGGCGACGGTCGATGGCATGAAGGCAGAGATGAAAGTCGTTGCCAATGATCCCAACGCAGTTTTCTTTTTTTCATTTATACAAGCTAAAGCTAGAAACGGTTACTAGATAAAGTTAAGGAGTTTATTTTGAAAGAGTATGATGTAGTAATTATTGGTTCAGGTCCGGGCGGTTATATTTGTGCGATCAGATGCGCACAGCTTGGAATGAAAGTTGCCATTGTTGAAAAATACAAAACTCTTGGCGGGACTTGCTTGAACGTCGGGTGTATTCCTTCGAAAGCATGGCTCGATTCCTCTGAAAAATATCACGAACTCACTCACACTTTTAAAGATCATGGAATTTCTGCAAAAGATGTTTCATTTGATTTTGGTGTCATGAGAGACCGAGTTAAAAAAGTTGTCAGCGATGTTAGCGGTGGAGTTGCTTTTCTTATGAAGAAAAACAAAATCGACGTGTACTACGGTCTTGGCTCTTTTAAAGATGCCAACACAGTTTCTGTCAAAGGTGAAAAAGAAACGACGGAAATCAAAGGAAAGAAAATTGTCATCGCGACAGGCTCTAAGCCATCGACACTGCCTGGTGTGACTATTGATAAAGAAAGAATCATTACTTCAACTGAAGCGCTAGTGATGAAAGAACAACCAAAGAAACTGGTAGTCATCGGCGGTGGGGTTATCGGTCTTGAATTAGCTTCTGTTTACAGAAGACTCGGCTCTGAAGTTTCTGTAGTTGAATTTGCTGATTCAATCATTGCGACGATGGATGCTGAACTTGGAAAAACTCTTCATAAAATTCTGAAAAAAGAAGGCGTGGAATTTTTCCTTGGTCACGGCGTGACTGAAGTGAAATCTAACGGCAAAAAAGTAAC
>DAIQAU010000180.1:2150-3218 GCA_036781565.1 Bacteriovorax sp. | reverse complement strand
CCAAGCGGATCGAATGCCTGCGTTTACTCAATGGCAAAAGCTAAAAAAAAGGAAGATGAAACTTAGTGTTTCCAAAGATCGGAAACGAACTTTTTCACAGCGCCTTCATCTGTGAGAAGTTCAAATTCTTCATTCCATAAATCCAGTCGCAAAACGCGGCCTTTTTCATTGGTATGAGTTGAAATAATCTCTCCGATTTTAGGCAGACGCGATCGCTTATCTTCATAGAAAGGATCTTTATAGTCGAGCCTGCATTTGTACTCATTGCATTTTTTAGATTGAGAGCAACCGCTGCCCATAACTGAATTGATGAACTGACAAAGTTCGGCTCCGCAAGGTCCGATATCGCCCAGATCACCTGAACCTTCATGCACTTGTCGCAACTCAATTTTCAATTTCAAGGAGTGATTTAACCGTTTTAAAAGCTCGCGAAAATCCACTCGCGTCGGTGCTGTAAAATAAAATGTGACTTTTCTGCCAAGATCGCTGTGCTCAATATCTTTGAGAGTCATTCCAAGATTTAATTCACTGACTAAATCGACGAAAATAGTCTTTGCCTCTCTTTGATCCTGATATGCTTCTTTAAAGTCTAAAATATCCTGTTCACTCGCATAGCGCTCGATCTTATAAATCTTCGCGGCTTTTTCAGAGTCAGGAAGATCAAAAGGAAACGAATTGATATAACCGACAGTCATTCCACGTTCGGAAAGGGCAACGACTTTTTCACCGTATTTAAAAGGCAATTTTCCAAGGAGAAACGATTGAGGTTTGGTTTGGCCGGGAAAACGTACGCGAACGACACTTTTTTGATGAGATTCAGTATTCATATAGTTCTCTTATAGCATAGGAGTGTTTTTAAAAGCGAAATAAAAAGTTGCTTACTCAGACTTAAAATTTTATAAACCAGTTTATGAAATCTAAACTAAAAGACAAGCACATCGTTCACGATGATCTCGAGCAATCGCCTATAAACTGGTATCCAGGGCACATGGCGAAGGCCATCCGAGAAATTGGCGAAAAGCTCAATCTTGTTGATATAGTTCTGGAAGTAAGAGACGCGCGCGTTCC
>DAIQAU010000180.1:0-2050 GCA_036781565.1 Bacteriovorax sp. | reverse complement strand
CTTCCCAATACAGGAAAATCTACAATCATCAATTCGCTTTCCGGCCGCAATGCTGTGAAGACTGCGGACAAGCCTGGCCATACGCAATCGCAACAGTGGATTATGGTCGATGGCGGCTTTGACTTGCTCGATACTCCGGGAGTCATGCCCCCGAAGCTCGCTAAAGACGAACACGGGCTCTGGTTATCGGCAATCAATGCGATCCCTGACGAAGTCGTCGGTGAAGAATTGCCGGCAAAATTTCTTGTGGGCTTTTTAAAGAATGCCGAATCCAAAATCTTCAAAGAGCGTTATAAGCTTGAGTCACTCGATCTAAGCGTTGAAGAAATCATCGAGAAAATCGCCGTTCTTCGCGGCTGCCTCCGCCAGGGGGGAGTTCCGGACTTAGAGCGCGTGTATAAATTAATTCTGCTTGATTTCCGGAAAGGGGACTTAGGCAAATGTTGTTTTGAAACACCTCCTACCCACCTGTAAATCTTACTCACAAAAAGACAAATCCATACCCTCTATGCCCCGGGAATGGTACTTCAGAAGGCATTATGCAAATCAATGTACGTTTTTTAGAGAATCTCAAAGTAGAAGCTAAGTTTGATGACTTTAGTGTGGTCGCCGACCAACCTATTCGTTACAAAGGGGATGGAACAGCGCCAGGTCCATTTGATTATTTTCTTGCTTCAAGTGCCATGTGTGCGGCTTACTTCGTGAAGGTTTACTGCCTTGCCCGCAATATTCCGACAGAAGACATACGCCTGACTCAAAACAATATCGTCGATCCGGAAAATCGCTATAAGCAGATTTTCACCATCGACGTTGAACTTCCAGAGAGCATTTCTGAACACGATCGCGAAGGAATTTTAAAATCCATTGATCGCTGTACTGTGAAGAAAGTGATTCAGCAAGGCCCGGAATTCCAGATTAAAATTCATGATGTCCTGGGCACAGATGAAGCAGGACTAATGTATAAGCATGGTGATACTGCCGAAACGAAAACGATGATTCTCGGCAAAGATTGTTCGTTGGAAGAAACCATCGAAAACATGACATCCATTATCAGCTCTCTCGGCATAAAACTTGAAATCGCTTCGTGGAGAAATCCGGTTCCACACGTCTGGTCAGTTCACGTGCGCGACGCTGATTCTCCAATGTGTTTTACCAATGGAAAAGGCGCGACTAAAAATGCAGCACTCGCTTCTGCTCTTGGTGAATACCTTGAACGCATCAGCAATAACTATCTCTACAATGATTCTTACCTTGGCGAAGACATCGCTCAAGGCGACTTTGTTCATTATCCGAAAGAAAAATGGTTCAAGCCGGGACCGAAAGATTCACTTCCTGAAGGCTTGATGGATGATTACCTTCTCGATCTTTATAATCCTGATGGCGAACTCAAAGCCTCTCATCTCATCGATACAAACTCTGGAAATAAAAAACGCGGTGTTTGTGCCGTTCCTTACGTTCGTCAATCGGACAAGGAAACGGTTTATATTCCTGTGAATCTTATCGGAAATCTTTTCGTGTCAAACGGAATGAGTGCAGGCAATACGATGTATGAAGCGCGCGTTCAGTGTCTATCGGAAATTTTCGAGCGCGCTGTAAAAAACCAGATCATCCTTGAAGAAATCACGCTTCCGGATGTTCCTGCTGATGTTCTCGCTCAATATCCAAAAATTGTCGAAGGAATCAAGAAGCTCGAAGCGGAAGGATTTCCTATCGTTGTTAAAGATGCTTCTATGGGTGGAAAATTTCCGGTCATGTGTGTGACTTTAATGAATCCGAAAAATGGAGGAGTCTTTGCTTCTTTTGGCGCTCATCCGAAATTTGAAGTGGCCCTGGAGCGAAGTCTAACGGAACTCCTTCAAGGAAGAAGTTTTGAAGGATTCAATGTTCTCTCTCCTCCGACATTTAATCAGAACGCTATTTGCGAACACAATAACATCATTGATCACTTTATTGATTCAACGGGAGTGATTTCGTGGAAGTTCTTCAGCGAAAAAGCTGATTTTGAATTTTCTCACTGGGATTTTTCAGGAACAACGGAAGAAGAATACAA
>DAIQAU010000179.1:0-3242 GCA_036781565.1 Bacteriovorax sp. | reverse complement strand
CAAAAAGCAGACAACACAAAAACAAATTACACGTCAGATCCGAGTGCAGATGGATATGACTTTACAGATGTGGAGATGAATGGTCCTCGTCCTTATAAGATTCTTCATCTTCAAATACCAATTGTAGATTAACGATGAAAAAGTTTTGGTTATTTATTTTTTCTTCTTTGATCGCCACTGGAATTGCTTATTACAGCAAGAAGGCGCCGTCATCTCTGGCCAATAAACCCGGCTGGAATACATTTGAAAAAAAATCAGCAAACCATATATCGGCCCATCCCTCAACGGGAAAAGAACTTGAAAAAGCGCGCATTCCTACTCCGAAGAGATCTATTGCCCAGGAGAAAAATGAATCCTTTGGCAAAACCGTTCTTCCCAAAGACCGCGCATATCAGATTCGCGAGAATCGACTTTTAATTGGCGATATTGACCGCACTGATTATCAGAATGAAAATACTGATCTTGTCATGCTCAACAAAATCAATCCTGATTGGAAAAATATTCTGGGCAACGATCTTCTTCGCTTTCAGGAAGAAGAAACAAAAGTCATGATCAAAGAAGAATTTCCGGTTATAAAAGTTCAAAATGGGAAAGGAATTTATCTTGAACAAGTCGTTGTGACTTATGTTTTCAAGAATGGAAACTACTCAAGCTTTCATGCGCTCGTTGATTCAGATACGGGATTTGTGACGGAAACCTGGGACAGAACTGTTCATGAAAAGGTGAAACAAAAACGGGCAGAGATCGCTCTGCCCGAAATCAATACCAGCGGAATTATAACAAGGTAAACGGTGCACTTACGCTAAGAAGAAATTCTTTTGTTTTAATCTCAGGGTTCATAGCTCCTGTTTCATCTTTATCTTGTGTAGATGTACGATAAGAAAGGTTCAGGTTGACGATTGGAAGACCTGTGAAGCCTACCCCAAGTTCCATTCCTTTTCCTTTCGTAAAATCACCACTATTAGACGATGACGTCGTTTCAGTTGCAGTTGTTTTTCCAGAGAAGAAGTACGTTGCCCATGCTCTTAGAAGAATCGGAAATTTGTATCCTACAAAGGCCCCGAGCATATCGCGCTTTTGCGCTGTTTTTACCGTGGTCCCTAGAGCAGCTAATTCAAGATCAAAAGTTGAATGAGAGTAATCCAGACCGGCCTGAAAGCCCAGCCATTGTCCACCTAAACGGGCCCCATAATCAGGACCATTCCATTTCAACGCGACATTAGTGCCGCTGGCAGTGAAATCTGATGTTCCACCCACGATGTAGCCTACGTGTGGCTCAATTAATAAACTCGCATTGGCAGCTCCTGAAAACACGCCTAATGCGATGACAGTTGTAAGGGCGAGAACTGAATTCTTTACAAACCCCATAATTCCTCCTTGAAAAAATTGTTTGTTAGGTTCATTATCTAGCCGATTTTAAATAAAAGCCAATAAAAAGAGTTCACATGATCAGATCACATTTTCTCTGCCTTATACTTTCATCCATTGTTTTCTCAATGAGCGCCAGTGCTGTCACTTTTGAAGTGATCGGACCCTGCTCTGAAAAAGCGGTTCATACCGGGAGTTATACAGTGGAAGATTTAAAACAGAGCGTGGGAGCTGTAAGCGTGAGTATTTTTAATCAAAATAAAATCGCCTATGATGGCGGCGATTACGGTTTTCGTTCAATTCTTGGCACTCCTGTTGGTTTAGATTCTATTGAGGTTTTAAGCGATACAAAAATGCGCGCGCATGGCTGGTGTTACACTGTCAATAATGTAGGACCAGATGTTCTTGCGAGTGACTATTTTTTTGGCAGTAATGAAGACAAACTTGTCTGGTTTTATGGCTATTCGACTTACGACAAGGGCGAATGGATTGATTACTGTGTTCCATCCTGGCGAGTTCACGCAGCTCAGTTCTGCTCTAAATAACATTAAAGTTATTAACACATTTCCACTCGAAAATATTTTATTCCCGAGCTGAAAACTCCGATATGATAAGGCCGACATAAGGCCTGGAGGAATTCTGACTCGCCCTTTTAAAATATACATTTCATTACTGCTTCTTCTTGCCTTGATTGGATTCAAGCAACTCAAGTTCAATTCTCCGGCAAGAGAAATCGCAGCAGCTCGTTCCAACGACTGCAATGATATAGTCCTGTCGATTATGGCCCGGGAAAAAACTGAAGTGAGTCTTCCCTTCTCGCAAAAGAAATTATTAGATACTCCTGAACTTCGCCACTTTCGTTTTCAGCAATCCATCTGGAATAAAATCCTCGCGACACGAGAGTTTAATTCCTTCGACGAAAATGAATATTTTCGCATGCTCGAAATTTACAAGGATGAACGCCAGTCTCCGAATCTATTAAAAATTAATCCCGTCACTATTGAGCATAAACTAGCCTTGATAGAATCACTTGAAGTGCGCTACGTTCTTTCTGCGGACCATCCCGGCATTCAACAAGAGTTGGAAAAACTCAACGCTTACAAACTGAGAAAACTGCAAAAGCTTCTGAAGAAATTTGATCTTTCCAAAAAAACGACCAGAGAAAATCTGGAAGAATTCTCGACAGATTTTTTTATGATCCTCAGAGGTTCTCCGGTATCTGTTCTGGACTATTTTTCAATGAATAAAACAAAAGCTATGAATGAGCGCCTTTTTCGCACTCTTGAAGAAGATATGCTTGTGAGAGGCCTTAAAGATACACTGGAAAGAATTCCTGAAAGCAATCTCGAAACATCGCTTGAAAAGGCCCAGGCCTTTGTCAAAAACGTGCGCAAGTACAAGGCCTGGCGATTGCTTGCACTTCCCTATGATCTGCCGTGGATAGACCGCGTGAAGATTTCTGATGATTTATTAGAAAAAATTCTTCTAGATGGACTGGATGCTCATCAAAGTGAACTGATCGTTGAGTTAAAAAGCCAGAACGCCATTGATCATTACGAGCGCTTCAGAAAAGTTTACCGCCCGATAGCTTTTGGAACGGGACTGATTTTTTATTACAATAAATTCCAAAAACTAAAGGAAGAAGCTCAGGCAAAAGAAGATGAAGAAAATGAAGCGGCCAAATCGCGTTTCATGGAAGAGTTCAAGAAATTGTCAGAGGCCATCCATTCCGGTGCCATCAAAGAAAAAAATGATGACGATTTTAAAGAAGATCAATTCCAGCGCGTCCTGAATTCCTTTAAGGAAAAATATCACAGTGATCCTACTGCTGAAGAATACCAGGAATTAAGAAAGAAAATTTTTGGCAATTAGAA
>DAIQAU010000178.1:0-3251 GCA_036781565.1 Bacteriovorax sp. | reverse complement strand
TTAAATTGTCCGACTAAATTGCTAAAGTTTTTACCCGAGCACTCCGATCAGATATTCAACCGACAAATATAGTCGGGAATAATAACCGGAAAAACGCGGGGGCGTTTTTCGATTATAGGAGTATCTCATGGGTTTAAGAATTGCTACAAACATTGCTTCACAGTCCGTCCAGAAAAACTTGAAAGACGTATCTAATGCAGGCAACGCTGAATTAGAGAAACTTTCATCAGGGAAGAGAATCACGAAGGCCGCAGACGATGCTGCCGGGCTTGCGATCTCTACTAACCTTGAAGCTCAAACAAAAGGTTTGAGACAAGCTACAAGAAACGCTAATGATGGTATCTCATTAGTTCAAACTGCGGAAGGTGGTTTGGCAGAAACATCAAACATTCTTGTCCGTCTAAGAGAATTAACAATCCAGGCTGCTTCAGACACTGTTGGTGATACTGAGCGTGGCTTTTTAAATAAAGAGTTCGGTGAATTAACAAAAGAAGTTGATCGCATTTCAGAATCGACAACTTTCAACGGAGCTCAGCTATTAAATGGTAAAGGCAAAGGCACAATGGATTTCCAGGTTGGTGCATTCGCCGGTGAACAAAATAAAATTCAATTCGATTCAGGTGCTACAGATTCTTCTTCTTCATCTATTGGTGTCTCTGGGCTTTCTATCACTGAAAAAGGTGATGCACTTGATGCGATTTCAAACATCGACTCGGCCATTGAAAAAGTTTCAGGTCAGCGTGCGGATCTTGGTTCGATTCAATCAAGACTTACTTCAACAGTAAAAAATCTTGAAACTCAAACAATCAACCAGGATGCTGCAAGATCAGTGATCCAGGATGTGGATGTAGCTGAAGCCTCTGCTTCACTTGCATCAAACAACGTAGTGAAGAATGCAGCTGTATCAACTCTTTCTCAAGCTAATGCAATCCCAATGTCAGCAATGAGATTGATTGGCTAAGAGACCTTCAGGGTTCCCCTGAAGCTTTTTAAAAGATGAGCTCTGCTTAGTGTGTGTGGCAGAGCTCTCTTTAAAAAAGAGTTAAACTCTGAATAGAGCTGACTAATTTAGAACAGTATTTAAGTAATCTCTATAGAGTGATAAGCAATTCACTCTATACTTAAACCCGAGGGCCTTCCACTTCCCCGCAAATATAGGTGGAAGGTTCCTTTTTTCCATGAAGGATTGGGTGAGTGAAACGTTTTTATCAAATTATTTCGTAGTCTAAGTTGTCGAGATTCCTCGAATTCAAAACTTTTTTATCCCCGAGCAGAACATTTTACTTAAGTATTTTCCTGAGTGCGACGATAGGTTTTTTGACTGACAAAAGCAGTCACATAAAAACAAAAAGAGAGTGGGGACTCTCGAAAAACAGGAGATTACTATGGGTTTAAGAATTGCAACTAACATCGCTTCTCAATCAGTTCAGAAAAACTTGAAGGAAGTTTCAAACGCTGGTAACAGCTCACTTGAAAAACTTTCATCAGGTAAGAGAATCACAAAAGCAGCTGACGATGCTGCCGGACTTGCGATCTCTACTAACTTGGAAGCACAGACAAAAGGTTTAAGACAAGCAACAAGAAACGCGAATGACGGTATCTCGCTTGTTCAGACAGCAGAAGGTGGTTTGGCAGAAACATCTAACATCCTCGTGAGACTTAGAGAGTTAACAATCCAAGCTGCATCTGACACTGTAGGTGACGCTGAAAGAGGATTCCTTAACAAAGAATACCAACAGCTCTCAACAGAAGTTGACCGTATTTCTGAATCAACAACATTCAACGGTTCACAGCTGTTAAATGGTAAAGGTAAAGGCTCAATGGACTTCCAGGTTGGTGCTTTCGCCGGTGAACAAAATAAAATTACCTTCGACTCAGGTGAGACAGATGCTTCGGCAAGCTCAATCGGTATCGGTGGTTCTGGAATTAGTAATAAAGATGATGCTCTTTCAGCAATCTCTAACGTAGATGCTGCGATTGAAAAAGTATCAGGACAACGTGCAAACCTTGGTTCGATTCAATCAAGACTTACTTCAACAGTGAAGAACCTTGAAACTCAAACAATCAACCAGGACTCTGCTAGATCGGTTATCCAGGACGTGGATGTTGCAGAAGCTTCAGCTTCACTTGCATCTAACAACGTAGTGAAAAACGCAGCGGTATCTACTTTGGCTCAAGCTAACGGGATTCCAAACGCAGCTCTAAGACTAATCTCTTAATTGATTAAAAAAAGCTTGAAGGGGAGTAACCCTCCCCTTCATTAAATAGAAAAGTAACTTCTGTTTTAATCCCCTCCTCCAGGGTTTTTTCTCTGGAGGATTTTCGGGGGGAAGAACTGGAAAAAATATATGAAAGATACTAAACGAAGCAAAGATTTTGAAAGACTAATGGTGGAAGCAGTTCAAGGTGGATATGCATTCTTTGCTTGGAACTCGGTTGCTGGTGTCGTTGAAAAATGCGGATTAAAGATTAAGGCTTACCGCAAAGATTACAACGAAATAGAGCTGGAGTTGGCTCCCGGAGAAGAAGAAAAATTAGGAAAGGTGGTTTCAGGAAATAGAATCCTGAATATTTACGTTCCGGAAATTTCAGTTTCATTTTCTTCAGAGCTTAAGACGATTACGAGTGATAAAAAAATTAAGCTGTATATTCCAAGTGATTTCACTTTCTATGAGAGAAGAAAACATGAAAGAGTTCAGCCAGCTAAAACGTGTTATGTGAGTTTTGAACTTAACAAACACATGATGAAGAAAGCGGTTTATGATTTTAGTCTTGGTGGATTAGCTTTTATTTTGCCCAAGTCTGATAAGATGATCATCTCCAAAGGAAAAGAATTTGATACATTCGTCCTGGAGATTGCTTTGAGAAAAATTAAAGTGAAGGCCGTATGCGTGAACTCTTTCACGATCGATCGCTTTAAGCACGAAAACCTGCCTTATGGCGGCTACAAAGTGGCCTTTCGCTTTACAGAAATTTCACAAGAAGACAGAAAGTTTTTGATGGAATTCATCACAACTGAAATGCTCGTGCAGCAAGCACAGAAAAAAGCGAATTAGGTTTAATTTACAGAATGCCCAAGATCATTGATAATGAGGCATGAAGTTTTCAGCCATTTCAGATGTACATGTTAAAGTTTCCGGCGATAATGCGGAAAACCTACTATTGTCTTTTTTAAGACATCCCGATGTTCAATCCAGCGACGTTATTTTTCTCCTCGGCGATATTTTCGATCTGATGATCGGGCCACACTC
>DAIQAU010000177.1:0-3266 GCA_036781565.1 Bacteriovorax sp. | reverse complement strand
GCAGATAAAATGGCGGCAGAAGAAAAAGTGGCAGAAAAGGCACCTGAAAAAACCGCAGATAAACCAGTAGAACCACCAAAAGAAAAAGAACAACCGATTGATGAAACACCAATCGTTAAAACGCCGGAAGAAAACTCACCACAAGTCGGAGAAGTTAAATCGAGCGAGGGTGGAGTTGAAAAAAGTCTCGATAGTTTAATTGAGAATATGGATGCAAAAGAGAAGACTTCTGAAGGACAAAAGAAACCTTCCAAGCTCGAAGATAAAATTGTCGCTGACGATGTCTACACACCACCGCCTGCCTATGATCAACTAGGTCGCGGTCTTGTTTACAACTGCAAAGATAAATTCTGGGCCTGTCTGGATAAGACGGCTTACGTAGCCTGCAATAAAAACATGAAATGGAATAAAGGTCATGGAAAAGCTGCGGAGTGTGCGGTCCAAAACGTGTACAACTCGGATGAAGATTGCAGTACTGTTCAGAAATACAATGTATCCACCAATAAGCCTACGCCATTTTGTCAGTAATTTTTAAGCAGCGTCTTTTTTGAAATCGCCCTGAATGACTTGAAGACTGAAAGTCTCTTCATTTTTCTGCTGCTCTTTAGTCATGCATGAAATGAATTTTTCAACAATCACAGGATCGAATTGGGTTCCGGAAAATTCTCTGAGCTCAGCAAAGGCGACTTCAAAAGGAAGTCCCTTGCGGTAAGGACGAGTTGATGTCATGGCATCAAATGTATCTGAAATAAGAATTATTCGCGAGAAGAGGGGAATATTGTCTCCCTTCAATCCGTCTGGATATCCTCGTCCGTCAAAACGTTCATGGTGATGTTTTGCATTGATCGCCATTTCGTGAAAGACCGGATAGTCAGCAAGAATATCAAATGATTTGCTTGGATGAAGTTTCATTTCTAAAAATTCTTCATCTGTTAAGCGTGAAGGCTTGAGTAAAACGGCATCAGGAACACCGATTTTTCCAATGTCGTGAAAGAGAGCAGAGACTTCAAGTTCATAAAGCTCTTTTTCATTCAGGCCCATTTCGCGTCCAACTGAAACGCAGAAATAAGCGACTCGAAGAGAATGTCCCCAGGTGTAATCGTCTTTGCATTTGAGCGCGCTCAAAAGAGTTTTAATTACGAGCTCGAAATATTCTTTTCTAACAAGTTCGACAGGTGAAAGTTCAAGAACAGAAGCATTCCTTCGACGTTCTCGACTTTCCTTCAAATCGGACAACTGATAGACGTTATTCTTTTTGGTCATTCCTAAATTCATCCACAGCAGTTATTCACAACCGCTTTGATATAGTATCGGTCGGTTTCTAATACGACTTTAGCCAGAAAGCGAATTAGACCGGATATCAAGGAGATAAAAAACGTCGGGCATTTGTTTAATGCCGAAAAAGGTAGGCACTAGAGATTTTGTTAGGGCTTTTCTCCACCATCTTTTAAAATGTTAGAGAACTTTAAGGAGATGAAATGCAAGAAGTAGAGTGTATACGTCAGGACGGATCGGGAACTCTTCTCGATGGTTATTTGAAAAATTTAATAAAGGAAGCGGGAGGGGAAATCAAACTAACAGATTTGAAAGCACCTTTTTCCAGCTATCAAAATCCACTCGTTCTTATCATTAATTCTGAAAATCTATCCGGTATGAAAGAACTCATTCAGAAGAGAAAAGAAAAAATTATCATTGGGATGAATTCGCGAAAAGACTTCAAACTGGTAGCGGAATTGAAGCACGAATTTGAAAAAATTTTTGGCTTCATTGATTTGTCTCAGGAGTCTGAATACAATCTGCCATTGCTCAAAAATTACCTCGCTTTAAATTTTACCAGAGGGACACTTCCTCTAGATAAACTCGCAGGGGATCTGGATAAAATTTATGAGTATACCAAGAGCGAATTAACCCGCATTAAAGACCTGCATGACAGATTTGTCAAAGTGAGAATCGATAAGTTGAAAGGCATGAGTTTGACCAGCAAGTTCATGGCCGGAGAAAAAAGTGGTGGAGAGTTTTTTGAAATTCTTCAAAATGAAAATGAAGTTCTTTTCATTCAAGCGGGAAGCGATTCTTATATCTTGTCATCGATGTTGCTGGGAGAAATGGAAACTTTAAAAGAAAAATCGATTACAGGAAATCTTACTGCTCATGCAGAGCAATTTCTGAAAATTATTAATCATCATGCCACTGAACAGAAAGGGGAGCTTTCTTATTGCCTGATGATTTTAAATCTTAAAAATCTTCACGCCTCTTTTCACATTAAAGGACAGGCGCATCTGTTCTACGACAATGAATGGATTTCCTTTGATCAGCCTATGCAGCTGAAACTAAAGCCTAAACAGCGACTTTGCCTGATCTCTGATGGCGCTTTTAAGAACTGGATCATTCTTTCCAAAAAACAGATTGAACCATTCTTTAAAAGTCACAATGAAATGCCGACAAGAGAATTGATCAATGAGTTCTTCTTTGAAGTCTCACGAAATAAATCAGGTAACTTTCTTGTTCACGATGCTTTAGTGGCCGCTGTTGATATTGAAGAAACAAAGATCTATCAGGTGTAAAATGAGAAAACTCGCACTTCTTTCCATCTTATTGTCTGGCCCTGTTCTTGGTGGTGAACACATTGATCGCGGCGTAGTTCGGGTGCTCAATGAAGCCAATCAGCAAAAACTGGTCTCTGGTCAAACAGCGCTATGCCTGCCTTTACTTTCTAATTCTTCTGCTCAATCAAAAAACAATGCGCAGGATATGAATGATTGCGTAGTTGCTTTATGCGGGACTCCAGATGAAAATCCAAGTGTATTTCTGACGGATAAGAACTTTAGCAAATATATTACGCCAGAAATTAAAACGAAGTTGTCTGCCATTGAACCCAATATAAAAAAATTGATTAACAAGGAAAAAGGCAACAGCATCAAAATGCTGGATGAAATTCAGGAAAAAATTAAAACGACTCATCCTGAAACCTGGACACCTGAGCTTCGAAGTGATCTCAGTTATCGGATGTTTTCTCCCTATATGGAGGAGAAGATTGATTTAAAAAAACCGCCTGGAGAGAGAATTTTAATCACACTCAAAGATGACCAGAAACTTGATCCTGGGTTGAGAAAAGCGCTCGAGGATTACCGGGTAAAGTTTCAAAGCTTTGTCAAAACGGATGTAAATTCATTTTTAGAGCGTGGTTTATATAGTTCAGATGAACAAAAGCAAATGGCGACAGAGCGGCTGACAAAACTTAAAGAAGTTTACGCTCAGGTGTCGGA
>DAIQAU010000176.1:0-3315 GCA_036781565.1 Bacteriovorax sp. | reverse complement strand
GACTTGCCACCTCTCATCGGCTGCATGCAAATGAGACCTGCAAAATCTTTCACAATGCCGAAAGCATGAATGCGATGAGTTCCATGAAGGTCGCCGTATTTTCCCGTTCTTGAAAGAATGAAAAGATAAATGACTTCATAAAGTTTATCGATGTCTTTGCCGTAGATTCGCGCCTGATTTTTTTTGGCTTCAAAGATGGAAAATACATTTCCATAATAATCGTTATAGCGGACACCATTTTCTTCATAGGTGATCGAATTGTGTCTTTGGAAAAGAGGCTTGAGGTTTTTCGGAATGAGATTCTGCGGAAATTGTTCAGTAAATTCCGCGCTGATTTTCAGAAGATCACCGTAAGTATATTCACTGACAATGAAATATTCAAAGTCGCAACGTAGTCTTCCTTTGATCTCTTCAGATCTTGAATTAATTTCTACAAAAAGACCCTGTATATTCATTAAAATCATGAAAAAAGAGTCTCACAAAAAATTTTTTTTAGACAGCTTTTTTTGCGCTCGTAATCAGGAATACCTGCTCAGGATCCTGCTCCTGTTGTTCGGAAATGAGAGCAATGAGCTGAGTGACATCCAGGAAGTGCCTCGACATATAGGCAAAGAAGTTAGGAGTATTATACGCTTTGGGAACATAGGAATTCAAAACGCCGTAGGCCCTGATGCCCACTTCGTTATAATATTTCGTATCAATAATCTTTTTGTTAAGTGACTCAGAGAAATAGCCGCAGAGTAAAAGGGCCGTTTCTCCAATATCTTTCACTGCTGTTTTTTGTTTTTCCTTCGGCAATTGAAAACTTTCCAGCAATTTAAGTCCCAGGATTTTTTCACGCACTTTGCCTTCAACTTCTTCAAAGTATTTTTCAGAACTTCCTAGATTGTCCATGACAAGCGAGGCGTAATAAATCATTTCATTGGGAAGTGGGCGATTTGATTTGCGATTGAAATCTTGAAGCAAGTCGTAGAAAAAAACCTGCAAACTGTTTTCGAGAGAGAGGGAAGTTGCTTGAGTCATAAGTCGTCAGCTCCTATTCCAGGCCATATTAAATTTTACAACATTCACCCTTCCCACTAGAATCTAGGTAAAACTTTCCCCAAAGGACAATCGTCATGGCCAACACATATGAACCGAAAAAATCAACACTTGAAGACTGGACTAAGCTTGCAGAGAAAGAATCTAAAGGAAAAAAGATTGATGATTTAAGCTGGAAGAGTCTCGAAGGTATCAAAGTGAAACCACTTTATACGAAAGAGGATGTTGAGAGTTTAAAATTTGCCAACACTATGCCAGGGCTAGAGCCTTTTATCCGTGGACCAAAAGCAACTATGTATGCAGGTCGTCCATGGACCATCAGACAATATGCGGGATTTTCGACTGCAGAGGAATCAAATGCGTTTTATCGAAAAGCTCTTGCAGCCGGCGCACAAGGTGTGTCTGTTGCTTTCGATCTTGCGACTCACAGAGGTTACGATTCAGATCATCCTCGAGTCAGTGGTGATGTTGGTAAGGCCGGAGTTGCAATTGATTCTGTAGAAGATATGAAAATACTTTTCAATGGTATTCCACTTGATAAAGTTTCTGTTTCGATGACGATGAATGGAGCTGTCTTGCCGGTTCTTGCAAACTATATTGTTGCCGCGGAAGAGCAGGGGGTGACTCCTGATAAACTTTCCGGAACAATTCAAAATGATATTCTGAAAGAATTCATGGTGAGAAACACTTATATTTATCCACCAAAGCCTTCGATGAAAATCATTGCTGATATTTTTGCTTATACATCCAAGCACATGCCGAAATTCAATTCGATTTCAATTTCTGGTTATCACATGCAGGAAGCCGGAGCTGATGCAGTTCTGGAGCTAGCTTACACGCTGGCAGATGGAAAAGAATATATTGAAACGGCCCTTGCTGCCGGAATGAATATAGATGATTTTGCACCACGCTTGTCTTTCTTCTTTGGTATTGGAATGAATTTTTATATGGAGATTGCAAAGCTGAGAGCAGCTCGTCTTCTTTGGGATAAGATCGTTTCTTCTTACAATCCAAAAGATGTGAATTCGAAAATTCTTCGAACCCATTGTCAAACATCAGGCTGGTCTTTAACTGAACAGGATCCATACAACAACGTTATCAGAACAACAATTGAAGCGATGGCCGCGGTATTTGGAGGAACTCAATCACTTCATACAAATGCTTTTGATGAAGCTATTGCTCTTCCAACTGAATTCTCTGCCCGCATCGCCCGCAACACTCAAATCGTTTTGCAGGAAGAAACTCACATTACAAATGTGGTTGATCCATGGGGCGGTTCATACATGATGGAAAGCCTGACTCAGGAAATTGCAGATAAGGCCTGGGCAATTATCGAAGATGTTTCAAAACAAGGTGGAATGGCGAAAGCGATTGAAACAGGAATTCCAAAACTCAATATTGAAAAGTCTGCAGCTGCAAGACAAGCTCGGATTGATAAAGGTCTCGATGTTATCGTTGGTGTAAACAAGTACAAGCTCGCTAAAGAGGATGATGTAGACATTTTGGAAATCGACAACGAGAAAGTTCGCGATTCTCAAATTAAACGTCTTGAGCACATTCGTGGAAATCGCGATGATCATAAAATTATGGCCGCGCTTGATGCTCTCACTGAATATGCTAAAACTGGAAATGGCAATGGTCTTGAGCTCGCAGTGAACGCTGCCCGCTTAAGAGCTTCAGTCGGAGAAATTACTTATGCTCTTGAGAGAGTTTGGGGACGTTACAATGCTCAAACTCAAACAGTGAGCGGTGTTTATGGTCAGTCATTTGAAAATGATGAGGAGTGGAAATTGATTAAAGAAAAAATCAAAGCTTTTGTTGAACAACACGGAAGACGCCCACGTATTCTCATTGCGAAGATGGGACAAGATGGGCATGACAGAGGAGCAAAAGTTGTCGCTACTGGATTAGCTGATCTTGGCTTTGACGTGGATTTATCGCCACTATTTGCCACTCCAAAAGAAGTCGCTAAGCAAGCTATTGAGAACGATGTTCACTTTGTGGCTTCTTCTTCACTGGCCGCTGGACATAAAACACTTATTCCTGAATTGATCAAAGAACTTAAATCTCAAGGCGCAGATGACATTCTGGTTATTGCCGGTGGAGTTATTCCAAAGCAGGATTATGAATTCTTATTCAACGCTGGAGTTGCAAGAATTTTCGGACCGGGAACAACAATTCCATTTTGTGCTGAAGAATTACTTAAGGCCATAGAGGAAAGAAAATGATTGAAGTTGATAAACTTCTTAAAGGTGATCGCCGCTCCTTAGCTAA
>DAIQAU010000175.1:0-3328 GCA_036781565.1 Bacteriovorax sp. | reverse complement strand
GTGGATCAGGTAAAACACCTTTTTAAAGAATAATCTTTCACTAAATCGGAAAAATTTGCCGATGAACTTCCATCAACTATTTTGATGGGGGTTCTTAGTGAAAGCGTTTTACACCGTTCTATTTTGTTCGCTCGCGACATTGAGCGCGCACGCAGCTGAAAAAGTTTTATGTACAGTTACGAGTGACATCGACAGCGATGTTGGAAAAATTGTTTATGAAATGGATGCCGATGGCCGCGCGATCACACATCTTTATCAGGATACTTTTCATAACGGAACACGCACTGAACGCATTGAGCTTAAGGCCGATGGGCTTCAAGGTGGAATCGTTTTAAACAAGAAAGACAAATACGTTATCATGCGTATGCAAAGTGATAACTTCGATGTGGAAAGAGGCGGGGTTCTACGTCTCGATACACTTTACAGCGCTCTTTCAGGTGAAAGAAAAGAATACGTGATGGAAATGGCGATGGATAAAGAAGGTCCGGTTCTCTTGGCCAACGGAAGACAATTTTCGAAAATGAGTGTCACGGCAAAACGTTCGAAGGTGTTTGGTGTGATTGGAATCGAAAAAATGACGTTTCAACCATAAAAAAAAAGGGAGGCAAAGCCTCCCTTTTTTATGCTTCAACTTTTGCAGCTGATTTATTTTGATAATTATTGGTGATAACCAGAAGAACAATCTGAATCAGAAAGAAACTTCCTAAAAAGATCGCTCCGCCTTCGCTGAATCCATATGAGTGTAATCCTGTCGCCAGAATATAATTGACTCCAAACCACGCCATCATAACAGAGAGGAAGGCCCCTGCTGTGATTGTAATGAATCGCGAAGGTTTAATCCATGAAGTGTAACGGCCGTGAAGAATCGCCATATAAATACACAGAACAATCAATGACCATGTTTCTTTCGGATCCCATCCCCAGAAACGTCCCCATGAATAGTCCGCCCATACACCACCGAGAATAATTCCCGCTGCAAGCATGGTCGTTCCCCATTTTAGAGTTGTGTAAATGATGTCTGAATAAGTCGCTTCATCTTTTTTAGTGATTGAACCAAAACGACGTTTAATGAGAACTGTGTTGGCAAGAATCCAGCTAAGAGCTAAAGCTCCGTAAGACAAGATAACTGTCGTTACGTGCGTAGAAAGCCAGAAGTTATCGCGAAGAACCGGTACAAGAGGCGAGATTGTCGCCGTCAACATTCCGTTGGCGAAATTGAGCATCATGAGTGTACAGACGTTGTAAGCAAGTCCCATGTACACGAAAAGTTTTTCCTTCTTAAGGTGTCCAAGAACAAGTGCTAAAAACAATGAACCAAATCCCGAGAAGAGAACTGTCTCATACATATTAGTAATCGGAGCTCTTCCTGAAATGAGAACGCGAAGAGTGATCAGAACTGCTTGGGCCAGGGCCGAAATTCCTGCAAGGCCTAAAGCAATGTTGAAGTTTTTAAAGAGAACCATTGCCGCAAGAGCAAGAATTGTCAGTGTCAGCGCCCAGCTCGCAAGACCCGCTTTTGCATAATAAAGTTCAAGCTCATACTTTTCGTTTCCATTAATTCTATCGAAATCGGCTTTAGATTTCATAAGAACAGGAAGAAAAGGTTCATCCGGGGTGATTGATTTTTGCGCCACAACTTTTTGCTCGGTCAAGTAGACAGTGAGTGGCTCCCACTCGATTTTGCCATTGACGTCAGCAGCGAGGTGCCAATTGTTACCAGATTTAATTTCGTTATAAAGAAAAATATTGTCGTAGAGTTTGCTCAGAGCTTTTTTGTAAGACTCATTGTCGCGAACAGTACGAGCTTCCATTTTTATGGCCTCGTCTCTTCCAATCAAATCTTCATACTTGATATAGTGCTGGTCTTTACCAAGCCCTAAAAATTTCATCAGATCAACGTGATCAATTCTCGCTTCAAGATTCAAGCTGCTTGGCAACCCCATCCCATTCAAAGAAAGCAGACAGTAAGCTTCGACGGAAGATAAATCGCCAACCTTTGCTTTGCCCGTCAGGTTCTTCATCGTTTCAGAAGCGTGGACGTAAAGAGGCTTTACGCGTCCGCCTTGAAGGATCGGAAGGACTTCAAGATCTTTTTTACAAAAATAAGTATCAGCAAAAGCTGTACTCATTAAACATAGAGTGAAAATAAAAATTAATTTTTTCAAGACTGAGCTCCGTTATCATCCGAAGATGAATTATTTTTTTTACCACGGTTATTGAGATTGTAATGCCAGACGGCCCCAAAGACGAGCATCAGAGAACCCAGATATTTCCAGGGACGTCCCTGATCCACGTTTACTGCAAGAGTCGTATTGTATTGTCCTTGCGCATCCTGAGAATAAGACGCCTGATAAAAAGTAAAACCACTTTTCTTCATCGGGTTATTCATAAAAACGTGATGGTTTGTCGATACGCCATCTGAAAAAAGTTTTACGAAAGATTCATAGCTCGCAGGATTGTTTGTTCCCGGATCTTTGTCCATTTTGAATTCAGTCAACGCAAGTTCAAATGGAAGATTCAATGTTTCTTTGGTCACTTCAAAAACGACTTTCTTACCTTGAATCAAAAGCGAAAGCGGAGAGTAATTGCTTACCCAATATTCTTTGCCAAGAATTTCCAGTCTGACTGCGCGAATATCGCCTTTGATCAGCTGGCCGTTTTTTTGAATCGGAATAGTCGAGACGGGAATATTGTACGGGACGAGGTGATCCTGATGTTCAAGCAGGCTGATTTCAGCTCCCATCCAGGGAAGAGTGGCCGATGGACCTTTTTCCTGTAGATCAATCATCTTCCATAATTTTTCTTCTTTAGAATAGAAAGCAGCTTTCTTTCCAAACAGAAAGAGGCTCGGCTTTTCTTCAAACAATTTTTTTGAAAAAGCACGAATGACTGATTTTTCATCCGTCTGCATTTTCATGTCCATTGGAAAGGGAGAGAAATCCGGAAAGAAAGTGATGTATGAATTGTTCATCGGTATGACAACAAAGCGATTGTTGGCAGACGTTGTTTTTACAGGAAGACCTCTAGATTCAGGAGTAAAACATTCTGCAGTCGACGAATTCCAGAAAATGAGCTTAGAAGGATTATTTTCCTCAAAGCATTTAGCAATACTTGCAGGGTAATAATTAAACGTCAGAGGACCCATTGTCTGATTGGAAGGAAAATCACTTCCTGCCTCGGGGTGAATCGAAAGCGTGATATCCTGTTCAGCGAAAGCATTCTTGAAATGGTAGCGCGATGAATGTGTCTGCGTTTCGGCCGGGTACTTATTAATAGGATCACTCCAGACAAATTTCCCCTCAGCAAAAGGAAAGAAATCTTTAATAAC
>DAIQAU010000174.1:0-3332 GCA_036781565.1 Bacteriovorax sp. | reverse complement strand
AGCAATTTCTTCATTGAAATGTCTAAGATGAAATTTGAACTCAAGTGCAAGGCGTGGGTGGCTCCTCAGGCCCTTCATATCCCCATTCTTAAGGAAATCGCTTTTACGACAGGCTCAATTCAAATCGGTGCGCAAAATTGCTCGGAACATGATTCCGGTGCCTATACGGGAGAGATTTCTCCAGTTGCTCTTGCAGATATTGGAGCAGAATTCGTCATCATCGGTCACTCAGAAAGAAGAACTCTTTATAAAGAGGACAATACTTTACTCAATAAAAAAGTTTTGAACGCTCTCAAGCATAATTTAAAAGTCATTTACTGCGTCGGAGAAACGCTGGATGAGCGCGAACAGAATAAAACGTTTGCCGTTTTGGAAGAACAAATCCGCGAAGGTTTAAAGGATCTCCCTGCTGAAAAAGCGTCGCAACTTCTGGTTGCTTACGAGCCAGTTTGGGCCATTGGAACCGGCAAAGTGGCAACGGCCGAGCAAGCCGAGGAGGCTCACTCCTTTATCCGTTCGAAATTAGTTCATGCTGCAGGCGAAACCGTTATTCTTTACGGCGGATCCGTAAAACCCGATAATATCGACTCATTGCTAGCAAAAGAAAATATCGACGGGGCGCTGGTAGGCGGAGCAAGCCTTAAGGCCTCAGATTTCCGGGCCCTTTGCTCGAGTGGTAGTATTGCTAGATAGGGCGAACTCTGTTATTTATTTGAGATCGAATTTTTTTTAAGGAAAACGAAATGACTACAGCCCTCATGGTACTTCAAGCAATCACATCAGTTCTACTCATCATCACGGTTCTTCTCCAGTTTGGTAAAGGAGCAGAAGCAGGATTAATGACAGCTGCTGGATCTGAATCAATCATGTCGAGCTCAACTCGCGGTAATATCATGACGAAAATTACTGCCATTCTAGCGATCGTCTTCCTGGGAAATTCAATTCTTCTAGCTCGTCTTCAAGATTCTAAATTTCAAAAATCAATTTTAGATACTGAGAAGCCAGTTTCTCGTCCGCTTAACTCGGATGCGCAACAAGCTCCTGCAGCTCCAGCTAATACTGCTGCTCCAACAACAACAACAACTCCGGCGACCACACCAGCGCCGACAACGACGAAGTAATTTACCGTGATGGATTCAGCTACGGAAAGTTTAATCCAAAGAGAGTTCTCCTCATTAAGTTCTATATACTTTAATGCGGCCTATTTTGGTCCAAGTCCACTTCGCGCCAAAGAAACAATTCAGGCGGCAATGAACCGCGAACTCGATCCATCGTTTTATGCTTACGACGATTGGATGAGTATTTCGGAAAAACTTCGCGTGAAGTTTGCAAATCTTCTTGGTGTAAGTCCCGATACGATCACACATTCAACTTCATCTTCAGACGTAGTGAATATCGTTGCCAACGGTTTTATTTTCAATCCTGGTGATAGAGTTGCGGCCGTGAATAAAGACTATCCATCGAACGTTCTGCCGTGGATGCTCGCTGAAAGACACGGAAAATTTAAGTTCGATAAGCTCGATCTCGGCACTCAAATTATTCCGACCGCCGAATGGCTTGAAAAAACACTTCATCCTCAAACCAGAATTTTCAATATCTCTCACGTCGCTTTTGATACAGGAAAGAAAGTTGATATTTTGAGTATTGGTAAATTTCTTAAATCGCGAAATATTTTCTTCGTAGTCGATGCCACTCAATCTCTGGGCGGCCTTGAGATTACTTCGGAAGAATTATCTTATATCGACGTGCTTACAGTCTCTTCATATAAGTGGATGCTCGGACCTTACGGTCATGCCTTTGCTTATTTCTCTCAGAGAGCGCAAGACAGTATTTATCATTTGAATGCCAACTGGATTTTGAGCCCTAATTCGAAACAAGTTTATAATCTTCTCGATTACACAACGGAAACGTTGCCGGGCGCCCGTCAGTATGATCGCGGACAAGCGGCCAACTTGCTTTGTTCGGGATGTCTGGAAGGAAGTTTAAGCTTCCTTGCGGAAATCGGACTTGCGAACATCAGAAAATACAATCTTGAAGTAAGAGACTATTTCCTCGCTCACTATCCGAAACAAAAATATAATCTCGTGACTCCACTTGAACACATGGCCAACATCGTTTGTTTGAAATCAGTTTCAGGCGACAGTATTGCTCTTGAAGCAGAACTAAAAAAACGCAACGTCGATGTTTCTGTTCGTCAGGGGAACGTTCGTTTGTCATTCCACATTTTCAATACAAAAGCGCAAGTTGATGAGCTGATCAAAGCTCTGGATTCTTAAAAAGATTAAGGCAATTTAGAAAGCGCTAAAATATCGTCCAGAAAGAAGGCACTCAGTTCCATCCGTCCGCCTAAAGAACTCTTTTTATAAATCAGACTTGCCTGTTGTCTAACCGTACTTTCGGCCGACCCTCTGATGTCGGCTATTTCTTTCATCGACAAACCTTTGATCAAAAGCAGAGCAATTTCTTTTTCACCGCGTGTGAAATTCCATTTATTAAATTGTTGATCGATATGCACCAGAAATTCATTGGAAAGGTGAGAAACTTGTTTTTGAAATTCTTCTCTTTCTGCTTTTAATGTTTCATTGAGGCGGTCAAGCTCTTGCACTCTTTCCTGATAGGAGAGAATTTCGCGTCCCTGCCATCTGATAATGCGAAACTGGTAAACGGCGCCAATCAAAGAGAAAACGGTGAGAGCTATTTCGTGAATCAGATGCGAAAGCTTCAAGCCGTCAATTATGTCGTTATAGATATCAATGCCCGCGAAAAGACTTATGCCGGCAAGGATAAGAAAGGTAACTATTTTAATTCTGTTCTCTAGGACATTTGTCATAAGGCCCGCTTTAAACAACCGGATTCACTAAAACTCTCACATATGTGCGATCGAGATTTTCACCGTTTCGATTATTATTGCTGAGTGGAGAATGAATGTCAGTTCAGAAGTTAAATAGAAAAAAATTAAGTGTAGGAATTGTCGGGGCCGGGCCTTCGGGCGCACTGATGGCCTATCTTTTGAGCAAGCAGGGACACAACGTTTATCTGCTTGAACGCAGGCTGCAAACTGAACGAAAAGTTTGTGGCGAGTATCTTTGTCCGAAAGGAGTGGAGTTACTTGAGCAGTTAAATCTTTTTAAAACAGTCGGCGCAACTTTTGAGCCACTCTATGGAATGGTTCTCGTCTCGCCTGAAAATGTTTCTATTCCCGCTTTTTTTCCCAGACCTGACGGATCGGAAAGAGGACTGTCGGTGAATCGTCAGGTTTTCGATCAGAAACTTCTGGACCTTGCAGTTTCAAGTGGCATTGAGTTTTTAAACGATACAACCGTTACCAAAAC
>DAIQAU010000173.1:0-3473 GCA_036781565.1 Bacteriovorax sp. | reverse complement strand
CGGACGTCTTTATTTTGCTTGATGCTTTTTTCAAGAAACGCGCGGTACGGTGCTGTCGGAAGCACAAAATAATTATAAGCACGCAGTTGATTAAATTCGGTCGTGATGACAGTATTGATAATATCATCTTTAATAGAAAACTTTTCTCTTCCCTTGTATTCGTTTTTAAATTGAAGGAAGAGAACTTCATTTGTAAGAACGCGGGCCTTTGAACCGTTTTCAAAGACTGGCTGTTCAGGAAAAAATCCAACTTTGTTTTTTGAAAAACGCAGATCGTTGTATCTATCGAAACATTGATCATATCTCATGCGATCAGTATAAGTATTCGTCTTGCAATGGTTGAGGATTTTCAAATCGACCAGGAAATTAAAAAGTCTTCTGAAATGTTCCTGAATCTGATTGACTGCAGGGCCTTCAATTTTCATCTCTAGATCTTTAGCGCGGAAGTCATTATCAGAAATATTGCGGCCACCGATAATCGCGGCCTTTCCATCAACGAGGAAAATTTTTTCGTGAATATTATTGGTCCATGATTCATTATTGCCGGGAACAAGTCTCAGGTAAGCCAGAGTTGCATCATTCTTTTTACGGGAATCGTGTATATCCAGCGTTCGGCGGGCCTTGCCGAAAAAATCCATCGTCACACTCGGTATGTAGGTCGACATTAAACGGACATCGACTCCACGGTCATGGGCCTTTTTAAGTTCTTCCATCAGTTCAATCGGATACCCTTTATTGTCCCAATAATAAGTCACGATATGAATGTGGTGTTTAGCGTGGCGGACGAGATCGAGTTTTAATTCAGTTGATTTGTGAGGGTCCTGAAGAAGTGTGAGTTTGTTTCCTTCGGTAAAATCATAAACGGCTCCCTTGGCAAATCCTGCCGTGAGAATCAATGTCATGATAAATGAAAGGGCACGTCTCAAAAATTTCTTCATAAACCTATCTTAGCAAAGCTTTGGATGGAACGGGGAAGGCGCGAATTTTTTACACGCGCCCTCGCCTTTTCGTTTATTATCTTCTTTTGCCGCCGAAGCTGTATCCCACATTGATAAACACATACTTGTCCGAACTGTTAAATTGTGTGTGTGAACCATCCTGCCATGTTTTAGGAGCTAAAACTTTATTGTTCATCCCGACTCCCGTTGATACATAAACGCCGGATTTGTGAAGGACTCTTACTCCGGCTTCGGCCCCATAGCTGTAACCGAAAGCGCCGCTATAGACATCACCATCCGTTTTATAAGTGCTGTTGGCGATAATGACGCCGCCATTGACTGAGCCAACGAGGTCCATGCGAAAGCTTTTGCCATTATAAACATTGGCATTTGAAACCAGACCGATTTTGACTGACTGGAATTCATTGTTAATAGTTGCGTAGGAAGAGGAAACTTTCCCGAGGATAGCGCCGCTTGAGGAAGAGGCCAGCGACATCGTCGAGCTTGATTTTTCATAACCAGCCTCAACGCCAAGATTTTCAAAAACCTGGTAACCAATTTTAACTGAATTATTGATATTTCCTTTGGCCGAGCCCTCGAGGCTTGAACCATTGGATGTATAGTTAATCCCTGCGTTCGAATACGTCATTTCACTGTTTGTCTGAACCGTGTCCTTCACGGACCAGGTGATAAATAAGCGTCCTTTTAATCCCAATCCATCATCATCTTTCGCCTTAACGAATTCAATTGCTGCCGGAACAACTTCAATCTGTTGAGCATTGATATTTAAAGCGCTTGCTACTTCCTCTTTAACTTCATTTTCGTCGAGGTTTAACGCCATCGAGGAAGGATCAGCTGCAAGGATATTTTTTGCACTTAAAAGTAGTAATGAAAGAAGAAGAAACTTATTCATGAAACCCATCCTGCTATTGTTTGTTTTCCAAACATTCTAAAAAAAAACAGCTGCAGGATGGGGTAATTTGAAATTTTTATAGTGACTAATATCAGCCCTGTCTAAAAGATGAACAATAAAAAAATATTATTTTAATCTTTTAATGACGTGAAAACCGAATTGAGTTCTTACGATTCCCGAGACTTCTCCTGGCATCAGTTGAAAAGCCGCTTTTTCAAAAGACGGGACCATCATTCCTTTGCCGAATTCCCCCAGATTTCCGCCGTCTTTTCCCGACGGACATTGAGAAAAATCCTGAGCGAGTTTGCCAAAGTCTGCTCCGTCGTCCAGTTTTTTTAAAATGTCTTTGGCTTCATATTCATGATCAACAAGAATATGGGCTGCTGAAATTTTCATATCAACTCCTTAGTTTTTGAATGGTAGTTCACCGATATAATCTTTCTTTCCGACATCAACACCGTTGTTGCGAAGAATGGAATACGCAGTTGTAATGTGAAAGAAAATATTTGGAAGCATGTGATGAACAAAATAGTCGTGACCTGTCAGATATTTGCCTTCCCATCGTGGAGTCGAAACTTTTCTTTCCATGGCCCCGTTAAAATCTTCTGGCTTAAATGTTGAAAGATAGTTGATCGTTTCTTCGATTCTCGTTTTTAATTCTGCCAGAGTTTTTTCTTTATCTTCATGAGCAGGTGCTTCTTTACCGGTTAAGCGTGACGCTCCCAGTTTCGCTGTATCGCAGGCAATTTGAACTTGTCTGATTAAATTGAACTGATCTGGAGCTAATCTTGATTGAAGAAGAACTTCATTATCAAATTTCTTGGCTTCAGCAAATTGCGCGCCCTTATCAAGAATAGCGCTAAGATTTTTTAACATCTTTGAAAACTGAACAATACTCACTTCATAAATCATAGGTTCCTCCTTATAGAAATATTTCTCAAACTATAACGATAAAAAAAGATTAAGCATAGCTTAGTGATTAGCTATTTTTTTTCCTGTGAAGTTGCAAGTTAAAATTGGCAGAACTCGCAATAACCTGGAGGGAGTTATGCAAAAACTATTCATCATTCTCGCATTAAGTTCCGGCCTTACCACTGCTTATGCTGCAAAGGCACCAGCAGATAAAATTGACAAGGCCGCGGAAGCTACTGAGACCACAGTGAACCAACAAGGTATCACCGCTGATACTCAGATGAAATCTAGTGACTCAAAAACAGAAATGACCAGAAGATTGCGCGCTAAAATTATGGCGGATGATCAACTGTCAACTCAAGCCCACAATGTAAAAATCATTACCAATGAAGATGCTATTACTTTGAAAGGAACTGTCGCCAACAGAGCAGAAAAAGTGAAACTTGAAAACTATGCCCGTTCAATGGCGGGCGAATTGAAAGTTTTCAATCAACTTGAATATAAACGCTAACCAAGGACGCATGTATGCATTTTGGAAAAAAAGGAAGAAATTCAGTGTTCGGAATTTTCAGTGACCGAGTCACTTTAGAGCGCGCAGTAGATATGCTGAAGAGCCAGAATTTCAGAAATTCTGATATCTCAGTTCTTATGAGTTCTAAAGAAGGCACAAAAGATTTTGCCGTTGAGAAACATACAAAAGCTCCAGAGGG
>DAIQAU010000172.1:0-3553 GCA_036781565.1 Bacteriovorax sp. | reverse complement strand
CCACAGAAAGGATCTGTGAGACCTTGTTCAATGGCGATAACCGGAGTGAGGTAATTTGGTCTGAAGCTTGAGAGCGCCGCAATTTTTTCGCCCATTGATTTTGCTTTCATCAATTTGGCAAACAGCTCAGTCATTTCTTTGTTATACATGAGTGGCATTTGCGACATCGACTCAACACCACCCGCAACAATAACGTCACAGCGGCCGCTGGCAATTTTCAAGTAAGCTTGAGAAACAGCTTCCATACCAGAAGCGCAGTTTCTGTGAACGGAGTAACCGGAAGTTTTTTTATGAAGTCCTGCTTCAAGAGCAATGACTCTTCCTACATTGGGATATTTCGCCGGAGTTCCTGTGTTTCCGAAGATAACTTCGTCAACCATGTCAGTGGGAATTTCGGTGTTGTCTATCAAGTGCTTCACAAGATAAGCACCTAGATAAGGGGCCGCTACATCCTTTAGATCAGTCCCTGCTTTTGCTTGTGGCGTTCTTTTACCATCGACAATATAAACGTCTCTCATTGACATAAATTCTCTCCATGAATTTTTGTGAAACAATATGGTTAAATTGTAAGGCAGGAAGATCTTTTTAGGAAGGAAGAAAAATTGGCCGACAAAACAAAACGGGCACCATTTGGTGCCCGTTTCATGATGAGGATTTTGTTTTTAGCGATTAGAATCTTACAACCAGACCCGCAGCGATTGTTGTAATGTCCGAATCTTCAATAGACTTTGTTACGTTCTGCAGTCTCACCTGGTCTGGGTTGCTGCTTGTTGTATCGGCCTTATTCGAAAGACCAGAACTCAAAGTTTTTGCATAAGAAAGATCGATGTTAAGACCTACAGTTTCACTGAAATCCACTTCTGCCCCAAGCTTCGCACTTGCTGCCATTGAAGTTGAAGAGAATCCTTCTGAACCGTAGTTAATTCCGTTATAGTTGTATCCGTTACCATTGTCGTCATATTTCAAGTTTGAACGGTTATAGCTCAAACCAAGGCCTGCAAATGGTTTTACTTTTGAATCTACAGTCAAAAAGAACTTAGAGTTAGCTTCAATCGAAAGTTTGTCGTAAGACATTTTTCTTCCGCCTGAGAAGCTTGAGTAATATCCGGAACCAATCACGGATCCATTATTCAGATAAGCATTTGCTGTATCAGTAATATCCATTGTTGAATAACCGATTCCTAGACCAGCTGAAAGTTGTGGCAACACAAATGTTTCAACAGTCGCACCGATATTCATTTTTGTTTCGAAATCTGTCTTGTCACCTTTAATCGACTGAGCGCCGATGAATGGGATGACTTTGGATTTCTTTTCTTCTTTTACTACTGGTTTTTCAACTTCAATGATTTTCGTTTCAACAACCGGAGCTGGAGCGACTACTGGTTGAGGGGCAACCGGAGCGGCCTGAACCACTTTTACTTCCTGTTGTACTTTATCTTCATTCAAGTTGTTTAAGCTTTTGCCAAAAGCGTCCTGAAGTTTATTTGTGAGAGCAATTTCTTGCTTCACGCGAATATCTTCAATTTTCTTTTCGACCATGATTTTATTTCTTTCTTCAAGTTTCTCTCTTCTTTGACGAAGTCTTTCGCTTGGTGAAAGTTTTCCTTCTAAGTTGATGTCATCCATTTGAAGAGCGTCGTCTGCTTCATCAAGCATGTCATCTTGAGCGCGAAGCTGTGGTGAATGAATCCCCGCTGCTAAGGCAGTCGCTAAGAACAAACTCATGAACGTTAATCGTCTAGTTGAAATTGTCATAAACACTCCTCTAAAAAACTGCTTCTTCAATTGAGAGCAGCTTTAATCATTAAAACCTTTTGACGTAATCTGTTTCAGTGTAGCGGAGGTAAAAATTGTTCTCATTAGAAAACGTGGCGCTCTGTATAAATTACAACGGGTGGTGTCAAAATGATCACTTTTTGAACGGGAAATACTGGAAGCGTTTTTCTGTTGGGAGGGGGCTCATTAAGCGGTTGATTTTACAAAGAAGCGTCTTGGCCATGGCGGGGTTATCGCATTTGGTGGCATCGCCTAAGTAGCGATTTTTTATGGTAACGATCAGGGAAGAAATAATGGTGGCCATGACCACCAAGAGCAGGAGGTATTCGACCACGGTCTGGCCTTTGTCGTTTTTAGCCGTTTTTTTTATAGGGTCTCCCGCCATTTTTTTATCTCAATTAAAGAAGAAAATGTTCCTAGAGCGTCTTCATTATAGGGTCCGAAATAAAGGACGTTTTTTAATTTCGAGAGAATCAGCGGAGCACTGTCTTCGATGACGTGAATAAGCTTCGCAAAATTTCCGCCCAATTTTTTATAAGCTTGGTAATCTTTGTCTTCGATAAAAACATCGAGGGTAAAACGCATGTCTGCATTTTCCACTTCAAATGAATGTTCAGGATACAAATAGGCCAGATCTTCAATTAAGAGCTGAAGGACGCGTTCTCTAATGAAGTCGATCTTTGTTCCTTCACGCTTGGCCATAATAATATTGAACGTGGCCTTGTTGTCTTCAAAGAACACTTCCCACAGCGGGCGATCTGTTCCGATTTTCATTGGAGAAGTGAAAAGAACTTTTTTCTGATGCAATAGTGGATTCACGTTCTCTTTAAATGTCAGCGTGACATTGAGACAGTTATAGCTGGTGCTAGCTGTTTTGAGCTTGATGGGAAGTCCTACCGGATAGCCGCCGATAAAGGCCATTTTTTTAGGCTTAATGAGTCCTTCAAAGCTTTCGAGTTCAAAACTTTTTACGAGTCCACTCTGAAATTTTAAATCAGCGAGATTGAGTTTTTTAAACTCTCCTCCGGCCTGCTCATGAACGGCAAGGAGATCTTTTATCAGCCTGTCGTGATCGAGTTTAAAGTAGGGAGAGATGAGAGAGAAAAAGAGATGCATGAGTTCTGAGCGCGATCCTGTCGTCGATAAACGACTCTGGAAAAACCCGCGGGTCATATAAACGAAAGCGTTAAATTCCGCTTTCTCACTTTCCGTCATACTGTCTTTTTGCGAAAAATTTTTGAAGAAAAAATCAAAATGTGTCTGCAAATCAACAGGAATCGACATTTCAAAAGTCTTGGCAAGTTTAAGAGGATTTTTTTCCGAAAAAATAGCCTTGGTGACTTTGAGGCAAAAATTATTATAACTGTTGTTTAACGCTTCAACTTCTTCATCTGTTCTGAGGCCATTGCTTTTGTCATTTAAAAACAGCTTGGGAAATTTGCGGCAGAGTTCGCGATAATTTCTCATCGCTGTGTCGCCCAGAACTATTTGCTTTTTTCCAATGGTAAAATAAACCGAAGCAGGGCCAAGGTATTGATCAATATTTTTCAGAGGAAGCAGATCGCTTGATTCCCCCCAGGTGCGAAGAAACTCGACATCGAGAAGCGTAAGCGAACTTGTAAAAAAATCGCCATAATTAAAACGATCATCATCGAGAACAAGAACTTTCTTTCCACGGTTTAATAAACCAATTGAAAGTAAAAACGTGATGAAGTTATGCCCCACCAGCGCATAGTCAATATCTTTGTTCAACATGATTCAATCTCACTCATCACGG
>DAIQAU010000171.1:0-3665 GCA_036781565.1 Bacteriovorax sp. | reverse complement strand
CTAACTGGCCGACTTACCCGCAACTTTACGTTAAAGGTGAATTGATTGGTGGAAATGACATCATCACAGAAATGTTGAACAGTGGTGAATTGCAAGAAGTTCTAAAGCAGTAATTAGAAAACAAAAAAGCCCTCGAAAGAGGGCTTTTTTTTTAAGCAGTTTTTAAATCAGTTTCAATATCTTTAATCAATTCATCCAAATCAAAAGGCTTGGAGAAAAACTTCTTGGCCCCAGCGCGAAGAGCATCTTCTACACTCACATCAGCTTGACCAGAAACAAAAAAGAAAACAGGTTTTTTCGAAAGTTTATTCACGTGAGAAAGAACGGCCATGCCGTTGCCATTGGGCATTTTATAATCTGAAACAACAATATCAATCTTATCGTTATCCAAGATTTTAATGGCGTCGTTACCACAAATAGCGGTGACGGTATTATATCCACAGTACTTAAACTCTTCTTCCATGAGTTCCAGAATATCTGGCTCATCATCCACGATAAGCACTGTTAAATTCTTTTTATCTAACATTGATGAAAATTCCCTAATTAAGCTCATCTATTAATAAACTATTATAAACGATTCTTCCTTAGAAATATTTTATTTTTCCTCAAATTGTTAAGAAAGTAACAAGAGAAGCTGACCAGTATAAGTAAGAGGCCGAACTTGAAAAGAAAATAGACAGCATATGCGAAACCACGAATCGCCATTCGCAATGAGTCATGTTGATAGATTGTTAAGGCAACCTTAGGAGCAGTGCCATAGTAAAAGCGAATCAGTTTTCTTCCGAGCCAGGAATTTGCAAGAACATGATCGCGATAATCTCGAAAGTAATTAGTCACGTAATGTTCTTCACCAAAGCCCGCAGTCAGAATATAACAGGCCTGCTTTTTCAACAGCTCTTCAATGGCGACAGGAGTCCCCTGGACAAAAGGAGAAACCGGCGTGGTGAAGTTGTACTTATTCACCAGGAAAAGAGAGAGGTAGTATTGTGTGCTGTTTTCAAGTTCATTGATAGTCAGCTCACCTGAATTGGGATCACCGGAAAAATCAGTTGTCATAATCGAACCGACAAGATTCACGGTATCCCCGACCGGCTTATTATCAGCTGCGGGTGCAGGGGCTGCATCGTGTTTAAAAATCTTAATCTTCGTAAAATTCTGAATGGTTGAAGAAGCTGAATAGTTCACGATGAGACGGCGGTCTCCAATGCGAACATTAGATACAGTCATGGTAGTTGTCGATGGAGGAATATTGCTCATCTTCAAGACGTAATAAACCCCACCTGTGTCAGAGCCCGCACTGATAGGATCCCCTTTTGCGTAGGTCGTCGACGTCACGAAAAAATAGGTATTCATCGTCGTCGTAAAATTTGCCCCGTCGTTGCAGGGGCTGGTCGATCCTGCAGGCACAAAAGTAGAACAGAAATCATAAGGTGAAACGGTGTAGAGATAATTCGAGTATGTTCCGGTGTTGATTAAGGCCGTGCGATCGGCCACATAGTATGTGCCATTTACTTTAACTGCGGCAACCAGGTATTTACTGG
This sequence comes from Bacteriovorax sp., assembly GCA_036781565.1. GTDB lineage: Bacteria > Bdellovibrionota > Bacteriovoracia > Bacteriovoracales > Bacteriovoracaceae > Bacteriovorax. The sequence goes on along the minus strand of DAIQAU010000171.1, from coordinate 2,124 downwards.
AGCCAGAAATGGACAGGTCAAGACGAAAATTAATGGGTGTAGTGTCTGTTCCGGAAGCCAATGTTAAGCTTCCGCTTCTCGATGTCACTAAATACTTATCCTGATCCGCAATCGATGTGTTTTTCATCGGTAAGTAAACTGTCGCAGGAGCTGTTTCAGCAGTTGCATCTCCGCTTGGTTTATCTACGTTAAGCTCATACTCAATGCCCGACGTTCCGGTGATGGAAAAATCAGCAACATTGTATATGCGTACTGTGTCCGCCAGTGCAGAAACAGAAAAAAAGAAGGCCAGTAATGACAAGTATTTCATCCAAAAATTATCCCTTGAATGTTCAGACCTCGTCAAACAATTAAGACGTTGATTTATGCCGGCGCAAACACTATTTTAAGGGCATGAATAAGTTCCTGATCAATATTAATGGCGAGCTTTTTAATGAGGAAACGGCGAAGATTTCTGTCTTTGACCGCGGCTTTCTCTACGGCGATTCTGTTTATGAAGCGACCAGAACGTTTAACCGGAAGGCCTTTCGGATCCATCAACATCTCGAGCGTTTGTTCGTGAGTGCAGGAAAAATTGAACTCGAACCCACGCTTTCACGCGACGATATATTAAAGGCCTTGGAAAAAACCATTGCCGCTTCCCCTCACGAAAATCATTCAATCCGCATTATTCTGACTCGCGGAACGAACAGCGACCTGGGCCTTGATCCAGAACTCGCTTCATCCAATAATCTCATTATTATGACCAAGGCGATTCCAGCAAACCCTGAATGGTGGTACACCGAGGGTGTTTCGATGATTTTCCATCATAAGAGAAGCACGCAAAAAGGATCTCTGCCTAAATCCGGTAATTACCAGGAAAACATGCTCGCTCACAAAGACGCTATCTCTCGAGGTGCAACTGACGCCATCATGGTCAATACCGAAGGTCACGTGACTGAAGGAAGTACCAGCAATATCTGGTTGGTGAAGAACGGTAAAATCATGACCCCGACTCTCGCCGACGGCGTACTCGAAGGTCTTACTCGTAAAACTTTGTTTGAAATGGCCCGCGCCCAGAACCTGCCTCTTTATGAAGCCAGCTTGACGCAAGATGACTTTTTATCTGCAGACGAAGTCTTCGTCACAAGCACTACGCGCAATATCGTTCCGGTCACGAAAATTGAAAATCGTCCCATCGGCCAGGGCAAACCCGGCAAAACGACTCTCGAACTCCTCAAGAAATACCTCGAGTACGTGAATCAATAGTTTTGCTCAAAATGAAATTGACATAATCCTTGGCCCCTAGTATTACTAACGGACGTATTTTTTTTAAAATCACAGCTTTTAAAGTAAATAACTGCTGAAGTTGTATTAGTTGTATATAAAGTTAATTATTTAGGGGAAATTCTACATGGCACGAAGTACTACAGGAAGAAGCCGTTTTAAAATCCAAAGATCACTTGGAATTGAACTTCCAGGTCTTGGAAAAGCTGGCGCTCTAGAGAGAAGACCATACGGTCCAGGTCAACACGGTAACAAAAGAAAGAAAATTTCTGACTTTGCTGTTCGTATGAAAGAAAAGCAAAAACTTAGATATCACTACGGTCTTCGCGAAGGACAACTAGTTAACTACGTAAAGAAAGCTAAAAAAGATAAGTCACGTGCATGGATGGAAACTCTTCTTATCACTCTTGAAAGAAGACTTGCTAACGTAATCTTCCGTCTTAACTGGGCACCTTCTATGCCAGCAGCAAACCAAATGGTTTCTCACGGTCTAGTTCGTGTAAACGGAAAGAAAATCAACGTAGCTGGTTACACTGTTCAAAAAGGTGACGTGATCACTCTTTCTGACAGAGGTTACGCTTCTCTTAACTTCCAACAAGCTCAAGCAACTCCAAGACTTCCGTCTGTACCAGCTTGTTACACAATCGAAGGGAAAACTGCTAAAGTTATCGACCTTCCACTTCCGTCTGACATTCCTTTCGAATACGAAGGACAGCTCGTTACGGAATACTACTGGAAAGTTAAGTAGTTTCTACTTCCTTCCACGAAATTCATTTTTAATAAAGGCCGGATTTTTTCCGGCCTTTTTTTTAATTTCTTGTGAAGGAATAACCATATCCATCGGGATCAAATAAACTG
>DAIQAU010000170.1:2610-3669 GCA_036781565.1 Bacteriovorax sp. | reverse complement strand
GCCTTCAGACTCGAGTATATTTTCGAGCTCGGAAAAACTGTATTGATAGAAAGATGTCTTCACCTGATTCACATAACGTCCAAACAAAATAGTAGGGTACAGCTAACAGGAAAAAAACTCATTTTCCAGTTAATTGTGGCAGCAAAAGTGTTTTCTATTTATCATAGAAATATGAAAATAATGACCACCCTTTCTTTAATTACACTGTTTGTGTTCTTTGCCTGCAACCGCACGCCTGAGAAGCCGAAATTAAGTCTCAGTGAATACTCTCGTCAGGCCGTTATTACAAAAGGTGTGATTGAAAAGCTTCTGGCGGAAACAGACTTCAAGCGTATGCATGAAATCGCGATCGCCGTAGAAAGCTCTCGTGCCGTCAATTGCATTACTGTTTATGAAGAGTGCAATCTTTACGGGCAAATCCTCAATAAAATCGTCAATAGTACCCAAGGCAGGCTTCCAAATGCCGACGAAAATGTTGTTATTTATCGCATGCTTGGGGAAATGGACCAGGCCTATATTAAAGGCTACGAAGTTCTTGCCAAGGAATGGAACGCCTATATCGCAGCTACACATCCGGACGAAAAAAAGTAATCATTTCAGCCGTCTGGGACACCTGAATACTATTTAGTCAGTCCTATAATTTTTACCAGCTCGGCCAGGCTCTCGTTGAGTATTATTCTCCATCAGGCATGATGGGGTATTCATTCAAACCTGGAGCTGTTTTATGTCTAAGTCCCGCAACATTCTTTTAACGGCTGTTACTTTGGCCGCATTATCAACCGGTGTTTCAGCGTACGCTCAAAATACATCTATCTGTACAGATCCTCTTCAAAGAATCTGTAAAGAAACTGAATTGCAAAGAGCACAGCGTGACAAATATGTGAAGGCACTTAAAACAGAAATCTCGATTGAAGCTGAGAAAAATGCAGCTCCAAGAATTGAGCAGATGAAAAAAGAAATTAAGCCAATCCGTTTTATTAAACGTTTCCTTGCTCAACTAAAAATCAGAAACCAGGAAATTATGAATTCTGCCAAGAAAAGAATCGGTGGAATTGAATC
>DAIQAU010000170.1:0-2510 GCA_036781565.1 Bacteriovorax sp. | reverse complement strand
ATTCAAGGTGAAAGATATGTTCTGGTTTGTCCGGGATTTTTGATTACACTTAATCAAACGGCAACTGAGGAAGAGAGATTCAATAGCATTCTTCAGGCCATTTCTCATGAAATGGGTCACCACATTGATAACAGCAAAGTTGGAAACGCACTTTATGCTCCATACTTGAGCTGTCTTGCGAGCAACTACTCTGATAAATTCAACAAAACTAAAGATGATGAAAAATTCTGTAAGCAAAACGAAAAAGAGCCGGCGAAATGTGCTGCACAGGTTGCTGTCAGTCACGCAGGTGAATTGATTGCAGATCAGTGGGGGATTAAAGTCACTGCGATTCACGCTAGAAATTCAGTGTACTCTACATTCCAGACTGAACAGATGTTGACTGACAGCTGGGCAAAACTTTGCGGAACAGGTGACGAAGGAATTCACCCGACTGGCGATTTCAGAATTGGTACATTGATGAGAAAAAATCCAATGATCAATTCAACGCTGGCGTGTTTATCTTCTGAAACTGATGCAAGACCTGCCTGTACTTTCGAAGGTTCTGTGCAGATCAATTAAGAATCTATAAGATTTGAATGAAATAAGAAGGCCCGGTTTTTCACCGGGCCTTTTTTTATGAAGGTTAATTTACTGTGATCCAAACGTTGCTGATTCCATTACGTCTTACGAGAACGTTGAAGATCTGGCCATTGTCAGGATGAAGTCTGATACAGCCGTGGCTGGCAGGTTTTCCTAAGCGGCTCCAGTTTCCTCTGGTTGTTCCGTGAATTGCATATCCTCCTGAGATGAATACAGCGTAAGGCATATTTCCTAAGCCGTTATAATCCCCGTCAGGATATTTTGTTGAAGTGTAGCGGTCGTAAATGCGTCCGTTGGGATGGCGATCAAAATCCGGAGTTGTGTAGCCGGCCTTTCCTGTCGACGTTTTCCATGTGTAAGCGAGTGCTCCATCAATATAAAGGTAAAGTCGTTGAGCTGATTTATCGACGTCGGCCCAAATTTTACAAGAGTTGCGATAGCAGGAAGGGCTCAATTGCTCAAGCAAATCGACTTCCATAAAAGGACTCTTACCTGTTGTCGATTCATAGTCCTTATCCATTTCTTGTAAGGTTTTTTCTATGTCTGGCGAACGAGGGTCCAATTCATCAAATATATTATTTCCCTTAGTATGTTTTGCAAACGCATTCGCGTTGAAGAGTGTCAGTGTCATCGCTAATATCAGTGCTTTCATTCTCTAATCTCCTTTGTGAAAAGTCGTTTAGCCTTTCAGCAATAATTAATTTTAGCCTGTAAGAAAATTGTGATCAAAGTAAGTTTTGACGAAGTTTTTTTTCAAAAGTCACGGGAACATTACGGACCTTATATATTTTCTTTTTATGCATTTGATTTTTTATGATTCATCTATAGGGAAAAGTTTTGTCATGAATGAACGCAGTTTATATAAAGTACGTTAACTTCAATACCACTTCTTGCCTTGACTGAAATACAGTTGTTGATAGTCTCAATAAGTTCACAATTCCAAAGGAAGGAGCATGGATTTAGAGTGGAAGAAAATTGAAGAAAACTCCTTTAAGGCCGGCTACAAACGGTTTCTTAAACGAGCCTTTCATCTTCCTAGCGGAGAGCGAAGAGATGTCGATGTTAAAGATGTCGGTAAAGCTGTCTGCATTTTTGCCATGACTAATACCGGTAATATTTTAATGACGAGACAATATCGTCCCGGCCCTGAAAGAATCCTGACTGAGCTTCCCGGCGATTTTATTGGCTTTGATGAAGTGCCTCTCGAAGCGGCCCGAGAAAAACTTTTAGAAGAGACCGGGTATGATGGCGAACTGGAATTTATCTGCACATCTCTTAACGATGCCTATTCAAATATGATCCGCTATAACTACATCGCCCGCAATTGCGTAAAGAAAACTGACCTGCATTTTGATAATGTGAAATTTGTTGAGGTTGAAGAAATGTCTTTAAAGAATTTTGTTCAACATTTGCGCTCAGGGGAGATGACTAATTTAGATACCGGTTATCTTGCTTTGGATTTTCTTGGAATTTTCAAATACGATGAGAAGAAGAACTGGCATTAAAGGGGCACGATGTGCCCCCGTAGTTTATCTTTTCACAACGACTGTATCGTTATTCATTGTCACTTTCTTTTTCGACTGAGCTTTAACATATCTCATAATCTGCTGTGCTTCCGCTTTGAATTTCTTTGCATCAATTTGATTACCATTTAAAACAGTACTCATTAATCTGGTCAATGATGACATCGCAAGCGTTTCGCGAATTTCATCAGTGCTTGCACCATTCACTTTCGCTGCTTCAGTGTGATAATAAATGCATTCTTTGCATGATGTCTGCGCAGCGACTGCTAATCCAATGAGCTCTTTGTATTTGGGAGCAATTTGAGAATCAGGATTAAGTTCCGCTGCTTTCAACGTTTTCCATGCAGAAGCAATAGCTCCTTCAGGAAACTTCGACATAAAGCCTGGAACCGAGCCATATGTTTT
>DAIQAU010000169.1:0-3682 GCA_036781565.1 Bacteriovorax sp. | reverse complement strand
AAAAATCTTGCCGCTGAATCAAGTTGAAGATGTGACGACAACAGAAGAAGGGGTAAGAAGACTTCTCATACGCAATGTTTATGTTCATTGTGATTTAGAAGAAAATGTTGAGACTTACCTTTTTCATGCAAATTTTAAATCCGATATTCGAAATAAAATTAAAAAAATTTTCACCTTGGAGAGCAGAGTTCCGATTTATCCTTATCTGTTAAAAAAACATTCACAAGTGGCCCAAAAATTGGGACATGTTCTTAAGCAAATGCGTTCGGAAGGTTTGCTGGATAAATATCAAAAACAAGTTGAGAAAGAATTTAGAATAAACTAGGGGCTTCAAAAAGAAGCCCCTTTTTTTTTGTCTATGGAATTGGACGAGGACGTGGCGGATTTGGAATCGGACGAGGATTCGGATTTGGATCAGGTCTGATAATAATAGTTCCAATTGCCACGTTAACAGGAACCGATGTTGCTCCGGCAATATTACTTAAACGAATATTTCCAGTGTAACTGCCAGCTCTGAGGAGAGAACCTGGAATAGTTACTTTCGCTCTGTTAGTCAGCAAATCAAGCGGAACATTAAGAGCGGTGACTTTGTCGCCGTCAATCCATTCAACTCGTGTTGGCGATGTCATCGGGGCCATTTGAATAACAAAAGACGCATCCTGGATCGCTTGCCCGGGAATTAAGCTTTGAGAGATCGACAATGGAGCAGATAATTGAGGTGCAGGTACACCAAAAATTCTCAAGGCAAATTGTTCTGAGTCTGAACCTGTCATCGGATCTTCAACAAAAGCCTGGACGAAATTTGGAGCCGCAACCATGGCCGCTGGAATCACAAAGCGAGTCGTACTGCCGTCGAAGTTTCCTTGAAGTGTAGTTTTTCCGATTTTTAAAACGGGAGCATTGTTTGTGAGACCGCGAACAGAGAGCTGAATGGCCTGATTTTTTCCGTTGGCCGGAAGATCAATCGGGTTGGTTCCTGTGGCTATCGAGACATCCGGAGCACCCGGACCTCTTAAATAAATGGTCGCTGAATTAGAACAACCAACACCAACTGCACAAACGCTCAAGCTCCACGCTGTGTTTGCATTTGCAGGCATCAACAAATCCATTAAAGAAACGACAATGGCCTGAGGACCGATGCTCATAATGTTGACTGGACGTCTGCTGCCTCCGACGTCCCCATAAGGAATCGTTTGATAGCCGCCGAGTCTCGGATAAATCTGGCGCAACATCAATTGAACTTTATTTCTTGTATCGTTGTAATTTGAACCTTGAAAGAAACCTGTACCAACAATCGTTGCATAAGATCTCGGCTGAGGATTGTATTGATCAACCGTAAAAGTTGTATTGTCGAGATGATCGATAACGATCGGGTCCTGAGCAAAAGAAGCCAGAGGTGAAAGCACACAGGCGAGGAGTAATGTATTAAATATTGTCTTCATATGTAGCTCCTAAAATTAAATGCAAGTTCCGGCCGCAGGGTCGCACACTTTTCCAGTCTGACATTCATCGCTTTTGTTACAATGAGTTTTGCAGACAGGTTGTCCTTCAACGGCAGTATTACAAAGATACGGATAACAAGATTTAACTGTTCCATCAGTTCCCAGGATAGAAAACTGATCGCCTGTGCACGAATAATTCACCGGACTCTGAAGAGTGCCCGGATCAGCAAAGACTGCAAATGAACTTGTTAAGGCCAAAAGAAGAAAAAACTTTTTCATAATCACACCTCGATTCGAATGAAAGCTGTTCAAATGAGGCCAACTTATAGGGGAAGCAAATCTTAGACAAATTAATTTAGGTTAAGGTTCGGGAAGCAGATAAATATTTCAGGGAAGGGGTATGGATTTTAGGCAAAAAAAAAGCCTCGAATCAATCGAGGCTTTTTTTTAAACTTGGTACACCCACGGGGATTCGAACCCCGGTTACCGCCGTGAAAAGGCGATGTCCTAGACCGGGCTAGACGATGGGTGCATATACTGCAATTCGTTTTAATTCCGGTAAGTTTTCGAAATGGTGATCTCTCTGCGACTCGAACGCAGGACCCTCTCCTTAAAAGGGAGATGCTCTAACCAACTGAGCTAAGAGACCAAACTTGTTTCGAAAGTGAGATTAAAAATAGTTGGACCGAGCTTTTTTGTCAAACGAAAAAATCAAAAAATTTATGAAAACTTTTCCGAACCCTTTTTTGTGACTTGAAAAGGGGGTGTTACGGGACTATGTTCGCCCTATGGAAAATCAAGAAAATGTTACTCTAAACAACAAGCGTGTAGCCTTGCATACTTTGGGCTGTCGGCTCAATCTTTCTGAGACCGGATCTATTGCTCAGGGGTTCAAAGACCGCGGTTATGACATCGTCGATTTCGGTGAAGCAGCTGACGTCGTTTTTATCAATACATGTACTGTGACAGATGCTGCCGATTCAACGTGCAGAAACCTTATAAGAAAAGCGCATACATCTTCTCCGGAAGGAAAAATTGTTGTGGCCGGCTGTTATGCTCAGATGGAGCCTGAAAGAATTGCGGGCATGCAAGGTGTAGATCTCGTCTTAGGGAACACTGAAAAATATAAAGTTTTTGAATATCTCGATGAAGAAAGTTCTAATCAAATTCACGTTGATAAAGCGTGGGAGTTTTATGGAGCTGCGACAACAACAGCAGACTCTCATACAAGAGCGTTCCTGAAAATTCAGGACGGATGCAATTATGTTTGTGCTTTTTGTATTATTCCTTTTGCCCGCGGTCGTTCGCGCGCGATCTCAGTAGAAGACGCCGTTATAGAAGCCAAAAAACTCGTTTCTCAAGGCTTTAAAGAAATTGTGCTCACCGGAGTGAACATCGGCGAGTACGAACAAACAACGGGCGAAAAACTGCATGATCTGGTGGCGCGTCTTCTTGAAATCGATGGACTCGAAAGATTTCGTTTATCTTCAGTTGAACCAAACACTATTACAGATGAACTGATTGAAGTTTTAAAATCTTCTCCAAAAGTTCAGGATCACTTTCACCTTCCTCTACAAAGCGGTGACGATCAAATCCTGAAAGAGATGAGAAGAAAATATACTGTTGCCGACTATAAAAGAGTCATCAGCAAACTCATGGCCGCCTTCCCGAATGCAGGCATCGGCGCTGACATGATCGTCGGTTTTCCAGGCGAAACAAAAGAGCAATTTGAAAACACTTTCAATTTAGTGAAAGAACTTCCGATTACTCATTTCCATGTTTTTCCTTATTCAAAAAGAAAAAATACCACAGCAGCGAAAATGGAAAGCCATATCCATCACGCTGAGAAAAAATCCCGCGTAAAAACGCTGCTCATGTTCGGCGACGCTAAACTCAATCTCTTCACTGAAGATCAAATCGGCAAAAAAACTAAAGTTCTGTTCGAGAGAAGAAACAAGCAGGGATTATTTGAAGGATACTCTTCAAATTATCTTCGCGTTCAGGTGCAGACTGATCTTGATTTGAGCAATCAAATTGTTGAAGTGCAGTTGACTAGAATGGAGAATGGGAAGCTTTTTGGGGAGATTGTTCAGTAGGATGATAGCTGACTGACGACTGAAGTTTGACGACTGACGTTTGACGATTCAGTTTGATGAAATCAGTTTACAGTAGTCATAAAACGGCTATCATCAGTCATCAGTCATCAGTCATCAGTCATCAGTCATCAGTCATCAGTCATC
>DAIQAU010000168.1:0-3708 GCA_036781565.1 Bacteriovorax sp. | reverse complement strand
CACTGCGCTTCTCTTCAGTATGCATATCAAAGCCAAAGGCGCGCTGATTTCTCCAGTCAAAGGGTTCAATGTATGCGATCGGGTAGTAGACAGGGCGAATATGATCCGGCCAGACTTTGTAATCGGGAAAACCTTTGGATTTAATTTTTTGAATATGATCTTTCAAATCTTTGGCCAGAACTTTTTGGGTGAAGCCGATCGCCTGAATGCCTGGATACGCTTTAAGGATATTGAGGGAATCAATGTATTTTTTAAATTCAAAAGGCTCTATATTTTCGGAAATTTCAAACATACTTTTAGTTTGCGTAAGAGCATTGATGTACGTTTCCATCCGAAAGGTGATTTGTTGTTCAATTTGAAAAAGGAGATTTTCGAATCTCTCTTTTTCATGAGACTTGATATTTTCAGAAAGAAAGTAAGTGGCAATTAAAGTGGTGAGAAAGGTGATACCGGCCAGTAATACCGGATAAAAAAGGTGTCTTAATTTTCGTTTTTTGGACAATGGCAATCGCGACCTCGCTTCTCACACCCACGGCACCCACGGAACTTCAAATTATCATTGTAAAAATTGTTTAACTATTAGGGATTTTTAATATCACCTAGAGCCTGAGTCCCAGTACAAAAACCAATGCCTGATGAAATTACTTTTTTTATGGATTAACCGATAAATCCTTGATGAAAAAATTGATTTTTATTTTCTCCATTGCTCTCATAGTTTTAGCCTATAACAGGACAGAGAAATCCGGCCCTGAAACTGTGGCGTTCCGCGCTCCTGCTGCTGCGAAAAGTCTCGATTGTACACAACTTGTTCAATCTTTCGTGTCAACGGCAAAACCAAAACTTCCTGTCGCAAAAAATTCTTTGTTTGGAAAATATCCTGAGTTGCTTGCAGAAATAGATAAGCTTGAATTCATTCCGTTCCAGTTAAATGAATACACTTCATCCTTCATCAAAAAAAATAATCGGGCCCCGACACTGAGAGAGGCGATGGAGGCCATGTATGATGAAAGAAGATTAATGATCAGCAAGTATGATGAAGTCATTGCAGATGTAGAAAGTCTGAATAATCCTGAGCTGTCCGAATTTATTTATGAATTAAAATTTTCAAGGGAAAAGCTCAACAAGTTTAAAGATCTCGATCACTACGATGATGAATTAATTTCTTCTTACAACGATGGCAAGGCGAAGTTTTCTTCCATTGATGTTCCGATTGCAATCAAAGGCGGCGCGGTTGAAACCCGTTTCAATACTTACGTAAAAGAAAGAATGCGCGAAGGAAATTTTAATGGCGAACTTGGTGAGCTGATAGGTTATGGTGCGAGCAAAGACAAACCCATCCGCAAAGGAGTGAAGTTTGAAACTAGATCACTCTCTCATCCGATTCCTTACCAGCTGACGATAGACACGGCCATCAAAACTCTTGAAGAGAACTTAAAGCAGAAATCAGACAAGGAGCTCTTAAAGCTTGTTTCGACTTATGGTGATGGCATTTTGAGAGCGGCCAGAAGTTACCTGGACAATCTCGGCGAAAGGCCGGTTGATCGGGACATTCTCATTGGAAAAATTATCACGATGATCAGAACCAAAGAAATCGATCTCGTCTTTCAGAAGGCCAACGGCAAAATTGTGTGGGCCGAAGTAAAAACTTATAAGAAACCAATTACGATGGAAACTTTGAACGGCGGCGGCTATAAGGCCAAGCCAATGGCCGAGCAGCTCCTTGAGCACAAGGCCTTGCGCGATCTTCTCGGTTTCAAAAAAGAAGTCGAACTCCGTTTTATTTCTCCTACTTCAGTTATTGAACCAGATGCAAAAGCTTATATTGAGAGTCTTGGCTATGAAGTCATCTCTGCCCAATAGGAAAATTTATGAAGAAATTAACTCTTTTACTTATGCTGGTCCTTCTTTCATGCTCCCACACCGGGTTAAAAAGAGAAACAGCAGCAGAAAACCAGGCCATCCAGCTTTCTATGGAACAGGAAGAAGCTGCCAAATATGCGACTGACATTGCAAATCTGCAGATGCTTACAGAGGAAGCTTTGGTGTGGAGATCGAAGGCCTTGGATTTCTACCAGAAGAACCAGGATAAATTCGGCAAAAAAAATTTCAATCATCAGGATCTGCTGGAGCTTTTTGAGAGCGTAAAGAAGTATAAAGATCTTCGCAATCGCCTGATGGACTATTCTAAAAAATTCGGCGATCAATTCCGGACTCTGGACCTGATAGAAGTGAAGCCAGGGGCAGGAACGGATTTAAAATCGGCGCTGGTAAAGATTGATCCAAAAGACAGGACCGGACGAGATTTTTTAATTGAGATGAAAATATCTTTCGATGCTTCTTTGGTTCTTTATGACAATTATCTGACTGGAATTTATCCTTACGTCACTCATCGCAAAACTAGAAGAATCATCAACAGAGATATTCCTGAGCTTCACAATGCGCTGGAGAAAATTACTGATAGTTTCTTTGATCCCAATCAGCGTCTTATTATGTTGAAGGCCCAGTCGATTTTTAAAGAGGCTCTTCAGTATGACAAAAAAGAAAATATTGAACTCTCACAAGATGAAACGTATCTGAATCTGCTTGCGATGGAGAGTCCTTTTTACCAATTCCTTCTGACAAAGCAATTTGACCTCAAAAATCAAAATGCGATTAAAGCTTATTGGGACAGAATCACAGACAGGTTCACCTTTATGAATGAATCATTTACTTTTATCGCCAGTAAAACTTTCGGCAATACGCTTGGTCTTGTTGCTTTTCGTTCAGGGTATCTGACTAAACTTTCTGCTGAAGAAAAAACGGCGATGGCAAAGAGTTTTAAGCCACTCGATATTATGCTGGAGAAAACTCCCTTTCGATTAACGGATCAGTTTATTCCGGGGCATTACGGCCACGTCGCTCTATGGATTGGAACAGAAGAAGAATTAAAAGAACTCGGAGTCTGGGATCATCCGTTGGTCACAAAATACCATGAGAAAATCAAGTCCGGTCACCACATTATTGAGGCACTGAGACCGGGAGTTCAGATCAACAGCCTCGATCATTTTCTCAATATCGATGATATGCTCGTGCTTAGGAATCCTTCCATGAATGATGAGCAGAGAAAGGAATATGTGATACGTGCTTTTGAGCAGATTGGAAAAGAATATGACTTCAATTTTGATGTCGAGACTGATTCAAAAATTGTCTGCTCGGAAATTGCGTACGTCGTCTTTCACGACATTGAATGGCCGACTAAAAAACAAATGGGACGATATACAATCAGTCCGGATAATGTCGCCAATAAGTGTCTTGATGGATCTTTGGATCCGGTGCTTATGTATCGCGCCGGCAAAAAGATTTCTTCCGACGCTATCATTGAGAATTTAAGACAAGAATTAAAAAAATAATAGCTCGTATAGCTTCAATGACTTTGTTCTAGGCACTTCTCACTTCTACCATGAAGAAAGGAGTGCTTATGAAAAATATTATCAAACCAAAGTTATTCATCCTGCTGGCCCTGGCCTCTCCCATATTCACTCATGCGATCGATGATGCAAAAGATGCACGGATGAAAGACGCGAATATGCAGGAAGTGAATACCAAAGATGGTAAAGGGATTGGCCTTGGCAGAAAAAATTGTTTCATGGTCAATAAAACCCGCGAACGACTTTGCGACTCTCGTGCTGAGAAATGGTGTAATGAAAACAAAGGCGCAAAAGAATGCCG
>DAIQAU010000167.1:0-3728 GCA_036781565.1 Bacteriovorax sp. | reverse complement strand
TTGCAGTTTTATTACTTGAGAGATTCTCAATTCATCAGAGGGCTTCACAAAAGGAGGACTTATGGTGGTAAATGATAATTTGTTAAGTATTTCTCAGACATTTTTTTCACCAGACACAGTCCAAAAAATCAGCGATGCCATTGGACAGACAAGTGAGAAAACAAGAACAGCACTTCAGTCTGTTATTCCAACTCTTATGAATGGAATTGTTGATATAGGCACAACACCCGAAGGAGCAGCGAAGCTTGTAGATATCATTAATACAAATAATTTTGAAAACGTCAGCAGGCCCGATGAGCAGTTGATTCCAGCTGGCCATGAAGTCGTTAATAAAATTTTTGGAAATAATTTAAACACGATTGTTTCGAAGCTTGAAAGCGCAACAGGTGTTGGCGTTAATGGCATTACTAAAATGTTGGATATGGCAGCGCCTGTGTTTATGGGAGTGTTGGGCTCGAAAGTAAAATATGAAAAAACGAGTTCAATGGGAATCATGCATTTTTTGAGTGATCAGAAAATTGCGATGTCTGGCTTTACTTCTCATGTAACCACAGCGACTACAAATGCTCACGACAAAATTAAATCTTTCAAATTGCCTAAGCAGGATATTCCCTGGAGAGGAGTTTTCTTAACAGCGCTTGTTCTCCTTGGTGTTTATTTCTGGTGGTTGGCAGCCAATCAAATTCCCACGCCCATGGTGGCAACTACCTCTGATGGTAAAGTGATTGCGAATCTGATGAAATTTCCTCCAGTTCGTGATGCTGAACGGTTTATGGTTGAAGGCACGGAACAAGATTTACCGAAACATTTTAAGTTTGAACGACTCCGTTTTGTGAGTGGTGAAGTTGGATTAGCACGAGGATCAGAACAGGAGCTGGATAGAATTGCCAATGCGATGAAGAAAAATCCAACCGTGCAAATTAGGATTGAGGGTTTCACAGACAATATTGGGCCAGAAGAGAGAAATCGTCGTTTGTCCGCATCCCGTGCTCAACAAGTGAAAGAACAGATTGTTGAACGAGGTATTTATCCAGGAAGAATTGAAGTTGTAGGATATGGTTCCGCAAATCCAGTGGCCAATAATTCTTTGGTGCATGGAAGAGCCGCGAATAATAGAGTTGAATTAGTTGTGACGAAATTGAAATAAGGACAAAAAAAAGGGCCATCCGAAGATGACCCCTTTTAATTTTCTTTTTTTAAGAAGATTAGTAACGGTTTCTGTTTCCGCCGCCACCGAATCCACCACGAGAACCACCACGGTTATCGTTTGGTACCATTGGCTTAGCTTCAGATACAGTCATTGCGCGACCGTCGAAGTCTTGACCATGGAATTTGCTGATTGCTTCTTCAGCTTCTTCGTCAGATGACATTTCGATAAATCCGAAACCTTTGCTTCTTCCAGTTTCACGGTCAGTGATTACTTTTGAAGAATCAACAGTTCCAACTTCTTCGAATTTTGCTCTTAGAATTGAATCGTTTGCAGAGTACGGAAGATTTCCGACATAAAGTTTTCTACCCATAAATACCTCCTTAAGGCTGGGGCCGCTAAAGAGGAGGGCTGAACATAACAACTTACCACTAATCTAAAGGCGACTAACATTTTCAAGTGCACCCTAACATTATAATTCAAAAATACAAAATTAAATCTAGCTCTTTTTGCTTTTATTTGGCTTTCTGTGATGTTCTCGCCTGTTAGGCTGCTTATTTCGGCCATCAATGAGAGTTTTTGCCTTACCTTTTGATAGCAATTTACTATTGGTAACAACCTCTGAGTGATAAGGATGATCTTCGATAAGAGTGATCTCTTTTTTTATAAGCTTCTCAATGTCTTTGAGAAATGCTTTTTCCTCAGCATCACAGAACGAAATAGCAACACCACTCGCACCAGCTCTCGCCGTTCTTCCAATACGATGAACGTAATCTTCGCTTACATTGGGAAGATCAAAGTTAATTACGTGAGAAATATCATCAATATCGATCCCGCGTGCAGCGATATCAGTTGCAATTAACACTCTCACCTTTCCAGTGCGAAAATGTTCAAGTGCATTTTGTCTCGCAGATTGAGATTTATTCCCATGAATAGCAACAGCGAGGATTCGGTTTTTTTCAAGATAGTCTACGATCTTGTTGGCACCATGTTTTGTTCTTGAAAAAACAATCACACGTTTGAGATTTTTATCATCGAGAATATGCTTAAGAAGTGGTCTTTTGTTTTCTCTGTCTACAAACATCACCGATTGATCAATCAGTTCTGCGGTTGAAGCAACAGGAGTGACTTCGACTTTAACAGGGTTGTGTAAAATGGAGTTCGCAAGTTTCTCAATTTCAGGCGGCATTGTTGCTGAGAAAAAGAGATTGTGTCTTTTAGGTGGAAGCATCTTCAAAACTTTTTTGATGTCGTGAATGAATCCCATGTCGAGCATTCTGTCTGCTTCATCAAGAACGAAAACTTCAAGCTCATCCAGTTTAACAAAGCCTTGAGTAATTAAATCCAGCAAGCGCCCCGGAGTTGCAACGAGAACGTCGACTCCAAAGCTCATAGCTTTAACCTGAGGAGATTGTCCGACTCCGCCATAAATAACAGCGTATCGCATTTTCAGATTTTTCCCGTAAGTACAAAAACTCTCATGAACC
This sequence comes from Bacteriovorax sp., assembly GCA_036781565.1. Classification (GTDB taxonomy): domain Bacteria; phylum Bdellovibrionota; class Bacteriovoracia; order Bacteriovoracales; family Bacteriovoracaceae; genus Bacteriovorax. The sequence continues at coordinate 1,094 of DAIQAU010000167.1, read as the reverse complement.
TGAATCGCTAGTTCGCGAGTCGGAGTAAGAATTAAAGCGCGAGTATGTTTCGGCTTGGCCTTAGTTCTGAACGTGTAGAGATTATGTAAAATCGGCAATGCAAAAGCAGCCGTTTTTCCAGTTCCTGTCTGTGCACATCCCAGGAGATCTTTGCTTTCGAGCAATGCTGGAATCGCTTGTGCCTGAATGGGAGTTGGGTTGATATATCCGGTTTCAGCAAGGGCCTGCTTGATCGGGTCCGCGAGGTTCAATTGTTCAAATGTCATGGGGTCAACCTACCTATTTTAAGTCATTCTCGCAACAAAACATTTTTAAGATCTATAAAAGGCGTTTATGTAGGTATCAGTTTCTTTTTGAATATATTCAAGATGTTCGGGCAGAGCAGATGAACATCTTCTGGCAAAGACCGAAGCAGTTTCGTCTTTTTCCTTATTAAAACCAAATCGCTTCATCTTTTTTATAAAGCGTTTATAACGAATCTCGTTCTGATTATGTTTTGTCCTGCTCGCAAGAAAGAAGAGAAACCACAACACGGGCAGCGATAGGGCAAGACAAAGAGCAAAGACTAATCCAAGTGAAAAATGTTTCGGTAAAAAATTATTCAGGAGTTGCTGTTGTCGTTCTTTGTCGAAATTTAAAATATTGTAACTGAAGCTTGTGTTGAGTGAATCGAGCCACAAAGATGTTTGATCGACGATTTTAAATTTCAAAAGAGATTTGGGTAATTTGTAATAGTAAAGATTTAAATAGGGATCAAGTTTTTCATTGAATGCATTGGCTCCCATCTGGATTCTTCCGGGAGCAATTGTTGCGGTAGGATCAAATCTCACCCATCCTTTATCGCTAAAATAAACTTCTACCCAAGAGTGCGCATCCAGCTCGCGGATGAGAATTGATGAATCAAAGGGATTGTATTCACCACCCTGATATCCAGAGACAATTCTCGCCGGCAATCCGGCCACTCTGGCAATGTAGGCAAAAGCAGCAGCAAAGTGACTGCAGTAGCCACCTTTTCCGTAGAGGATGAAATCTTCAAGTGAATTATAAACTGGAGGGTTAAGAGTATATTCGTAGTCTCTGTCTTTAAAAAATTC
>DAIQAU010000166.1:0-3768 GCA_036781565.1 Bacteriovorax sp. | reverse complement strand
AAAAAAGGGATGAACCAGATGAGCGAAGCAAAGAAGAAATACCAATCGCGAGCCGCCAGCGTTTTAAACTCATCCTCAAAACACTTATAAAGCGTCCAAAGCGAAGCCACGCCGATAAAAGAAGAAAGAAAACGGTAAAGAACCGCAAGATGAAATGGATTCGGCTTAAAAAACAGCAGCCACACTTTCGAAGGCCAGATATACATCAGCGGCTGAAGCCACGGCCGGATCATCGCATGAAACTGCATCGAAAGATAACTGCGGTCGTAAAATCCAAGCGCATTACCCACAACCTGAAGCACCTCGCGCTGCTCATCGTGGCGGTAAAAACCAACGGAGAAGATCACAGCGAGCAGATGAAAAAACAATCCCCAGTAAATGTATTTGCGGGCCTTGGCTGAAATCATACTTACCTAAGAGAAAAGCATTTCAAAATCTTTCATCGTCAATCGACCAGAGAACACCTGATCATCATCCGTAGAAAGAAGATCCGAGAACAACTGTTTCTTTTCTTCTTGAAGCTTTAAGACTTTTTCTTCCACGGATCCCTTGATCAGCGGACGATAAACCGTCAGTGTATTTTTCTGACCAATACGGTGAGCTCTATCAATCGCCTGAGATTCAACGGCCGGGTTCCACCATGGGTCCATGATGAAAACGTACGACGCTGCCGTCAGGTTGAGACCCACACCACCGGCCTTGAGTGAAATAAGGAAAATCGGATTTTTCCCGGACTGGAAAAGCTCCACTTGTTCCTGGCGCTTATTAATACTCTGGCTACCGTCGATGCGTGAATATTTCCAATGCTTCTCGCGGAAATAATGTTGAATAATATCGAGATAAGTCGTGAACTGCGAAAAGATAATCGCCTGATGACCTTCTTCCAAAATGGCCTCAAGAGTCTCAAGCAAAAATTCAATCTTTGTCGAATCAATACTCTTATAACTCTGATCAGCACCACGATTTTGCCACAAACAATTCTGACGAAGTTGCAATAATCCGCGGAGGATTTCACCGTACTTCGCTGAAGAAGTTGAATTGTTGATTCGCGATCTGATCGCCGCCATATTGTTGAGGTAATGCTTTTGCTCTTCCTCATTAAATTCGAGATAAACATTATTTTCAATTTTCGGAGGAAGATCGTGAAGAACCTGCGCCTTCGTCCGGCGTAAAATAAATGGCGACGCCGTTCTTCTGGCAATACCGCGAGTTTTTGTATTCGAAACCGCGCGTACAAACTGCAGATCACCCCAAATACCCGGCATCGAAAGATCGAGAATATTATAAAATTCCGATAAATCGTTTTCGACCGGAGTACCCGTCAAACAAATGCGGAAGTCCGCCTGAATCTTGCGGGCAGAAAACGCACCCAGGGATCTCACATTCTTTAAATGCTGAACTTCATCCAGAATCAAAATATCAAAATGCTGATTAGCAAACACAGCTTCTGATTCTTTCTTCATGACTCCATAAGAGGTGAGAATAATTTTTTTATTCATCGGAAACTCGCGCGAGCCACCGTGATAAATATGCATCTCCATATTGGAGAATTTTTGAATTTCTTTTTCCCAGTTGAGAAGAATCGTCACCGGACAGACAACGAGCACCCGCTCAATCTTGTCGTAAATACTTTGCAGAAACGTAATTGTCTGCAATGTCTTACCAAGACCCATATCATCGGCGAGACAGGCACCCAATCGATGTTCATAAAGAAATCGAATCCAGTTATAACCCGTCACCTGATAAGGACGAAGTGTCCCTTTCAATTCAACTGGCAATGGATAAGAAGGCATCTCTGTCAAAGACGCTAGCTTTTCACAAAGCTCAATCTCTTCCTGCGAGAGCGCACCCTCAATCCCGATTTTTTTAAGTTCAAACAACTCAAAAATTCTGGCGCGGTTAAATGGCAGAATGAATTTCTTAAACTGCTTGCTTCCATCAATTTCTGTTTTCGTTTCAGTCGCTTCGTATTTAGTGTACTTCTGCATGAAACGGATCAGATCTTTTTGCTCTTTCGATAAAAGGATCAAGCCCTTTTTGGTAATAACCATTCCGGCTTCAAGATCCGCTTCCTGAATAACTGCCAGGTCATCCTGGTCAATATTCAATTCGAGATCAAACCACTTCGTCGAAGAAGAGCGTCTCTCAAAACGAATGCGTGAATTCCACTTGGAAATTTCATTGCGATCGTAATAAATCTCAATTCCATGTAACGTGACGATCCTGTGAAATTCTGTCAAACCCTGAAACACAATCGCAGGCTGAACATCGTAACGGACAGCTTTCAATTCCTTTTCAGTATGAGCGTAACGGAAAAACTGATCGCCGAAATTCGCCATCATCTGCAGAAACAATTCTTTCATTATAGAATTATCATAACGACAGAGAATTTTATTTGTCTGATCATAAGTCATAGTCTCATTATTCTTCTGTAGCTCGGTAACCAGCTGCTGGACACGAACCTTCTTTGAAGACGAGACAATAAACTTTTTGTAAACTTCAGTATTGTTCTTTAAGCTCTCGCCAACTGCGAGCATGAATTCATAAGCATCTTGCTTCTTTTTAAAGTGGTTCAAAACGCCGTGATTGAAAGTCATCTGAGTGAAAAATTCCGGCGGACTCACGAGCACTTCATTTTCGTCGAAGTATTCCAGGTTCACGTGAAGCAATCCTTTCTTTTCCGCAGGCGCGAGTGTGACTCTACACTTTGGTGTAATCGATCTGATTTCATCAAGAGGAGTATTATCGATCCAAAGATCTACTTGCCCCATCAGATTGAGTTCAAGGACATTCGATATAACATCGTTGATTGTGTACGAATACGGATTCAAGCGAATTCGCTGAATGAGAATCTTCAAATCACTCGGAAGGTGAAGAACAACACCGGTCTTCCAGTTGAAAAGATACAAATTTTCAAACAATGTAACTTCAGAATAGATTTTATATTCTTCGTTTGCCGTTCCTTTGTATTTAAACCTGATCTTATCTTCAGAAGATAAAATCACCTGCAGCTTTCCTCTGAAAGGTTCAGGCATTGGAAACGGAACAATTTTTTTATTATGTAAAAGATATTGAAGAGCAGAGTAAGTCGGCGCTGCCGGTGCACCAATCAACTGATGAGGACCGCCAATAATCGTTCCATATTCCGCTACATTCACACCGAGACTTGAATTAATTACAATTGGTGGCAAATCACTTTCTGCACCCATTTCATCATGGCGTTCACCTTCAGCTTCAATGTATTGCTGAACATGATAAGTAAGAAAAAGGGCCACGACGTGTCCGCAGTGATTTTTCTCTGTCCAATGATGACAATCGCAGTTCGAAGACAATGGGCCTTCCGGCGCATCTTCCAGTCTTTTCTTATAGACGATCTTCGTTTCATGCGCGCGATCGTCGCGCACAATTCCACTCACGATATAATAAGTTTCAGGGGATCCTTTTTTGAAAGAAATCGAAACGCGCGATAACTTGAAAAACTTCAGGCCCGTTTGAATTAAAGCAGGCGTGAAGAACCTCTTGCATTCTTCGTTGATACTCTCAGGAATTGTCCAGGTACGTTCGTTCATAATGCTCTGTTTTGAAGCCATCCGGCGTTTTCGATCAAGAGACTATTATACGTTAATCCGCGCTAAATTGAAGGCACTATATTTTCAGACTTGAAAGATATTTTGCTGGTCAAATTAATAAATCTGTGAATGAGAAAAATGAAAAAGTCTTCCAATCAACTATTAATTTAGTAACAACTTTGATAGTTTTGTTTATGGC
>DAIQAU010000165.1:2367-3796 GCA_036781565.1 Bacteriovorax sp. | reverse complement strand
GCCAGAGTATAAACGCGGCATCGTCGATCGCTTTCTGGTTCGTGCTCACCAATGGGGAATTCGCCCGTTGATGGTTTTCAACAAAATGGATGAATACGAAAGCTTCAAAGACGAAATCGATATCAAATTTGAATTCGACCGCATGGATAAATTAGGGATCGAATGTTTTGAATTGTCTGCAGCTGATCCGACTTATAAACCCCGCTATCTTGCTCTAGGTTTAGATGATCTCAAAGACCGTCTTCACCACAAGACATCTATATTTCTGGGACAGTCGGGAGTAGGTAAAAGTCGTTTAATCTCTCAGGTGTCCGATGGAAAAATCACCCTTCTTTCAAATGAAGTCGGCAAGGTCGGAAAAGGAAAACACACTACAACCTGGAGTGAAATTGTTGACTGTGAGACTATGTCTCTCATTGATTCTCCCGGCATTCGTTCTTTCGGAGTAGAGGATTTACTCGAGGAAGAATTAATAACGTACTTTCCGGACATCGAAGAAGGTGCTGTTCACTGTAAATTCTCCAACTGCGACCACAATGAAAATTCCAAAGGTTGTTTTTTCTATTCTAAACTTGACCAAAATGCTTACGAAACTAAGCTGGTGATGTCTCGTCTTGAGTCCTATTTACGAATGAAAGAAGAAATTTCCCAAACCCCAAGTTATCTCAAAAAATAGTCAAATAATTTTCTCATCAGACGATAAGCCCGGAAGTAAACCTTATGGGAGTTTGAAATATGTCTGATTTTAAAGTTCTCGATTTCAATAAGAAGAAAGCTGAAACTATCGAAATGAAGAGAAGAGCATTCAATCGTATTGTCTTCCAGAATTTCCTTGGTGCTTATTCTGTAATCGATGACAACGGGTCAATCTATCCAGTGACAATGGTCGACATTGCCGGAGACGGTTGTTCGTTCCAGGTTCCCTGGAATCCAAAGAAAGATAAAAAACTTGCTGCAGACACTGAAGTGTCAATGAGAATGTATTTCACTAATGCGTCTTACATTCCTGTTATCATGAATGTGCGTCACGCGAAAGAAGTCATTGCAGACGATGGAACAACGTATCTTCAATACGGTTGCGAATTCGATAAGAGCGTTCCTACTTTTGAAGCTATGCAAAGCTTCATAGATTTTCTTTATAAATTCGCCGAACATTCAGCAATTGATAAGGGCGATACAAAAGTCTATTTCAAATAGTTTATTCTTTATGATAGCTTTGTACTCCACGAACTTGGAGTACAAAGCTTATGAAACTGGCCATTATCGGCTCCGGACCCTTAGCCATTTTGAGTGCTCAACACTTTGACCAGCTTGGGGCAGAAGTTGTGCTTTTTCAAAAAAATCCGCTTGGTGGAAACGTTCGTTTTCTTCTCAAACATTTTCCTGATATGCGACTTCCGTTCAATGGCAAAGAAAAAAAACTTTCAGA
>DAIQAU010000165.1:0-2267 GCA_036781565.1 Bacteriovorax sp. | reverse complement strand
AAAATCTTCCAAGGCTATGATGTAACTTCAGTCGACAGACTGCTCGATAGAGAAGGTGTCTTTGCAACAATCGAGTCACCCGATTTCAGAGACTACGCTCCCGTGAATGATCTTAAAACGCTTCCGGCCGATGCTATTCTGGTTGGATTCGGAGTTATTGAAACCTCATTGGTTGAATCCGGGGAAAAGGCAGATGAGCCCGGTTATTATCTCTTACGAGCTGCAACTCTCTCGACAGGACTACATCAAATTCAAAAAATTGAAGAAAATATTCTTTCGTTTTTCTCGAGGGCAGAATGAGAATAATTTTATTTCTTTTTCTCATTCTTTTCACTGCAGCTTGTTCAAGTTTTTCTCAACAAGGGATGAAGCCAAGAACAGTAGAGGATTATTACAGCTCAACAGGTGTTGAAAAATATTTTCTGACAGAAATTCCTTCCTGGGCAAATTTTGATCAGACGGCTTCATGTTATCGTCCAACAAGCATTCGCTACTTCGACATCAATGCCTTGATGAAGAGTTATGGCCTTGAATATGCCAAAGCTCTGCAGGTGCAGGCTTCTTATAACGAAGAAATGGTTTTGTTTAAAGGCGAAGCAGACAAACGCGTTCCTACTTTAAAAGAAGAAGAGTTACTTTTTTACAAAGTTAGTGAGAAGGTTTCGAGCAAAATTATATTTTTTGATCCACCAGCCTTTAAAAGAATCAATCTTGTTTTAATTGATGAAGTTCTAGACGATGCCAAAAAAGAAAAAAAACTGAAATCATTTCTTCATTCACCGGTGATGGATGAAGGTGTTCCTGTTATTTTCAGCTTTTGTTTAACCAGAGCAGAAATCGAAAAGCGTTTTCCTGATATCAACACCAAAATGATTACAGCAGAAATGCTTTCGGTTTACGGATCAAATGGAGAGAAAGCTCCTCGATTCCAGATTGATTTATCTCAATTTTTTAAGCCAGCTCAGAAAATTTATTTTTACTCACAGAAAACACAAATAAATAACGATCAAATAAAAGGTTTATTTAAAATTCAAAACTATTAAGGAGTTTTTATGTTCGGATTTGGAACTGTTAAAAAAAGCGAATACAAAGAAGAAGCAGATAGATTAAAAGCTATTTTCAAAACAAGCGAAGGTGAGTTTGAAGTAGAACTCTATGCTAAAGAATGTCCTGAAACAGTATGGAACTTTGTGAACCTTGCAGAAGGGAGACAAGAAACGAGCAAGACAGGTCCTTTCTACGACGGTCTGGTTTTCCACAGAGTCATTGACAATTTCATGATCCAGGGTGGATGTCCTGAAGGTTCAGGAAGAGGCGGTCCTGGTTACAGATTTAAAGATGAATTCAATCCTTCTCTTCGTCATAGCAGCGCTGGCATTCTTTCAATGGCAAACGCTGGCCCAGGAACAAACGGATCTCAATTTTTCATTACGCTAGTTCCAACTCCACACCTGGATGGCAGACATACAGTTTTCGGAAAAGTGACAAGTGGAATGGACGTGGTTTCGAAAATCGGTAAGACAAAAACGGGTCCGATGGATCGTCCCGTTAAAGATGTTGTGATCGAAAAAATTACTATCGTTAGATAATTTTTCCATTAAGATTTAGTTGTTAAAATGAAATACATTAGTTATGTTTGCCCTGTCAAACTTTTATTTTAGACAATTAACTTTCAAAGGAGAAAGAATGAAGAAGTTAACAGTAGCAATGATCGCTACCATGATCGCTAGTATGACTGCTGCTGGCGCATTTGCCGGGGACCATACGATTAATATCGTAGGACGCACAGGATGGAAGTGGAACGATAAAGATTCTAGAACTGAAGCGAACTCAAGCTCATTTGACATTGATTATTTAAGAACGTCATTTGCAGGGGCCATTAATCCGACAGTGAAGTATTTTGTCACTGGCGATTTATTAGAGACTAGTTCTACAAAAGACAATGTCGATAATACCTCTGCTTTTATTGATGAAGCTTTTATCACTAAAACTTTTGCTTCAGGCACTGGAGTGACTGTCGGAAAGAAAACGGTGTTCATTGGTGGACGAGATTTCGATTACAGCGATTCTGATCGCTATACGACTTCTTATTTTTACGACGCCACTCCAGATAACCAGGTCGGCCTTACATTGACTCAAGAGTGGGAAGGGCAGACCTTTGTCGCTCAATACTTCAACGGTAATAAGAACAATGGCGGAACGACCAACCAACAGTCGAAATATGGTTATTCCTTTGGATGGTACGGCGAACTTTTTGGTGGATGGGT
>DAIQAU010000164.1:0-3818 GCA_036781565.1 Bacteriovorax sp. | reverse complement strand
GTTCTTAAGCCATTCAAAGATTTTGTATCAAGAAAATAAAGATTCGTTCCGCCGGTTAATTGCTCTCTCATTGTTGTGTTAAGATCAAGAAGCGCCGTTTTTCGTGGAGAGATTTCAAGATTGATATTGTTAAAATCTTTAGCAACTTCGCGTTTTAAAAAATCTGCACTTATAGTTCCATTCGAACCTGACACTAACTGAGAAATTTTATTCAACACCATTGAGTCGCAGTCAGAAGCCTGAATTATGTCCGAGCTATTTAAAGACTGGTTGTTTTCCAGGCGATACACTTTGGAGAATAATTGTACGCCGCAAGTCTGCGACTCAGCTGTTGCACAAAATGAAATTAAAAAAAGTATCAGCGAAAAAACTTTCTTCATTCTCAACCTATCTGATGTTATTCACCGTTTGCATCATTTGATCTGCGACACCCATAACCTTAGAATTCATTTCATAAGCTCTTTGGGCACGAATCAAGTCAGTCATCTCTGCCATAGGACTCACGTTAGATGTTTCTAAAGCACCCTGCATAATGGATCCGGCATTGCTTTCTCCGGCGATTGCCTGAACTGGAGCGCCACTTGAAAGAGAAACCTGATAGAGGTTTGCACCTGAAGATTTTAAACCGACAGCATTCACGAAAGTGAAAACCGGAAGCTGTCCGATTCCCGTTGGTTCTGTCTGACCTTTTACATAGGCATCGATTTTTCCGCCTTCAGAAATCATTACGCTTGAAGTATTCGGTGGAAATGAAAAGCCAGGATAAACTTTATAACCTTGTTTGTTTACGAGAGCACCCTGAGCATCAACGTTGAATGAACCATCGCGTGTATATTTCAATTCACCGTTCGGCATAATGATTCCGAAAAATCCTTCGCCGTTAATCATTAAGTCAAAAGGGTTGTTTGTGATCTGAGGGCTACCTACTGTAAATTCTTTTCTGATTGCTGAAACTCTCGCGCCAGAGCCGATTTGAGTTCCGACATTATAAGTTGTATTTGCTGAAGAACGAGCACCAGGTTCTTGAATCGTTTCATATCCAAGATCATCAATCTCTGTTCTCCCGCGTTTAAAACCGACGGTGTTAACGTTTGCAATGTTGTTGGAAATGGTACTAACGTAAGTTTCTTGTGCAGACATACCTGAAGCCGCTGTACTTAAAGCTTTCATCATTGCATGTACTTCACTGAAGCTTCCCAATCCTGCTAACATTAATACTAGTTTCTTCATTCCCTTTTCCCTTTAATTAAAACTTAGATATTTCATTTACGGCTTTACCGCTCATTGTATCGTAGGTCTTGATCACTCTTTGAATCGATTCGAAATTTCGGTTGGCATTAATCAAAGAGGACATTTCACTCACAGCATTTACATTAGACTGCTCAACAAATCCTTGATGAACACTTGTTTTCCCTTCTCCGATTTTTACGTTTTTTTGATCAGAGTTAATGAAGAGTGAGTTCCCTTCTTTTTTTAAGGTGTGAATGTCATTGAATTCTGTAAGCGCTAAATCAGCCACTTTGTTCTGGCCGCTATAAACTTCGCCATCGAGACTGATTGTGAATTTATTATTGCCGACGTTAATCACTCTGGATTCAGCAGGAACAGAGAGCTCTAGTTTTCCATCTGCACCAGCAGTTGCAGGAGGTGCTTTACTCAACAGGAAAAAACCCTGATCAGTTACGAGTTTTCCTTCATTGTTTATTGTGAAGTTTCCTTTGCGGGTATAACGGACACCATTTGGAGTAAGAACTTCGTAAAAACCGGGACCGTTTAATGCATTATCGAAAGCGTTTCCAGTAGGGGAAAGCTGGCCTTGATCGTGTAGAGTGTATGTGCCATCAACCTTAACAAAAGCATCTTCGGAGTTATAGCTTCTATAGAAGTCTTCCGGTTTCCATTCTTTTTGAGGCAGATCTACCTGAGCATCTGGCTTTTCAAGGGCCGCGAGATATTCTTTGAAGACAACCTGCTCTTTCTTAAATCCAGGAGTATTGGCATTGGCCACATTATTGGCGATCGTCTCAACTTGTCTTTGTTGAGCAATTGCACCCGATAATGGTACCCATAGTTCTCTCAATGAAATCCTCCTGACTTCAGTTCCAAGGTCCTTCCTCAACTATAACGTGCGAGGTGCCAATATCCCTACATAGGTAAAATTGTCCCTCTGAAACTACTTCCAAGTAAGTCGTTGATAATGTATCTTAAAGAAGAAATCCCATGAAAAAAAACTGGTAAAAAGATCCACCTCACTGTGGTCTTTTTGACACAAAATACAGGTCTTAAAAGCTCGGACAATTATTAAAGGCCATCCTTACCTATCAGGACAATTAAGAGGCATATAATGACTACACCAAAAAAAAATTTCGAAGAATCTTTAAAAGAATTAGAATCAATTGTTAGCAAATTGGAATCCGGTGACTTTAGTCTTGAGCAGAGTTTAGCCCAATTTGAAGTGGGTACTAAGCTCTACAAAGAATGCAAAGAGCAGCTTTCTGTAGCTGAAAAAAAGATCGCGGTTCTAACTGAAAGTTTAAAAGAAGAAGAATTTTAATGAATAAAATAGTCGCTCTATTTTCCATCTTGTTCTTGCTGGCCAGCTGTTCTTCAATCAAGCCCATACACTCTGCAGATGAAAAACAACCTCAAGTGGGTGGTCAAGTAAAGCCGGATCAAGTTGATTTTGACATGAATCCTCATCATCAGGAGAAACCGGAAGTTCTTCCTCCTGAAGAAACAGTCCGCATCGGCGACAGAGGCGGAGATGTCTACAGTGGCGAAGGAATGGAGCAGGGGCACGCTCAGGCACGCAAACTGAGAATTGGTTTATCTCTCGGGCCAGGCATCTATAGAACAATCAACTATGTTTCTCTTTTAAAAATTCTTGAAAGACAAAATCTTTCACCGGACATCATTACAGGTACTGGTTTCGGAGCCATTGTAGCCGCTATGTACGCATCAGGAATGACTCCCGAAGTGATCGAATGGAATTTCTATAAATTTTTCCGCGAGAAAAAAAAGAATAAGCCTTATGACCAGGACTGGATCCAGGAAATTGATTCAGCCTTTTTAAGTAAATTTAAAAATATGAATCTGCAGGATACTAAGAAAAAGTTTTATCTGACTCTTTTCGATCACAAAACGCGCAAGACGTATTATTTTGATAAGGGAAATATTCGCGACTTGCTGTTGTTGAACCTGAGACTGTCTAACAACATCCAGATTTCAAAAACGGGTCAGCAATATACAGCTGCCTTTGAAAAAGAAGTATTCAATGCAAGGTTAATGCGTTCTTTGGGAGCAGAGTTTACAATTGCAGCGGATTCATTGGGATCTAAATTTGATTTTGAGCATACCAATGATTTTTTAATAGGTGTCTTTGGTCGCGTGGCTGGCAGAATTCAAAAAGAACGCAGAGATTTCGATTACAGTGTAACTTTGCCGTTAACTGCAATGAGTCTCGATTCAACAAAAGATCTCCCGTTGTTTTTGCAAAAATCATATGAGTTTATGTTGAAACAAACGCCAATCATTTCTAAAAAAATACAAGCTAAAATAGATAGTTTATCAAATTCAGGAAACGAATAAATGAAAGGACTCATTTTTAAAATTGTTTTAACTCTAATAGGGTTAGGCTTCATCGCAGGTGTTTCAGGTGCCGTTGTTTTCACCTATTTCAATCTCGACCTTCCAAAAATTGATAAGCTTCAGGACTATAAACCTAATCTTGCCTCACAAATTTATTCAAAGGATGGAGCGCTTCTCGCTGAACTAGGTTTGGAAAAAAGAGAAATCGTCGATATGAAAGATGTTCCGGC
>DAIQAU010000163.1:0-3894 GCA_036781565.1 Bacteriovorax sp. | reverse complement strand
CAAAGAATGGTTGACCTTTAATACGAGAGACCTGGCCTTTTCTCCGATCAGAAAAATTTTCAGAACAACAATAGTTCCTTCTTTGATTCTTTTTTTCATTCTTTCTCCGCTGTTTTTAAAATTTCCATTCGCGACGGTGGTTGTTGAAGAAAAATTGGTCACACCTAAGTTTAAAGATGTCCACGTCCGCCTGGTTTCATCTCTTTCTTCTGTCTTTGGAACAGAATTAAAATCGGAACTCAATTCGCAATACTCTCTACTTCCGCTTTTTGCTCCAGGAAGAACTGGAATGACATTGTTTGATCATGTCACCGGAAAATCGCTGATTGTTGAAGAAGAGTGGAGAATGAAAACTCAGGAAGCTCTTTTTAAACTTCGCTATGGAAATCCTCTATCCAGTTTGTATTTGCCCAATGAAGAGATGAGCAATGAGCTGCTTAAAACACGTGCCTTCTCGGGAATTATGATTTCACCACTTCAATTTGCTCACGGCTTTACTCAGTTCGGCTTATTTCTCGGCAACGGCTTACTTTTTAAAAGTGAGTTTTTAAAAAATTTCACGAAAGCAGACACTTTCACAGTCACCGCTTTCGATGAAAAAAATCCTTTTCTCTTGATTACTTCTTCAAGTGAACAAATGCTTTTTTGGTTTACCCCAAAAGAAATCATCGCTTTCAGAATAACTGCCCCTAAACAAACAAAACTCCTCGATCATTTCACTCGGGATATCCTGGCGGGCATGAGGTTTACTCAAGCCTATGGAGATAAGCTCAAAACGCCGGAAATCCTTGAAACAATGGAAGCTTTTGAGAAGGGAAATCACCAAACACTTTTGACTTATTACATCTATGAGGCTAAAAATCAGATCAAATTAGATCAGGCCTGGCGAAGCTTCTTGAAGAAAAATATTCTTCAAACAAAGCTTGCATTAAACGGCAACACTAATAAAAATATTGAAAAGTCCTTCGACGATATCCTGAGAACCCTTCCCTAGAAACAATTCAGGATACAAAGAGCGAATGGAAAAGGCAGAAAGATGAGCGAACGAATTCAAGACAAAGTTAAAGAGCACTTTAAATTTAAACTAGAGCACGTAGACAAAAATTCAAAGGCACGCGCAGGAACGATTACAACTCCTCACGGAGAAATTCCCACTCCGGTTTTCATGCCTGTCGGAACACATGGGGCCATTAAAGCGCTTCAGCCAAAAGTTCTCGAAGACATGGATACCAAAATTATTCTTTCGAATACCTACCACCTCCACCTCACTCCAGGTTCAGACCTTATTAAAAAAGCAGGTGGACTTCATAAGTTCATGAACTGGCCTCGCCCTATTCTTACGGACTCTGGCGGCTTCCAGGTTTTCTCTCTCCAGAAAAAATCGATCAAGGAAGAAGGGGCTGAATTCAAGGACCAGAAAGGAAATAAAATTCTTCTTTCACCGGAAACATCGATCACCATTCAGCAGAATTTAGGGTCTGACATCATGATGGCCTTTGATGAATGTATTCCTTATCCGGCGACCCGCGATTATACCAAAAATTCAATGGACAGAACTCACCGCTGGCTCGATCGCTGTATCGAAACGTGGAATAATCCAAAGCAGGCGCTTTTCGGAATCATTCAAGGCTCAACTTATAATGATCTTAGAAAAGAATGCGTGGATGAATTGATAAAGCGCGATCTTCCCGGCTACGCGATTGGCGGAGTTTCTGTTGGTGAAGGCGCTGAATGGATGGAAAAAATTGTGAGCTTCACGGCACCACTCATGCCGGTCGATAAACCAAGATATGCGATGGGAATCGGCAATCCGGAAGATCTTCTTATGCTTTGGGAGAATGGAATTGATATGAGCGACTGTATCATTCCGACTAAATTTGCCCGCGGTGGAACTCTCTTTACATCGAGAGGAAAAATAAGAATCAGACATAGAAATTACCGTAGAGATTTTTATCCTATTGATGTCAGCTGTCGTTGTTATACTTGTACAAACTTTACCAGAGCCTATATTAAACATTTATTTGACTCGAATGAAATTCTTGGACAAGTTCTTGCGACAACCCACAACATCGCTTTCTACAAAGGTCTCGCCGAACAAGCGCGCACGGCCATTCTGAACGATCGCTTTCTTGATTTTAAGAAAGAGTTTTTCACGCATTACAAACGCGACACGAATGATGACGGTGTTGATGGAGCTGATGATTGATTCTCATGAAAATGATCAATGATCTTTTTGCACTCATTTCTCAATACTATATTTTCGGCATCATCCCACTCGACACGACCTTACATGTTGTCGTAGGTTTTTTAGTGACTTTTATTGGTCTTAAAATGGGCTTTCGTTTCGGTCGAGTGTTTATTTTTCTTCTCGCTCTTGAAACGATCAAGGCCACTCATGCGGCCATGACGATTGATCACGATTGGGTTCATGGAGCTAAAGAATTTTTTGCTACATTTACTTACCCTGCGTGGGTTTATATCGTTCGCAAAATAAAAGCAAAAAAGTATGATACTGCTTCCGGAAATAAAAATATAATATAAAGATTTCCTGTTTTTAAATGAAACTAACCTATACTAAGATTGTACAAATCCTAGGAGTTTCTTTTGAAAATATGGCGGAACCTGCTCGGAAAAATTGAGTTTCATTATTTTCTCGCATTCATTACGATTCTTGCTTTCTGCTGGCCATTTTTTATCACACCAAATCTGACAAATAATACTTTTGTTTTTTATTTTTTGTACGGCAGCTGGTTCGCAGTGATAGTCCTTCATTTCCTCATGGATCGATTTACCACTGAGGCAAAAGATGAGGACGATAAATGATTTCCTTAACCACTGTTGTTATTGTCCTTTCGGTTTATCTGCTCATTTTGTTGGTGATTGCCAATTACGGTGAAAAAATAAGCAAGCGTCCGAAAAGTTTTTTTCAAAATCCCTATATCTATTCTTTATCTCTCGCTGTTTATTGTACGAGCTGGACTTTTTATGGATCAGTTGGAACTGCATCGACAAACGGCTTTTTGTTTCTGACAATTTATCTTGGGCCAACGATTGCGATTGTCCTCTGGTGGGAAATTTTGAGGAAACTGATAAGACTCAAAAATCGTTTCAACATGACCAGTATCGTTGACTTCATTTCTGTCCGCTATGATAAGTCAGAAGGACTTTCCATTCTCACCACTCTCTTTATTCTTTTAGGATTAATTCCTTATATTTCTCTGCAATTGAAAACAATCATTCAAACAATCACTATTCTGAGTCAAACGACAGAAAGTCCGATGAAAATTGGTCCTTATGTAGTGATTGCCATGACCTTAGGTCCGATTCTTTTCGGGATGAGAAAATTAAATACGACCGAACGCCATCCGGGAATGGTCCTCGTTCTTGCTTTTGAATGTATCCTCAAATTGGGCGCATTTCTCGCTGTCGGATATTTTGTCACTTACTCGCTTAACAATGGCATTGGAGACATTCTTAACAAAGTTCCTCAGGTGTATGCGGGCTCTAACCTCTCTTTTATGGGGCGGGGAAATTTTCGTGAAACTATGACATGGATGACATATCTACTTCTTGGATTTACCGCCATCCTCTTTTTACCAAGACAGTTTCATATCGCTGTTATTGAAAATAATAATGAGAAGCATATCAAAACAGCTAAATGGGTGCTCCCACTTTATCTTTTTTTGATTAATCTCTTTGTCCTTCCTATAGCTATCGGTGGCCGCATTTCCGGTCTCGCTCCAGAGAAATCAGATTATTTTGTCCTTTTACTTGCTCAACTGAAAGGAAGCGCTGCCTTTACTCTGTTCGTTTTTCTCGGCGGTTTCTCGGCAGCAGCTGGAATGATTTTGATTGAGACCGTTACAATTTCAACGATGATATCGAACAATATTT
>DAIQAU010000162.1:0-3926 GCA_036781565.1 Bacteriovorax sp. | reverse complement strand
ATGCTCGCTTTCCAGAAGAAAGGTTCACACGTTTTTGATTATGGTAACAATCTTCGCGAGGGAGCTAAGATTGTTGGTGTGACAAACGCATACGATTTTCCTGGATTCGTTCCAGCTTATATTCGTCCGCTTTTCTGTAAAGGTTCCGGGCCTTTTAGATGGGTTGCACTTTCTGGAGATCCGGAAGATATCAGAGTAACAGACAACGCACTGATGGAACTTTTTCCTGAAAATAAAAAATTGCACAACTGGCTTAAGAAAGCTCAGAACATGATAGCCTTCCAGGGACTTCCATCTCGCATTTGCTGGCTGTCTTACGGAGAGAGAGAAAAAGCTGGTCTTTTATTCAACAAACTTGTCCGCGAAGGTAAAGTAAAAGCTCCAATTGTTATCGGTCGCGATCATTTGGATTGTGGATCGGTAACTTCTCCGAACAGAGAAACGGAAGGAATGAAAGATGGAACTGACGCAGTTTCAGATTGGTCGCTTTTAAACCTAATGATCAACACTATGAATGGTGCTTCTTGGACTTCATTTCACCACGGTGGCGGTGTAGGTATCGGATATTCACAACACGCAGGAATGGTAATTTGTTGTGACGGAACGGAAGATATGGACAAACGTTTGAAGCGAGTTCTAAATTCTGATCCGGGTATGGGTGTTGCAAGACACGCAGACGCGGGATACGAGCAAGCCATTGTTACAGCTAAAAACAGCAAGCTAAAACTCCCTTCTCTTAAAATTAACTGTTAGTCGGATTAATATGAGCATTAAAATTTTTAGAAATTTTTCTGAAGTTGCAACTCTGGCTGGCGCCTATCAAAAAGACGGGCGCCGTGTTTCTGTTGAAGATCTTGGACTTTTGAAAAATGCATCTATTGTTTTTGATGCAGAAAAAATTCATTGGATCGGTCCGGACAATCAAATCCCTGATGATTATCTGGAAAAAGATTATCCGGAAATTGATGTCACTGGAAAGGTTTGTGTTCCTGAAATTGTCGACTCTCACACGCATCTGGTATTCGGTGGCGACAGGGCCCATGAATACTCAATGAGACTTAATGGCGCAAGCTATGAAGAAATTGCAGCAGCTGGCGGAGGTATTTTAAATTCTATGAAGGGTACAAATGCTCTTAGTAGAGTTGAATTGTTGAAGTCCGCCCACCAAAGAGTCAAGGCCATCAAAGCTTATGGCGTTGGCGCCATTGAGGTAAAATCAGGCTATGGTCTCACCTTCGAAAAAGAATATGAACTCTCGCACGTCATTCACGATTTAAAAAACCTGGCGCGTCCGGATGTTCAAATCATAAATACTTTTATGGCAGCTCATGCTGTCCCTAAAAACTTTGCCACTTCTTACGATTACATGCGAGACGTTGTGTTGCCTCTGCTCGACAAACTTGGCGAGGAACAGATTCTCGACTGTGTGGATATTTTTCACGAACAAAATTATTTTTCAAATGACGATGTTGTTGCGCTTTTTGAAAGAGCTAGACGCTGGAACATAAATGTAAAAATCCACGCTGATGAATTTAACGATAATAAAGGGGCTGTTCTTGCGGCCAAATACGAAGCCCTTTCTGCAGATCATTTGTTGAGAACAACAGAAGACGGTATCGCTGCTTTAGCCGCTTCAAAAACTGTTGCCACTTTACTTCCTGGAACTGGACTTTTTCTTGGGAAACCTCAGGCAAACGCCCGCGCTCTTTTAGATGGTGGCGCTAAAGTTGCCATTGCTTCCGATTTTAATCCAGGTTCATGTCATTGCGACAATCTTATTATGATCGCTTCCATCGCTGCGCCAATGTACAAAATGAACCAGGCTGAATTGTGGACTGCCATCACACTGAATGCTTCTCATGCCGTTGGTTTGAAAAATCAAGGTGCCCTAATCCCGGGCTTCAAACCTAGATTTTCAGTATTTAACACTGACTCCATTGATCGCATTACCTATAACTGGGGTAAAAACCTCGCTAATTAGTCAGGTTTCTTTTATTCAACTTTCCCATCGCAAATCCGAAAGGAAAGCTATGAAAGGTCTTACAACTATTTTATTTTTTTCCGCCCTCATGCTGATCGCTTCATGCGGGAAAGATAAATTGAATCCTAAAATTCAATCCGCAAATTCAAACCTCTCTGCATCTTGCTCCGGAAATTTTCTGCATTCACCAGTCTGTGGGAGTGACGGAAAAGATTACGACAATGCTACTTTTGCACAATGTGCAGGACAAACAGTTGCCCATATTGGTCACTGTGATTGTTCTAAGAATACCGTTCTTGTGTGCGGAAGCGATGGCCAGGATCATACAGAGTGCGAGGCGCTTGCTCCAAATTCAGGGATTACAATTGTAAAATTCGTACCGTGTGCTTCAGCGGAACAATAGTTAGTTCTTAATCCACTTTTTAATTTTCTCAATCGTTTCAGCAGAATTGAAATCCATAGGTCCATTGCTAAAGTGAACGACTTTTCCGCGATTAAAAATAATCGTGACTGGAATTGCTGTGAGCTTTAATCCATCAGCGATTTTAGTTCCTTTATCAGGAATAATATTAAACTCATGTTTGATATTAAGTTTGCGGACAACTTTTTGGATGTTTTTCAATTGATCATCTTCATCTGTGTTAAAAGCAAGAATCTGAACTTCATCATCCTTGAATTTATTTTTCATTGCTATCAATGACGGCATTTCTTCAAGACAAGGGTTGCACCAGGATGCCCAGAAGTTATAGATAACAACTGGAGCTTTAATTTTTGTGTTCTCAATTTTTTTCCCGTCGATAGTTTCAAACTTTCCTTCAAGGAAATGTTTTTCGTAGCTCGCGTATTCATTTTCAGATTTAGTCGCTGCAATCAGGGTCTGATAGCCTACTTGGCCTACGATGGCTGCGGCAAAGGCCATTACAAAGATGATCAAAGGTAAAAATTTCTTCATTTGTGATCGCTCCCTTTCGTCATAAAATTATACTATGACTTCACCAAAAGAAAACATTCTCAAAAACCAAAACGGTCAAACATTCGTAGAATTTATTTTCTTGCTTGTATTACTAGTTACCATTTCATTTAGCTTTATGCGAGGATTTAGTAGCCATATTGGAACTCGTTGGGAATATATGCTCAAAATAATTGCTAAACCAAACCAAAGCGAAGTCGTGTTTCCATAATTTATTTGTGAGTGTTTTATGAAGTACATTCTATCTATTGACCAGGGAACAACTGGAACAACCGCGTGTTTAATTGATGCCGAGACGTTTATTTTTATCGGAAAAGTAAATCAGGAATATCCTCAGATTTACCCGAAACCATCATGGGTTGAACACAACCTTAACGACATTTGGTCGACCGTTGAAAACACAACGAAAGAACTCTTGCGCACACACAATGTTCAAGGAAAGCAAATTGTCGCCATTGGAATTACTAACCAGCGTGAAACAACTTGTGCATTTAATAAAGCAGGCATTCCGTTGGCCAATGCAATAGTCTGGCAAGATAGACGTACGTCAGAATTCTGTAATGAATTGCGTGAGAAGGGTCATGCCCAGAAAATCAAAGAAACTACAGGTCTCACAGTTGATCCTTATTTTTCTGGATCAAAAATGCACTGGCTTTTAAATAACAATTCAACTGTTAAGGATGCAGCTTCAAAAAACGATCTTCTGTTCGGAACAATTGATTCTTTTTTGCTTTATAAACTTACGGGCAATGTTTCTCATAAAACAGACGCTTCAAATGCTTCACGTACTATGCTTATGAATTTGAAGCACTGTCAGTGGGACGCAGAAATGCTCTCACTTTTCGGTGTTAAAAAAGAGTTCATGCCATCAATTGAAGATTCCTTTGGTTCTTTCGGGGTAACAAAGGGACTTTCGTTTCTTCCTGATGGTATTCCTGTTACGGGCATTCTTGGGGATCAACAATCGGCCCTTTT
>DAIQAU010000161.1:0-3954 GCA_036781565.1 Bacteriovorax sp. | reverse complement strand
AGACCTTCGGCCAGTTCTTCGAAGCTTTGATATTTATAACCGCGGAAATCTCCCGTCGTAAAATCCAAGGCCACCAGATAGTAAGCGTTCGCCGATTTATAAGATGAAACCATGTAGCGATGTTCGTGACCTTGGGTTTTCTCCAGATCAAAGGGCATACCCGGAGAAACAACTTGAGTCACTCCGCGCTTGACGATGCCGACAGCATCTTTTGGATCCTGAATCTGTTCGCATATCGCCACTTTCAAACCGCGATTAGTGATTCGATCAATATAAGCAGAGGCCGCGTGATGAGGAATTCCCGCCATCGGAATCGGAGTCTCTCCAATTTTTCCTCTATGAGTAAGAGTGATATTTAATATGCGTGATGTTTGACGGGCATCTTCAAAAAAAACTTCGTAAAAATCTCCCATGCGGAAAAGAAGAAGCGTATCAGGATAATTCTTTTTTATTTGAAAATACTGCTCCATCATTGGAGTCAGTTTTGTCCCGGAATCAATGATTGCCTGCAAGTCTTTTAACGACACTGTATAATCCTTCAAAGTAATTGATCTGATTGGTCAAGATTACCTTGAATACAAGGACTTATCAAGCTGAGACAGGTTTTATAAGAAAAAATAAATGCTTAAAATTATAAGAGTTTAGGGCCTATAATACGATAAGTGAATGAATGAATAAAATCACACTGGATCGCCTTTGAAATTTCGTCAATATTCCATCCTTCTTTTTTTCTTTTTCGTCTGTGCGGGGCTCAGCCTGGTTTCTTTTCAGGGGCGCCTTGATAATTTTGGAAGCGAGTACAATGTGCCCAAAACTGCTCCAAAAAGCGCTCAGGTCGATGAGAGTTTTTTTAAAAAAGTGACTTATTTTTCCATTGATAAGAACAGTCCGTTTATGGAGTTGAATGCAACGGAATTAAACTTATCCACGACCGATGGAACAGTGATGAGCTTTAATCCCGTAGGCGTTGTTTATCGTTATGAAAAAGATAGAACTCCTCTTGAGCCAATTCATTTTTCCGCTAAAAAATCGCGCGCCTTTTTAAAAAAGAAAGAAGTTTTTCTCGACAATGATGTCGAAGTAAAAACCGGAACGACCACTCTTAATGCGCAGAACGTTTCTATTCTCAATCACGGAGATATTCTTTACGCCTATAACGATGTCAAAACTTTAAGCACTGTTGAAAAAACAAGTGACCAGCTTTTGATCACTGCCGGCGCGGCCACTTATCGCCCCAAAGAGCAGATTATCGAGTACAAGAATAGCGTGAACGGCAAAGTCACCCGAAAGAAGCAATATGAGGAAAGTGTGGAGTTTAGCACGGATCTTTTGACCGTGAATGCCCCCGCCTCCCATGTAGAAATGAAGGGAAATGTTGTCTTTAAAAAAGAAAACCTAGATGCCCAGGCCAGCCGTGGGGAAGTCTTTTTGGAAAACTATAACAAAAGACTCAAGTATTATGCTCTTTATGACGATGTGAGATTACAGGAGAGGCTGATTCATTCCGGCAAGCCTCTGACCAGAAAAGCTTTTTCAGAGAAACTGGAAGGACTAATCAGTGATAAAAAGATTATACTTACAGGTCTCCCGAAAGTTTTTCAGGAGAAAGATGTGATTAAAGGGAATAGAATTATCATCAGAGAAAACGTGGAAACAGTTGAAGTTGATGATGCGAATACGAACATCACTCTTGATAAGAACAAAAAAACGGAATGAATGATGGAACACGCAAAGCTGGAAGCTTTTGATTTGAAAAAAACGTACGGTGGAAGAACCGTAGTTAAAGGCGTAAGCCTTTCTGTCGCGCAGGGGGAAATCGTAGGATTACTCGGGCCGAACGGAGCTGGAAAAACCACATCGTTTTATATGATGGTTGGGTTAGTAAAAGCTGATGAAGGAAAGATTACGTTAAATGATATTAATGTCACAGAGCAACCGATTCATAAACGTGCGCTCAACGGCATTGGGTATTTACCGCAGGAAGCGTCAGTTTTTCGCGATCTATCGATCGAAGAAAATATTCTGGCAGTTCTTGAAAACAGAGATCTTTCTCGCCGCGAGAGAAAAGAAATGATGGATACACTGATCCATGATTTTAAGCTCGATCATGTGAGAAAATCCAAAGGCTCTGCTCTTTCCGGTGGAGAGCGCAGAAGAGTGGAGATCGCCAGAGCGCTCGCCCTCGAGCCGAAGTTTGTTTTATTAGATGAACCGTTTGCCGGAGTTGATCCGCTGGCGGTAGCAGATATTCAGGCCCTCATTGAAGGTCTGAAGAATAGAAATATTGGAGTGCTCATCACAGATCACAACGTTCGCGAGACACTTGGAATTGTCGACCGCGCGTACATCATGAACAGTGGAGAGTTACTCGTTAGTGGTACACCAGACGAATTAATTAACGACGAGAGAGCAAGGAAGTTCTACTTAGGAGAAGAATTCAGGATGTAATTCGAAGGCACAGGGTAATACTATGGCCGTGAAAATGTCCCAAGGGTTAAAGCAGACGCAGAATCTTGCAATGACTCCTCAGTTGCAGCAAGCGATCAAGCTTCTCACTCTTACTCACCTCGAAATGACGAACGTCATTGCTGAAGAGATGGTTGAAAATCCCATGCTCGAAGAAGCAGGAGGTGAAGGCGAAGTTGAAGTAGATGCATCCGCTGAAGATAATCGCGAAGCCACTTCAGAAGATTTCGCTGAAGCTCCCATCATGAAAGAAAAAGACGATTTCGACTGGGATTCTTACGCTGATTCATTCAATTCAAATTCATCGGCACCCAACATGGCGACTCCTTCATCCGATCCGGATGAAATGCCGACTTACGAAAATATTGTTTCAAAATCCATGACACTTGCTGAGCACCTAGAATGGCAGCTCAAAATGGAAAATCTTTCTGAAGCGGAATGGAAGCTCGCACATTTGATCATCGGTAACATAAACGATGACGGTTATCTCGAAGTAAATTTTGAAGATCTCATTGCAGAAACAGGATTAAAACGCGAAGACGCTTTCGACGTTCTGGAAATGGTCCAACGTCTTGATCCAGTCGGATGTGGAGCGCAGAATTTACAAGAATGTCTTCTTGCTCAAGCGAGAATTGCAGAGGAAAGATCGCCTCTTCTTGAAAGAATAATCCGCGATCACCTTGAAGATCTTCAAGGGAAAAACTACGAAAAAATTGCTAAAACTCTCGGAGTCACTTCAGATCAAGTGAAGAAAACGGCACTTCTTCTTCAGAATTTTCATCCGAAGCCAGGACGTCTTGTGGCCGCTCCTGATACGCACTATATTTTACCGGATATTTTTGTCGTGGAAGTGGGCGGAGAGTTCGTAGTCCAGGTGAACGATGAAGGTATTCCACGTCTCAAAATTTCTAAGCTTTATCAGGAAATGATCAAACGTGGGGCCGGACATAAAAATGATGAGGCAAGCGAATTTGTTAAAGAGAAACTTCGCTCTGCTGAATGGCTCATTAAATCGATTCAGAACAGACAAAAAACAATTGAGAAAGTGTCGAAAGCAATCGTTTCTAAGCAGCAGGAGTTCTTTAAGAAAGGACCGAAATACTTAAAGCCTATGGTTTTAAAAGATGTTGCGAATGATATCGGTATGCACGAATCAACTGTCTCGAGAGTGACCACAAACAAGTATATGCACACGCCGATCGGGACCTTTGAATTGAAGTATTTTTTCAATACAGGGATCGGTGGAAAAGATGGTGGTGCGGATATCGCCAGTGAAGTTCTGAAGATGAAAATCAAGGCCATTTTTGATGCCGAGAACCCTGCGAAACCATTGTCAGATCAAAAAGTCGTCGAGATTTTAGCTAAAGAAAATTTAACGGTTGCACGAAGAACAGTTACTAAATATCGCGAGATGCTGGGAGTTCTTCCATCATCAAAACGAAAAGAGAAAAACTAGTTACTTTTACCAGTAAGGGCAATTATGAAAAT
>DAIQAU010000160.1:2552-3960 GCA_036781565.1 Bacteriovorax sp. | reverse complement strand
TTTAAGGCCCGCATTCTAAAAAATTTGTACGATCATTTTGTTCCTGCAAGTTTAAAATTGAACGAGCATTATACAGAAGGAAAAACATTTTCTCGCGTTTGCCATAATCCATATCCCGTAGATGTTTTTCCCCTTCATACAGGCTGGCTTTTGACGACGGCGATGTACAACGCAGGGCCGGTTCAGGCAAAGCTTGTCGGACATTATTTCAAAGTTCAGAACAATCAATTTCCTCAAATGTCTCCACAGGATCTCATTGAAGCTCTTCATTGGGGAGGCAAGTGGAAGGAAGGCACTGAGCAAATCGTCTTTGCCGATCAAAAGGGAAAAGAATTTTCCCAGAAATGGCTCAAGAGTTGTATTGTTCAACGACATGTCGCCCGCATAGTCCAGCACGTCACTGAACCCACAAAAATAATGGCACGTTCCCTGGATCAGGAAGGATGTAAATCCACAGTTCCGCTCTACAGGCAACAGAGCAGTGGTGTTAAAGAAATTCCTGAGTAATATTTCTCTTCTCAAAACCCCTTCGCACCGCTAAAATTCCTCTGTTAATTACCTATGAGGATTTCTATGAAATTTGAAAATCAAACTGTGATTGTCACCGGGGGAACTCGCGGAATCGGGCGCGGAATCAGTGAAGCATTTTTGAAAGAAGGTGCGACTGTCATTGCGACTTATGCCGGCAACGATCAGGCAGCGATGAAATTTAAAGAAGAGATGAATACAGACAAATTGTCTGTGAAGAAGTGTGATGTGCGAGACGAGAACGCAGTCATTGCCTTTTTCAATGACCTTGAGATTACACATCCAAAGATTGAAGTGCTTGTGAACAATTCTGGAATCAGAAAAGATCAAGTGACCGCGATGATGAATCTCGCCGAATGGAATGATGTCATCAATACCAACCTCACGGGAACTTTTCTCATGAGTAAACATGCTGTCCTAAAAATGATGAGCAATCGTTATGGAAGAATCGTCAACATGTCATCTATCGGCGGACAACTTGGACTGCCGGGGCAGGCGAATTACGCTGCTTCAAAAGCAGGACAGATTGCCATTTCTAAAACACTGTCAAAAGAAGTCGCTAAACGCGGAATTACAGTGAATAACGTTCTTCCCGGATTTATCGATACTGAGCTTCTCGCTGATCTTCCGGAAGAGCAGAGAAAAGAATACATGAAAGATGTTCCGATGAAGCGTTTTGGAAAAGTGGAAGAAGTGGCCGCAGCTGTTTTATTTCTGGCGAGTAAAGAGGCGAGTTATATCACCGGCGCTTGTCTTGAAATTTCCGGAGGACTTTAATGTCATTTCCAGCTATCACTGATCTCATTCCGCAAAGACCGCCGTTTCTTTTTGTCGATAAGATTGTCGATAAAGCTGAAAACAAAATTTTCACTTCATTGAA
>DAIQAU010000160.1:0-2452 GCA_036781565.1 Bacteriovorax sp. | reverse complement strand
TCCAATGCTCATTATATGAAAGGAACGACAAAAGTGAACGGCAAGACAGTTCTTGTCATTGAATTTGCAGTAGCGAGTGTTTAAATGTCTTTTTTAAATCTTGAAAATAAAACTTTTCTTATCACGGGTGTCGCTAATAAAAAATCTGTCGCGTATTTTTCAGCGAAGACTTTAATTGAAAATGGGGCCGATGCCATTTTCACTGTTCAGAATGAAGAAATCAAAGAACGCGTGGAGAAACTCTTTCCGGGAAAAAAAGTTTATCTTCTCGATGTGGAAAATGAAGAGAGCGTAAAAACTTTCGGTGACACAATTAAAAAAGAGAATCTGAAACTTAGTGGTTTTCTTCACTCCATTGCTTTTGCGAATTACTCCGAAGGGATGAAGCCTTTTCACGAAACAAAACTTCGCGATTATCTTCAGGCCTCTACGATTTCCTGTTTTTCGCTCGTGTCTCTTTCAAATGCATTAAAAGAAACTTTTGATGAGAACGCTTCCGTTGTGACAATTTCCATTTCAAGTACACGGGCCACGAACTATGGCTATATGGGACCCATTAAAGCATCTCTAGATGCGACGGTGGCCTTTCTGGCGAAATCATTTTCAAAGGACACTCACATCAGATTTAATGCTGTTTGTTCCGGTCCACTCAAAACTTCAGCTTCTGCCGGAATTCCCGGTTATATTGAAAATTATCTTTACGCTGAAGAACTGACGATGAGAAAAAAAGCGCTTGAAACTCAGGAAGTGGCCAATTCAGTTGTCTTTCTTTTGAGTTCAGCTTCTAGTGGGATCAACGCGAGCAATATGCTGGTTGACGCCGGAATGAGCGCCAACTACTTTGATGAAAACGTTGTTCAGGCCTTTGCGAAAAGAACCTAAGTCAGTCGCTTCATAATAAAAATAATACAGATTAAGTAGAGGACGATGGCACCGAAAACCATCGAAAGGAAGATTTCTCCGTCGCGGGCGCGTTCGGCCTGGGATTCCTTGAAATATTTTCCGACAGTGGCCATTTCATTAGTCACTGAATTATCGCGGTTGAAATTATCTAAAATGCGTTCAATTTCTTTTGTTCTTTTAGCAATGACTTCAATGTTGTTTGCATATTTTTGCACAAGAGGATTGGGGGCCTTGGCAAAACTGATAATTTGCGCAAGAATTTTTCTGTCTTCAAGAAGACGGGCCTCATTATCTTTGTGAGGAGCTGAAATATAAAAGAGAGCATCCACGACGCATTCACGGTAGAAATCCCGTTTATCAACTGTGAAGGTAATTTTATTTTTAACCAGCTCATTATAGTTTGGGTTTAATCCATCAACGGCGAGCTTTAAATCTTTTAGGGCCACTTGAAACTTTTCAGTGTCGGCCAGCTTGTGATTGAAATACACCTGAATTTTTTTTACAGAGGTGACAAGTTCTTCAGTGCTGCGATTGACATCAGTGATGATGTTCAGCAGTTCTCTTACGCGATCTACTTCAGCTTCCAGAGTTTGCGGATCATTGAGAAGATTCCTTCTCATCATCGCCGCCGTTGCATTAATCTGCAGATCAGTCAGCCTCAGCTCTTCAAAATCTACTTTCCCGATTAATCCCGGTCCCTCCATTAAAAAGAGGTTTTTATAAAAAAGTAGACCACTACTTATAGTTAAAAGCAGGATCGATGAGACCAAAATGATTAAACGTGTTCCTTTCATAAGCTCTTATTCTAGCAGTTTATCGCGGGCCGAGGAAAAAAACTGGCGGTTTTGATCCACAACAAGTGAGGCTAAACGAGTGGAACTAAAACAGTCAAGTTTTCTTTAGGGCGAGCCGAAAAGACTCTATACAATGGCGGCTAGGGGCCGGGACTTATGAAAACAAAATCTGTCATTCGATTGCTATTAGTGGCCATTGGGATCATGTGGAGTCATGCGTATGCTCAAGACTTCAATTATCTGAACATCAGCGATGCCGATGGACTTTCAAAAAACTACTCCACACCTGGAGTAGGTAATTCCATTGATCCTTTTGCGACAAAAAATAATCTTTACCAGCAGATTCTGGATGAAATGAATCTTGAGTACGAACACATCGGACAGCGCGAAGCTGCGAGAGTTCTTTCCGGAAATCAATCATCAGTAACAGGCGGTCTTAACAGTATTGGGTTTACTTATAAAAGACCTTTCATTGATTTCTCTATCAGTGTAGACCGAAACTTAGCTCCAGATCTGTTTGATGATAAAAGATGGATTGTCACTGATACTTTTAATATCTTCATCGATGCTTCAAAAGTTCTATCAAACCTGAAAGACAAACAGGTTATTGATATCACCGAAAAAAATCTCGCGGCCTTTGCAGGAGTGGTTTTTAAAAGAACATTTACCTGGGTTCACTTTGCCAATTCATACAATGAAGGTCTCACAACTCACTTTGAAAAACTCTTCCTTCCTTTTACCGCTCTGACTTTCAA
>DAIQAU010000159.1:0-3978 GCA_036781565.1 Bacteriovorax sp. | reverse complement strand
GATGGATTATAAGAAGGAATAATGACAGCGATTTTATTATTCTGCATTGGTAATGAGTTTGTTTAATGCTGTAATCGTAGCAGTTCGCTGGGCCTTAATTTTATTATGGGGAATAGGTTCAAAGAAATCTGTTTCATAATCCGCAGGGATAATATCTTTAAGTGCAAAATCCTTTTTAACGGAATCAATATCAAAATCCTGGGCAGTGATATGACCGTATTTAAGGACCGAATTACTCCAGTTGAATAACCAGAAATAAAAATAAGAAAGCCGAGCATAAGGATTTTTCAACGTGTCTGTTAAAGCTTTGGCGATATAATAGATCTTGAGAGGAGAATTAATCACGCCCCATAATCTTTTCATCAGCGAAAGAATCGCTTCGGGGTTTTGCATAGCCATGACAGAGAGCTGTTTGAGGTTGATGTAGCCTTTTGCTTTTTTTGATTTCGGTTCAGGTTTTACTTTAATACTTTTTAAAAAGTTATTGTAACGTTCATATTGAAATTGCGGATGATTGAAACTTTTAGTGAAGAATAAAAAATCTTCAATCATTTTCTCTCTGTTTCGCAGGTAGAGAATGTTTGTTGAATATTTTTTGCCACCTAAACCGATTTTCCCCGATCGTAAACGTCCACTCTTTTTCATTCGGGCGTAGAGAGGCGTCCCAGGCAGTGCCGTGAGAAGAGAAGGATCACCGGAAATAATTCCTGAACTCTTGATGCCATTTAGTGCATCTGCAACGGCTGACTCAGGATCGGTATCAAAACCAAAAATTAGCCCTGCAACGACAATGAAGCCGTAGGATTGAATTGTTTCAATGCTCGATTTTATATCCGTCTTTGCATTCTGAACTTTTGCTGTTTCTAGGAGCTGGGCGATTCCAAAACTTTCTACGCCGATGAAAAACATCTCGAAGCCGGCCTTCTTCATCTTTTCCATTAGCTTGGGAAAAGTATAAAGATTAATCGTCAGCCAGGTGTAGATATTGAAACTGTAATTTTTTTGTTCTTTGAGTTCGATAATTTTATCGCAAATCATTTCCGCCCAGACGTGATCGCCGATGAAGTTATCGCAGGCAAAGAGAATGTTCGGAATACCAAGTTGCGCGTACTGTTCAAGTTCCTGAATCAGAATTTCAGCTTGTTTGTTATTGCTTCTGTTGTTGTCGGGCTTGGTTCTGATATCGCAGAATTCGCAGAGAAAAGGACAGCCACGTGAGACTTCTATAACCCCGCCGTAGTATTTATCTTTATTCTCTTTCAGCAGTTGAAAGTCCATCGCCCGCGCTTCTGATAACTTAAACTTGCTCTGGCTATGATACAGCTTAGTTGTAATTTTATTATCAAAAACATCCAGTACAAATTGGTTAATGGCCTGTTCGCCATCGCCTAGGAACAAATGATCAAAACAAGAGAGTTTTTCCAGAAGTCCGATTTGTTGATAAGAAAAAACAATCGGGCCGCCTAAGATTATTTTTGAATCAGGATGAATCTTGCGAAGAATTTTTTGATATTGGATTAAGGCTTCATAGTCCTGGTTGATTCCACTGACAAAGAAGAGATCGGCGTGAGGAGTCTTATTTTTCTTTTCTATACGTGTATCGTAAAGAAAGATTTCTACGCCAGGCAACTCTCGAAGATAGCTGGCGAGCGTATAGGCCCAGACCGGCATGTATTTCACACCGAACATCTGGTCTTTTTCAATCTGTTCATCAACACAGACTAACAGTCCGATTTTCATCTTTAATCCTTAACGATGACATTAACCAATAGGTTTTTTCTATAAACCCATTAAGTTTATTAATTATTCAAATGTAGCATTTTACTCCATAATGCCAAGAGGGAGAGAGAAAAATGAACGGAATTTTTATGGGAATTTTAGGTGGAGCAGTCGCTGGAGGAGCAATGGCCTTCGGAGCGCTTTCCACTATACTGCAACCCCAGAAAATGTCTCTGGAATTTAACTCCATGGAAAAAATTTTTAATTTCGTTCTTTGTGGCTTTTTCCTGGCCGCTTCGTTCAGTTACATAAATCCCACGCTCGAAAAAAACTTTCACGGCGGTCTTACACATAATTACGAGCTCTGGAGTGTCATCGCGGGGGCAACTGCCGGACTTTTATTGATGCTCCTCTTTATCGAAATTGTTCGCGAGCGAGTGGCGAGAGAGAGCAGGAATCATGAATCGATTGAAAAGATTCTTTTTTTGATGATGCATAATTTTCCAGCAGGGATGATCGCCGGAGTGGCCATGGGGATTCATCATCCAGGTATTAGTTATTCGCTTCTTTGCTTCATAGGAGTGCATCAACTTTTTTTAGGAACTCTCGGAGCTCGAAACTTATTATCGATGGGACTTGAGTCAGAGCTTTCTTTTGTGGGTTCGCTCTTTATCTCGAGCATCGCGGTGATTTCAGCGATTTTGGGAACAGTTCTTAGTCAAAAGTATGTCTCATTATTGCCCGTGATGCTTGCGTTTGCAGGAGGATGTTATGTCGGAATACCTGTAAATGAATGGATAGAAAAAATGAAGAAAGGCCAAAGAAAAATCGAATTGAACCCAGGGCTGTTCAGTGGAATGATCGTTACGTTAATTTTCATTATTTGGAAGGAGTTTGTATGAAAACAAAAATCGACATTGGAATCAGTGAAAAAGGCAGAGAAGAAATTGCAAAGGGTCTCTCTCATTTTCTCGCTGACACTTATACACTTTATTTAAAAACACATAATTATCATTGGAATGTGACCGGTCCACAGTTTCAGACTTTGCATACTATGTTTGAAGGGCAATATACTGAGCTTGCCGAAGCGGTGGATCTTATTGCTGAAAGAATCAGAGCGCTCGGAGTGAAAGCGCCAGGCTCTTACCAGGAGTTTGCAAAACTCACTTCAGTCAAAGAATCTAATGGTGATTTAAATGCGAATCAGATGGTAGCAGATCTGGTCACCAGTCATGAGCAGGTCATTCGTACAGCGAGAGGATTATTTTCTATCGTCAATGAATGTGATGATCAGCCGACTAATGATCTACTCACTCAGAGACTCCAGTTGCATGAAAAAACGGCCTGGATGTTAAGATCAATGCTTGAATAATAAATTAAACTTGAGGCCGCACTATGCGGCCTTTTTTTATGATAATCCAGGATGGAGAACATAATCCAAGGCAGGTTTATCATGAAGTTTCTATTTTTCACTTTTGTTATTTGGTCTTCTGTCCTTTATTCTGCTGAGAATTTTACAGAAAAAAATCTGGTTTTAGATTCTTTGATCAGACCGCGCCTGAAGATGCTTCATATGAACGGTCTTCAGCCTGTCTCCGCAGACAATCAGGCCCGTTATGAACTGGGCAAAAAATTATTCAATGAAAAATTATTGTCCGGTAATAAACGAATCAGTTGTCAGACTTGTCACAACCCTAAAAACGGAACCAGTGACCAGCTGCCAATGTCTCAAACAGAAAACGGCAAAGGCATTCTCAGAAGAAATGCTCCCCATCTTTTCAACGCCGGATTGGGAATGAAGAAACATATGTTTTGGGATGGAAGAGTTCAATATGATTTCAACAAAAAGATATTTACGACTCCAGAGCCTGCCTTAAATGGATCATCGCCAAAGGCTCCTACCATTGCATCGGCCATGACGACAGCCCTTGCCGCCCAGGCCCTTTTTCCCATGGTCACTTCAAATGAAATGATGGGTCTCCCCGGTGAAAATGAAGTTGCTGATTCAAAATCAAATCTCGAAGCGTGGGAGACAATAACCAAGAGGATAAAAGCAAAAGCAGATTATAAAGAACTGTTGGTTAATGCTTTTCCTGAATTTCCACTGGAAAAAATGACTATTGGCCATCTGGCTGAAGCAATAGGTACGTTTGAAAAAGTTGAATTTCAATCTACAGGTTCTCCTTTTCAAAAATATTTGCGAGGAGATAATGAAGCAATGTCGAATCAACAGAAACGCGGCTTTGTCATTTTCATGAA
>DAIQAU010000158.1:0-4000 GCA_036781565.1 Bacteriovorax sp. | reverse complement strand
TGAATCGCCTTAACAGTATCCGAAAGCTCCTCCAAATTAGTCTTCAGCTTCTCAATATCCTGGTTCTTAAGCGCCAGAACATCGGCCTTCAACTTCTCAAGCTCACTCGGCTCAGGTTTCCCTGTAGGATTGCCGGGAGTTGGTTGCTTGGCTTCGCCTAATTTAGAATCAACTTTTTTGGCCTCACTTGCTTTAAGTGCATTGACTACGCGATCGAGATCAGAAAGTTTTTTGGAATTTTCATCGAGCTTTTGTTCAAGCTTTGTCAGAGATTGCGTGAGATTGGATAAATAAGTTTCGACGGCATCAATTCTTTCTTTTTTATTGAGTCCGGTGTTGTCGGTTGAGGAATATCCCGGAATCTCTGCCAAGACTTGAGAAGCCCCGAACCATACTGATGCTAGAAGAAGAGCACTAACAAATGTTTTCACTGCATTAATCTCCAAGTAATTGCTATTTATATAAAAAAATTACCATTATTTTCAAAAAAAGCCCAATATAACGAATTCTTGACTGACACATTCGGATAAGTTGTGCTACTCTTGGCCATCATTTTTTATTATACAAACTGTTGAATTCTTTTAAGGAGTTTTCATGAACTTAAGAAAAGCCCTGTTAGGCCTAAGCCTTCTTGCGGTCTCGTTTGCTGGTTTTGCAGAAGATAAATTAGGGACTAAAGACAATCCGGTTAAGATTTATTTCACACCATCAGTTGATGCAAACTCAATTGCAACAAACTCTGATCACTTTTTAAAATTCATGGAAAAAGAAACAGGACTTTACTTCAAGTCTGGTATTCCACAAAACTACATCGCTGTTGTTGAAGCTTTCGGTTCAGCACGCGCTGATATCGCTGTTATGAACTCATTTGGTTATCTTCTTGCGAACTCTAAGTTCGGTGCAGAAGCGAAACTAAAAACTCTTCGTCACGGCAAAGACTATTACGCTGGAGCAATCTACGTAAACGCTGCTGCTAATATTAAATCAGTTAAAGATCTTAACGGAAAAAAATTCGCCTTCACTGACCCATCTTCTACATCGGGTTACCTATTCCCGCTTAAAATTCTAAACGATGCTAAAGTAAAACTAGGCAACCAAGTCTTTGCTGTAAAACACGATAACGTTATCACTATGATCTACAATGGTCAGGTTGATGCCGGTGCAGCTTTCTACTCAGACGCATTTGATGGAAAAATCAAAGACGCTCGCGAAAGAGTTATGACTCAATTCCCGGACGTAGAAAAGAAAGTTCAGGTTCTAAAAATCACTGATAAAATTCCAAACGATCCATTCGTTTTCAGAAAAGGTGTTCCAGCTGACATCACAAAAAAATTCATTGATGGACTTAACAAGT
Source organism: Bacteriovorax sp. (assembly GCA_036781565.1). Taxonomy (GTDB): domain Bacteria; phylum Bdellovibrionota; class Bacteriovoracia; order Bacteriovoracales; family Bacteriovoracaceae; genus Bacteriovorax. The sequence goes on along the minus strand of DAIQAU010000158.1, from coordinate 2,646 downwards.
ACCTTGCAACTAAAGAAGGGAAAGAGTCTTTCAAGAATATCTATGCTGTTGACGGAGTTGTTCCAGCAACAAACAAAGATTACGATTCTCTAAGAAAAGTTCTTAAAGAAACAAATACAGACGCTGCTAATCTAGTTAAATAATTTTTCAAAAAGGTTCCAGGAGATCAAAATCTTCTGGAACCTTTTTTATGTGGATGAATTGATATGTTAGAAATCAAAAATCTGAACAAAGTTTACCCGAACGGATACCACGCTCTTCACAACATCAATTTCAGCGTGCCTCAAGGGGAATTTTTAGTTGTCATCGGTCTATCGGGTTCTGGTAAATCGACTATGCTTAGATGTATTAACCGCCTTCACGATCCAACGGGAGGAGAAATTCTTTTCAATGGTGTCGACACGACAAAATTAAAAGGATCTGCTCTGAGAAAAATCAGATCTGAGATCGGGATGATCTTCCAGCACTTCAACCTCATTCCAAGAAGCTCTGTCATGGCGAATGTTCTCTCAGGAAATTTATCGCGCACAGGAATTCTAAAATCAATTTTCGGCGTTTACTCTGCTGAAGAAAAAGAACGTGCGATGAAATACATCGATATCGTAGGTCTTCGCGGAAAAGAAAAAAACCGCGCTGATAATCTTTCAGGTGGTCAGCAACAGCGCGTGGCGATTGCCCGTGCACTTATGCAAAATCCTAAAATCCTTCTTGCTGATGAACCAGTAGCGTCTCTTGACCCTGCAACATCTCACTCAGTTATGCAGTATCTAAAAAAAGTTAATGAAGAATTGGGAGTAACGGTTATCTGTAACCTTCACTTTCTTTCTCTCGTTCGTCAGTACGCTCACCGTGTAGTTGCTCTTAAAGCAGGGAAACTCATTTACGATGGAAAACCACTGGAGATCAACGAAGAGTGGTTTAAAACGATTTACGGTGAAGATGCTGTAGAAGTAACAATTAACTAAGAACGATTACACTAAAAAAAGCTACAGAGACACACATGCAAAAGAAAATATCAAAAGTTAAAAATAAAAATGTTCAAATGGTAAAGGCCTATATCCTTGATACGCTTGCGTGGGCATATATTGCGCTTGTAAGTTACAAAGTCCTTTACGATAGAATTTATATTGAAAACCGTTATCCGGAATTTACGTGGAAGCAGCCGCTTTACGCTCTTTATTTTGGTCTGGCGGCAGCGGCCCTTCTTTTCTTTACGAATTTCTCATTGGGAAGAGGAAGTCTTGGTCTTATAAAGATTAAAGATGATGAATCAGCGACGACAAAACCGTTTGCTTTCATTGGTTATTTATTAATCATCCTTACGTTCGTCACAGGCTTTTACGTTTCTCAAGTTTCACTGAAAGAGTTCTTCTCGGCTCAAGGTCTTGAAGGGGCAAAAAGAATTTTCACTGCTCTTTTCCATCCGAACTGGAGCATTTTCGAACAAGGTCTTTTCGCGGCCATCGAAACTATTTATATGGCCTTTATTGCAACAGCGATTGCTATTCCTATCGCGTTCCTTCTCGGCTTTCTTGCTGCAAGAAACCTGATGACAGGAAATCCTGTAGGCTTTTTCATCTATACAGCTTTGAGAACTGTTCTCAACGTGTCTCGTTCAATCGAGCCATTGGTCTGGGCGATTATTTTCTCTGTCTGGGTTGGGATCGGGCCATTTTCAGGGATGCTTGCTCTTTGCCTTCACTCAATTGCCTCTTTAACAAAACAATACTCTGAGCAAATTGAATCAGTAGATGACGGACCGATTGAAGCGATGACAGCGACTGGTGCACATCCGGTTCAAGTTGTATGGTTCGGTGTTGTTCCACAAATCGTTCTTCCTTATCTTTCGTACACAATCTACCGTTGGGATATCAACGTCCGTATGGCGACAGTCATCGGTCTTGTCGGTGGTGGTGGTATCGGTAACCTTCTGATGCAATACCAGGGGCAGGCGAGATGGAATGAAGTAGGCCTTCTGGTCATCTTGATTGCAGTGATCGTCTGGACAATGGACTGGGCATCATCGGTTATCAGAGAAGCGCTCAAATAGAATTAAAAATTCAGCACAATAAAAAAAGGCTTCCCGTGTGGAAGCCTTTTTTATTTCCAGTCTTTGATATTGTATTTTTTCAAAATCGTTTTAAGTTTTCCTGATTTGCGAAGCTGTTTCATCCCATCTGAAAGAATTTGGGCGTATTTTTTGGATTCGGCCTTTGCCGGTGAAAAGGCAATATAGAGTTCAGGATCGCTCACAATATTTTTACTCACGGCCTTAAAAGAATTCTGAAATTGAGTCAGCTCGGTTGAAAGGAGATATTCGAGGACATAAGGATTTTCTACGAAAGCATCAATTCGTTTGGCATCGGCCATCTTTATGAGTTTTACCAGAGCATCATCTCCGGGAAGAACAAAAAAGGAAGGATGATGATTGCCAATCGGTTTATCGAGTTCATCGCCGCCGTAGGAATAGCCGTTGATAACCCCTATTTTTTTCTCTTTGATTGAATCAATCCCACGATAGGTAAAATTGGAATCTTTGCGAGTCCAGAAATAATTCGCACTCATTCCCTGCGGAACTTTCGGCAGAATAAATCCTGGTACATCAGCAACATTGGCCCCGACGACAGCATTGAATTTTCCTTTGCG
>DAIQAU010000157.1:2521-4024 GCA_036781565.1 Bacteriovorax sp. | reverse complement strand
AGCTTGAAATGGGTAGACCATCAGGAAGCCCACAGAAAAGTTCTAAGCAATTATTTGTTATATTATTCAGTCATAAGATTTTTGGTGGAAATATTCAGAGGCGACGAGGTACGTGGGATCTACTGGCTGTCTCTATCAACTTCACAACTGGTTTCAATCGGTCTTTTTATCGTCGCGATTGTTTTAAAAATTCGTGAAAGAATTAAACCCGTGATTTAATTTTAAATTCTTCGGGCGGAAGAATATTAGAGCAAGTTGTCCATTGTCCACTTTGCAATGATTCCTGAAATTCAACCGGTAAGCCTTCTTCCTCCATGTCTTTCAGAACAGAAGTGTAATCATAGTCCATAGGACAAAGCTGCGCTTTTAATTCACGAGAAACAATCCCATAAAAAACGCGAGAAGAATTTTCGTGTGCAGGTCTACCCAAAACACCCACGTTAAACCATGTCCGGTCATTGATTTCCTTGATCCATGGAATTCCGGAGTGGGTACAACAAATCATTTGAACGTTGTTTTTGTTAAACCAGTTCAGCATTTTGGTTTCACTTGTTTCTGATTCCCACACGAATTCATTAACTGAATCAGGACTACCATGACAAAGCAGTATTTTGCTGGAGTTCCAATGCAATTCAATTTCATCCGGTAACGTTTGTAACCACAACCGATTTTTCAGGCTAGTATTTTTAAAAGTATAATCATAGCTCAGCTGGGCAAAGTGGCGATCTCGCGGGTCTATATAACCACAGCCACAATCTTTTTCACCAAAGCCGACACTGTGATCGTAATTTCCCTTCAGACAAATAACTCCCGCGCCTCTCATAAGCTCGATAGTCTTATCTGGAAGCGGGCCAAAACCTCCCATGTCACCAAGACAGAAACGATATGGAATCTGTTTTGTTTCATCAAGGAATTTTTCAACTGATGCATAATTGCTATAAGGACCACCGCAAAGAGCGATTTTATTTACGCTGTTATCAAGTTCAAGAATAATTTTATTTTTCACAAAAGTTCCTTTCTGATTTTTCCGCTTATAAAATCAAACAACATGACAATGGCTATAATGACTAAAAGTAGAGTAGAGAGCCTCGACCACTGAAAAAGAGAGATAGCTTCTGAAACCAGAAGACCAAGCCCTCCTGCCCCGATTAACCCCAGAACTGTCGAGTCTCTTAAATTATATTCCCAGACATAGAGGTGAGTTGATAAAAATTGCGGAAGTATCAGCGGCCAGACGCCTTCAGAAAAAACCTGAACCGGATGAGCTCCGACGGAGCGAATAGCATCGACCACGCCCATATCAATTGTTTCAATGGATTCGCTGTAAAGTTTTCCATAAGTGCCAAGTGAATGAAACGCGATAGCTAAAATTCCTGCCATTGGACCCAAGCCAACTATTCCAACAAAAAATAATCCAAAGATTAGTGTGTGGATTGAACGGCATATGTTGATTAGAAAATTAGAAGGTATTCTCAAAAAAACCGGGAACTGCAAATTCCTTGC
>DAIQAU010000157.1:0-2421 GCA_036781565.1 Bacteriovorax sp. | reverse complement strand
TGATTAGAAAATTAGAAGGTATTCTCAAAAAAACCGGGAACTGCAAATTCCTTGCGGATAAAATACCTAAAGGGAGAGCGAGCAAAGCTGCCAGGACCGATCCGACCGTTGCAATTTTGAAAGTGACCCACAAAGCGCGAAGGATCGCTTGTAAAAAAGTTGTTTCAACCTCTTTTCTGTTTTCTGATCTTAAAACAGTGCCATCATCACTTTTGTATTCAAATTTTTCAGGGCCATACCATACATCAAAAAAACTGGGACGCTTCATTTCATCTGCTGTCTTCAAAATATTACTGATCGGATTTCTTCCGAATTGTAGATCTCCACTTTTGCCAAGACTGAAGAGGCAAATGACCACAATAAAAGTTTGCAGCAGAAGAATAGTAAATGTTTTGAAATTAAAATTACTAAGCAATGTTATTTTTTTGGAATAAGCTTTCCGGTTGCCAATCCGGCGTCACGGATAATTTTATAATAAGAATTATCTTTCGCAACAAAGCCAGTGTAATGCTTTGGAAGAAGATCAGGATTCTTTTTTAGCTCCTCACCAACTTTCGTTAAAGCTTTCTGCAAAGATGAAATAAGCTTTTTATCTTTAAAGAGCTCTGCACTGACTGCAAATGCATCATTTGGCAAAGGCTCAGATTGCCAGATGATTTTACTGTCTGAAGCTTTAATTAAACCTTGCTCAATCATTGTGTCCCTGTTGCGATTGTAATCAGCACCGCCATCAAGTTCTTTCTTTGTCACCTGAGTTTCAATCGCTTGATGTTTTGTATAAAGAACTTTACTGAAAAAATCCTCCGGTTCTTTGATGCCAAAATTCTTTTGGAAATAATAAAAAGGGATCAAGTAACCAGAGGTTGAACCTTTATCTCCAAAGGCAAAAGTCTTTCCTTTCAAATCAGAAGGTTTTTCGATCTTTGAATCCGGATGAGTAATCATGAGGGCAAAGTATTCAGGTTTTCCATCATAAAGAATTGTCGAAATAGCCTGAGCGCCAGATTCATTGTTGGCCAGTACGTAGCCCCAGGGGCCAAGTAAAGCGATATCAGTTTCACCATTGGCCAGAGATTTAGCTAACCCTTCCCAGGAGTCTACAGTTCTCATTTCTACGGATCTTTTAAGCTCTCTGGAAAGATATTCGGAAAAGGCTTTATATGTCAGATCGTTTTTCTCTTTATCAGGCTGAAAGAGTCCTACGCCGAATTTAAGAGGCTTAACCTCTGAAAAGCAAAGTGAAGAAAACAGCAGTGCTATTAAAGTGACGAGTTTCATTCTTCCTCCTGAAAAAAAACAATAGATTTAGGGTACTCGTGGGCCTTCAAGCTGACAATAATGAGTTGGAATTAAAGATTTCTTAAAGGGGTTAAAAAAAATTCAGGGTCGCCCCCTTTTTCCAACCATGTGCTATATAAGCCACATTTTAAACATCCAAAGAGGTCCAAATGAAAAGTTTGATTGCATTGACGGCACTTTCCCTACTGAGCGTTTCTTGCGTAAATCTGGAAGGGAATCTGAATGTTGAACAAGTGTTGACTGCTAAAAAAAGAGGCGGCTTCCTCAATTTGAAAATGAAGACGATTGAAATTCAGCCTGGCAACTATCATGCGTCTTTAAAAGTGAATAACGCCAAAAGCTTCACATTAAAACTTAAGGCAGATAAAGAAGGGGAAACCGATATTCTTATTCCTATAAAATCAGAAACGGATTTCTCCATTCCGTCGAATGGCAATGTCATTATCCGTGGCGCTCAAATTTCTCAGCCATTTGATATCTCGGGAAATATCAGAACAACTGTGACAAATTCAAATATTGAAAGATCAACTGAGAGCTGCACATTTCAAAGAACAGAAAGATACTGTGACAGAATTTGTACACCTCCGGCCACCCCATATGGACCAGTTCATTGTACTGTTCAATGTCAGGACGTGATCACTTCCTACCCAGGAACAAGATTTGTTGAATACCACAATAAATATACAGAACGTAATTTGACGGCTGAACTTCTGGATGCTCAGAACAAAGCAGTAAGAGCAAATTTCTCCGGAACGGATTACGAGACAGATAGAATTTACGATTATTACGGTGAATGTAGATAAAAAAAAAGCCCTCCAATGAGGGCTTTTTTATTTTAAGCTTCTTCTTTTTCTTTAAGTTCGTTCAGTTTGTCTTCTTCAACATAAAGCTCAGAAAACAATGTTTCATGCGACCATGCCGTAAAAGCATCATCGTGCTCATACATCATGATTGTTTCCCAAGGACAGTCTTGAGAACAGTTTTGACAACCGATACAACGAGCAAGGTCAATCTCAACGACCTGACCAAATTGTGGATTCTCAGGGTTTGGTCCCGGAACCAATTCAATAGAATCAACTGGACAGCCCTGGATACAAACTTCGCAACCTGTACAACCAGACT
>DAIQAU010000156.1:0-4073 GCA_036781565.1 Bacteriovorax sp. | reverse complement strand
ACAAACTTTCAAAAGCGGATTCTAATTCCAAACAACAATTGAAAGAACAAAGAGTTGAATTCGGTAAATACATTAACAATGTTAATGATAAGAAAATGGAAGAGATCGCTTCCATTAAAAGTGAATTCACCAAAGATAAGACGCAGTTTATCGAGAAATCACGTCGCGATATGAGTGACGAAAAATATCAGATTAAAGAAAGTTTTAATCAGCAGATGGCCGTTAAAGAAGACCTTTACGAAAGAAAACTTGCTGAAGTTGAAAAGCAGACGCAAAAAATAATTGAAAACTATGAATCCCGTATGAATCAGCTTGCCCGCAAATCTGAAAAAGAAGTGGAGATGATGAAGTCAACGGAAGAAGCCCGTCGTGCCAAAGAAAATCAAGCCGTCCAGATTGCTTTTGAAAGTTCGGAACGCGAACACCAGATCGAAATAGGCAACGTTCGATCTAAATATGAAAGCATGATCGGAAAGGACCGCGCTGTAAATGAAGTTCGTACGAACCAACTGGTCCAGAGGTACGAAGACCAGCTGGAGCGCGAAAGATCCGATCACCAGAAAGAAATGGCGATGAAATTGAGTGAATCTCAGGCCCAATTCGAAAGATTGTTCAAGGCCAGCGAGCTTGAAAAAGAAACGCTCCGCAATCAATTCGAACAGCGCATAGAGAACATGAAAAATTCAGCTCTCGTTCAAGGTAATTCAAAAAAAGCGTAGTTAGTGTTATCCTTTAAAGTGAAAGTTAACTTTAATTAGGACAAACATGAGACGAGCTAAAATCGTGGCCACAATCGGGCCTTCTTCTTCCTCTAAAGAAATGCTTATTGAGTTGATCAATGCAGGAGTTAATGTCTGCAGAATCAATATGAGTCACGGCACTTATGAAGGACATCAAAACGTTATAAAGAACATTCGCGAAGCTTCCCAGTTAACCGGCTATGAAGTTGCCATTCTCGCCGATCTGCAAGGACCGAAAATTCGCGTGGATAAATTGCCTGAACCTCTTAAACTTGAGAGTGGGTCTGAGTGGGTTATCGGAGCTACTAAAGTCAAATCACAATACCCTGAGTACGCTGAAAAATATATTCCGACGATTTATGAAAATCTGGTGGCCGATTGTCACGATGGTGCACGCATTCTTTTTGATGACGGTTTAATTATTGCTGAAGCCATTGCCCGCGATCGCGATGTTTACAGAATTAAAGTGAAAATCGGTGGAATGCTCAAATCAAACAAGGGGATCAACCTTCCTGACTGCGATGTTTCTGCGCCGGCGTTTACAGATAAAGACCGCGAAGATTTAATGTTCGCTTTAAAAGAAGGCGCTGACTACGTGGCCTTGTCATTCGTCAGAAAAAAAGAAGACATTCTCGATGTTAAATATCTTCTTCATTCTTTGAAGGTCAATATTCCGATTGTTTCAAAAATTGAGAAGCCACAAGCTGTAGACAATATTGATGAGATTCTCGCAGTCACAGATATGATCATGGTCGCCAGAGGCGATATGGGAGTCGAAGTCGGCAATCATCTCGTTCCTGCAATCCAAAAACAGTTGATCAGTAAATGTAATGCAATGGGGATTCCTGTTATCACAGCAACTCAGATGCTGGAAAGTATGACTGATAATCCGACTCCTACGCGCGCAGAAGCGAGCGACGTGGCCAATGCGATTTGGGATGGGACGGATGCGGTCATGCTTTCAGGTGAAACGGCCAACGGCAAATATCCCCTTGAGACGATCCGTATGATGGACAATATTGTGAGAGAAGCGGAAAAGACACCGAAGGAAAGACCTCTTTTGCGCAATCAGGATTTATCAAGCGTTACTGCATCTGTCATGGTGGCAGCGTCGATGATTGCTGAAAAAATCGGCGCCAGAAGAATTGTTTCCGTTACAGAATCTGGGTCAAGTTGTTTGAGAATTTCTCAGTTCAGACCCATTGTTCCTGTTCTTGGGATTACCAATTCACTAAAAGTCGCCCGCAGAATGTGCCTTTACTGGGGCGTGAGTCCATTTATTGTCACCGATCAGCGTGAAGAAAATACGGAGTTTATGAAAAACGTTCTGAACGAAGTGAAAGAGCGTTTGTTTTTAAAAAATGGCGACAAACTCGTTCTGACCCGCGGAGATGGAAAATTCTTTTCACAAGGAAGTTCAAACTCAGTTAAAGTTGAACTCATCCGCGACGTTCCGAAAGTTAAAGGCGGCTCACAAGGTCTGGTTGAAGCAAGTGATGAGCAAAAAAAAATTCTACTTGATACAACAGTGTGTGGTTCATGCCAGGCGTGCGTTCAGGTTTGTCCTCACGACATCTGGACAATCACTAAAGATGAAAATAAAACAACAACAATCAATGCGAGTCAGATTTCAAGATGTGCCATGGATATGGCCTGTGTAGAAAGTTGTCCGACCGGCGCCATTGAAATTATTCCGCAAAAATTCTGATGAAACTTTTTTCCAGTGAACAGCTTTCGGAGTGGGGGATTGTCGATTACGGCTTCACTCATGAAGCTGTTCCGGAAACTCTCGAGCATTATAATGAATGGGTGGATAAAGGTTCCAACAAACCGCTTGAGTATTTAGAAGGCGAAAGACGCAATAAAAGACAAAGTATAAAAGTGCACTGGGACGAATTCCAGTCAGCAGTCGTTTTTCTTTTTTCCTATCAGCACGGCCACCAAACTTTAAAAAAATTTTACTCAGAAGAAAAAGAATGGAATGGTCTCAAAATAGCTTCCTACACTATGGGATACGAAGGGCAGGACTATCATCTTTTATTAAAACAAAGACTGATGGAGATCGGAACATTTCTTCAATCACAATACCCACAGCTGGAGTTTAAACTGACCCTCGATACTCATCCGGTGCTCGAACGCGATCTTGCTTATCGATCAGGCCTGGGATGGTTCGGGAAAAACTCCATGATGATCAATCGCCATCACGGCAGTTTTTTTATTATCGGTTCGCTTTTACTGAATCAAAAAATCGAAGAAGAGACGACGAAAGTTGAGACTGATCACTGCGGTCAGTGCACTGCTTGTGCTGATGCCTGTCCGACCAGTGCTATAGATCCTCTGACAAGAACCATCACTGCAAAAGATTGCATTTCAACGTTTACGATCGAGCAATTCAAACTTGATACTGTCCCGCCTGAAAAAATGGATTTGAGGACCGGATGGATTTTTGGATGCGATATTTGCCAGGATGTCTGTCCATGGAACAAAAGAGTGGACCGCACTCAAAATCTAAGCAGACCTTTCTCAGAAAAAGAAAATTTCATTGTAGATTTTTTTCTAAGACAAAAGAAAGAGCATATGAAAGATCAGCTTGAAGCAATGTCAGAAGGAGAGTTCAAGCGAAAGTTTGCAGGAACTTCTTTTGAACGAAGCGGAAGGCGAGGTCTTTTGAAAAACCTTCGCCTTCTTCTTCAGCAATTAAATATTTTTTCTTAAAGCATCAACGATATTCATATGAGCAGCTCGTTTGGCGGGAATATAAGTCGCAATGACCGCCGTAATAAAGGCGAGCAGAGCAGCGTATAGACAAGCAGTGAAAAGAAAGTTGATATGCAGAGTGAACGGAACTGATGCTCCAGGCATTTCAGTTTCAATTTTCGCCAGGTGAATCAGCTGAATAATGGACCATGAAGAAATAGATCCGATAATTGTTCCGACCAATGTCAGGACTAAGCTTTCTAAAACAAATTGCGAAATAATATCTGAGCGAGATTCACCAAAGGATCTCAGGGTGCCGATTTCACCTGTTCGTTCGACGACAGACATGGAAACTGCATTGAGGATACCAAGAAACATGAGGGCCAGGAGAATGGCCTCAATCAATCTGTTTTGAACACCGTAAAATTTATTGACCTGTCTGAAGAGAACAGCAAGCTCTCTCCACGGTCTCGCCCGCAAGGTAGGTTCATAAGATTTTAAGTCCCGGTTGATCGCAGGAGCATTTGTTTCAGCAAGAGGACGTTGTGAAAAGCGAAGCACAGCGAGATCTACGTCCTGCGTATCCAGAACAGTCTGAGCGACAGTTAAAGGGACATAAATAACCTGTGAATCAAT
>DAIQAU010000155.1:0-4077 GCA_036781565.1 Bacteriovorax sp. | reverse complement strand
CCATTTTCTTGAGCTGTTTCTTTAACTTGTTCAGCAGTCAAAACTACCGGTTCCATATTTTCTACATCACCAGCAACTTCTTTTCTTTCTTCGATAACTTTATCAGCAGCAACCTGAACTTCTTCAACTGGTGCATTCACTTCTTGTTCGTCTGACTGTAGCCCTTGCTGGTCTCTTTCAGTTTCCTGGATCTTGTCAGCTTGGTCTTGAGTTGTGAAGTTAAGCATTGCTCCGGCAATTGGACCAGTTACGAATGAAATTCTGTAACCATCTTTACCGTTGTTGAAAACCACACCAGAAACTTCTTCACCGTTAACTTCTGCTTTAAATGAACCACCATCTTTAAGATCAGCATGATCGATTGAGATGCTTTGTGATTCACCATTTTCATTTGTTAGTTCAACTTCAAGACCTTTGATTTCTTTTGAAGAAAGAGCAACTGATCCTGAAACATCGTTACCTGTAAGAACTTTGTTTGACTTAGCTTGGTTAAGAGCTCTTTCAAGAACAAGTTCTACTTCATCAGAAACAACAAGGTTGTTGTTAACTGGTTGAGCGATTCTTTTTGCTTCCATGATTTCGTAACCATTACCGATCTTCTTGAAAAGAGCGATTGTTCCGAAGTCAGAAAGAAGAGAAACGTTATATTCTAGTTGAGCATCTTTATTTACTCTAACTAAGCTTGTTCCAACTAGTTTAAATGGAACTTTAATTGTTTTCTTAGCGTCTTCTGGATTAGCAAATTTATCGAAAGTGACTTTTTCATCAGCACCAACGATTCTTGTTACTTCCCACTCGCCATCGATCTTAGCGATGTTTTCAGCATTAACTGGAAGGTAAACTTGAGCAGCTTTTGCGACAGCTTCAGAAGCTACACTTCTTTCTACTGGCGCTACTTCTTCAACAGTTTCAACTTCAGCCTTTTTAACGGAATGAGAACGAAGATCTTTAATCGTTCCGGCCAAAACAATTGAGCTAACACTCATGATTGCGATGATGGCTTTTTTCGATGTGAATGCTTTCATACTCAAATCCTCTTTTAGGGTGACTTGTAGGTATAAAGAGCAAGTGTCATGCCACATTGCAATACGAGTTTTTCGGTTTCTTTTATGGGCAAGGTATTGAAATTAGACGATTAGTCGAGACAAGGGCAATGGAAATAATTACAGGGCCGCTTAAACTTTAGACGGCCTGTACAGAATCTTGGCGACTTCCTAAACAGGCCGTATTGGTGTCTTATTTATCTTTTTTCGCGGACTTAACGTCCCAATCGCTGTGAGAGGCACGGTATCTTTTAAGAGCGATAACCACAAGGTCAGCTACTGGAAGACCTGAAACTTGTGACATTCTGTCGAATGATTCAACAACGTCCTTTTCAATCATGACTTTAAGTTCTTTTAGTTCACCTTGGTTTTGCACCTGAGTTTTCATAATTTCTCCGTAAATTCCTACTTATTGAGCTTAATAGTCCCAAAATATTAGTAAGATAATCTTAATTTTGAAACACCTTTATTGCTCTTTTTTTGCGTAAACTGACCAGAGCATTGGTGATTTCAAATTCCATTAACTTGCTGTATTTATAGACATCTGAGACCACACACCACTCTGAAAGAACCGATAAAATATCGAATTCTTCGGGGGTAATTTCATCCTGGCTGACGATCACTTCCGGATCGATAACAAGCCTAAGATTCATTGCGGGCTTTAACTTTTTAGCCGTAATGTATTTCTGGTAAATCTTTTGAGCCTCAACTTTTACTTCATCATAGGTCTGTTTCATTGAAACATGAGTAGCAGCAACGAGCTCAGGCTCAACGATGAATTTAAAATGTGACTGGCTTTCCACATCCTCGAAAATCATTTTGTATAAAGCTTTACGTCCACTCAATTGTGAACAAGAAGCACCAACAATGTTTCCTTCCTGCAGATAAGCAACGCCATAGAATTGACCGTTGGAAGATAAAAGCAAATTGACCTTTCCGGTAAAACCGAAGGCACATTGCTCTTTTAAAACTTCCATCAAACTTGTCATATGACTATTAAAACCTATTTAAGAAAAAAGTCTCTTAAAAAATCCCTTTTGTTCACCATCTGGTGATCCGTTAATTGCTCCATCAACATTCTTGGCCAGAGACATGTAGGCGTTCCAGACAGGACGTCCTTCATATTTCTTTTCATTCATGTATGGATGGCCAGTATCAGATCCTTCTCTCAAGGCCATTTCTAGAGGTATTTCTGCAAGCAAATCAACTTCAAGTTCTTTTGCCGCTTTCTTCACTCCACCTTCGCCGAAGATGAAATATTTTTTGTTAGGCATATCATCTGGTACAAAGTAGCTCATGTTCTCAACCATTCCCAGTACAGGAATTTTCACTTGATTGAACATGTTCAATCCTTTTCTTGAATCGAGAATCGCGACATCTTGTGGAGTAGAAACGACGATAACACCATCGATCTCTGTTGCTTGTACCATTGAAAGTTGCATGTCTCCTGTTCCAGGAGGAAGATCGATAATTAAATAATCGAGATCTGCCCAAGCAACATCAAAAAGAAATTGATTAAGAACACCACCTAGCATAGGACCACGCCAGATGACTGGATCTTTTTCATTAATAAATAAACCAAAGCTGATGAAAGGAATTCCATAAGCTTCAATTGGGAGAATTTTCTTTTCAGGTGTTGCCCCTGGTTTAGCGTCGCGCTTGTTCAAAAGCATTGGGACAGAAGGTCCGTAAATATCAGCATCAAGAAGACCCACTTTTTTACCCAAATTTTTGAGAGCGAAAGCAAGGTTTACGGCGACTGTTGATTTACCAACACCACCTTTGTTTGAAGAAACGGCGATAACTTTTTTTGCACCAGTAACTCTTTTCTTATGTGCGCCAGCTGGTCCATGGCCAGTTTTAATTTGAGCCGATTGTTGAGCCGCTACAGGTTTTTTTCCATCCGCGGGGCTGAACGTTTTTCCAGAAAAAACATCTGATGAATTTTCAGACGTTGTTAAGACAGTAATTTTTTCCGGAGAATAGAATTCTGAAACGGCTTGGTTAATCGCTGATTCGATAATTCTTTTTTGGTCTGGAGAAATTCCATCACGCTTATATTTGAATAACAACTCATTTTGGTCGGCTTTTATTTCAAGAATACGACCTTCTTCTTTCAAAGTTTTTCCAGTATTCGGATTAATGATAAGGTTCAAAAGATTGTTAACGTTTTCTGTATTGTTGCTCACGGTTTGCTCCTGAGAAATTCTGACTAAATTACTGTCCTGTTATAACAAATCCGCCACTATTTCACAATTTTATAGAATGAAGTGAGATTATAATTTAAAATAAAATGACGCTTTATTTGTCTAGGGGATCCAGGTGTCATACAGCCGAAAAATATATCTAATCAATCCGAAGTTTCAGATTCGATTCAGCTTGTACGTTTGTATCATTGTGTTTCTTACGAGCATCATATATCCGTTTTCTATCTATGAGTTGATGAATACGATCATTACTCACTTCTCACTAAAGAATCCGGAAATTGCTTCTCACTATAGCAGTAAGCGCGATGCTCTCATTCTGTTCCTGATTTTGCTGCACTCTGGTTTTACATGTCTGACTTTCTTTATTTGCGTTTTCTTCTCGCACAAAATTGCGGGACCTCTCTATAAATTGCAAAAACATTTAAGATTGATCAGAGAAGGTGCCAATCCGGGAAAATTATTTTTCAGAAAGGGTGATTATTTTCAGGAATTGGCAGATGATGTGAACGAGACATTTGAAAACCTGGAAGATAGCTACAAGAATGATTTAGTCTATTTGAGCGAAGTCACTTCTTATATCAACAACCTCAGCCTTGTCGTCCCTGATGACAAGAGAGTTGTGTTGAATGAAATTTCATCTCGTCTTTCTCTTATGCAAGAGAGATTTACAAAAAATTAAAGACGAGACTCGTATTTGCGAAACGTCTGGAGGTTAGTGTGTTGAGGCTCATGACGACGGCCATATTTAGCATTTATATTTCGGCAGCTCTGGCGACTCCGAATTTAAATTTTGCTACGACCGCTCTTGCTGCCGAAGACGTTCCATT
>DAIQAU010000154.1:0-4127 GCA_036781565.1 Bacteriovorax sp. | reverse complement strand
ACACAATTTCTTGAATGCTCTCGCCTCACCGATTGGGAGTGTCTCGAAAAAGAACCTAAATTAAAACCGCGCGCGGATTTCCGTATTCCTAAAAAATCCGATCTGGGCGCTCCTGTTGCTGCCGGTGATTCACTTGATATGGATGTTTTCTTCACGCAAGCATGGGATGGAAGTCCCAGCGGTCACGTTGTTGATCGTTTTGCGGAACGATTGAATAATGATGTGGGCAAGAGCCTTTCGATTGCGATGTACGGAATAGATGATGTGGAAGGAAGTATGAAAGGTGTTTACGATGCCATCGTCGAGCACGCTAAAAAATCGGACACACAAGTCAGGGCCGTCGTTGATGTTTCAGGCTTTGAGCGAGGAAAATCTCCATGGGTTTTCAATTATCTTAAACCGCAGTCGGAAGAACTGACATCGTCATGGCTTTTCGGCGAATCGTCCATTAATCCAGGCGGAATGCACGCGACTTTTCAGTATGAGGCCACTCCGGATTTTATCCGTTTTATGAATGATGGAATTAAAACGCAGGAAGAATCACGTGTGAGACTTGAATGGTCGACCTCGCATATCATGCACAATAAATATGCCGTCATGGAAAACAACGATGGAATAAAATCAGTCTGGACAGGAACGGCCAATATTTCCAATCACTGTATGGGAACTGAGGCCAACTCCAACATGTCGGTCTACATCCGCAATGATCATATCGCGCAGGCCTTCCTGGATGAATTCAATTTGATGTTTGACTTCGATCCAACACTCACGGTGAAAAGCAAGCTGGTGAGAAACAGCGATGAAAAATCACCGGCGATGGCAGGACGTTTTCACCGCAATAAATATCCCGTCTCAAAAAGATTTTTTAAATTTAACGACGGGACTAATGTGCGCGTACACTTTGCCCCGACTGACGATGCCGAACACAGAGTGATTCTTCCGATGCTTCTTTCTGCCAAAGAAGGTGATGAAATCAGAATCTCCATGTTTGGAGGCACAGGCTATGAAATTGTCAGAGCGATGCAATTTGCTGTTGCCAAAGGCGCGAACATAAAGATCGTGTACGATTCAAAACTAGGCCACGGTCTGACGTCGTGGACACGCGATCGCGTCTTGAATGTTTTCATGGACAATCCCTATATCGGAAAAATTCTGAACGCGCCCAAAAAACCGGGCTCAATCTCTGTCCGCATTTCAACATGGAAAGGAAAAAATCACTACAAGGCCGGAACGATTACCAGACGTCTGGACAATGGAACTCTTCGTGCTGAACAAATTATTGTCGGCTCTCAAAACTGGAGTTCAGGTGGCAACGATTACAATGATGAAAACCTGATTTCCATTCAGAACACAGACAAAGATGTTGAAGCAGCCGTTCTCTTTAACAAGGAATTTGATACGAGACTTTGGGTGAAATCAAGAGATGAGCGCCCTCGCCTTTTCAACTAAACCGCTTCCACAATTGCCTGAATCGCCTTGAAAAAAGGCGCATAATCATCGGCCCCCGGAATATGAATGAATGTTCCGGGAATATCTGGATATAAATGCAAAAAAGAATAAAGCACATAATTGCAGACGTACTCGCCTGCGCTCGTTGAAATTTTCACTGGCGCAAAGGCTGAACCGGCATCGACAATTGTTTGCAATGAAATCCGACTGAATAATCCATCCGCTCCATTTTCAAGAATTTTTTGAGCTTTCAACGTCACGCCTTCGTTATCCGGAATTCTGGCATCCACCCAGTTAATGCCGATACGTTCAACGGTGAGTTCGGTTCTTTTATGAGCGTAGCCGGTCAGGATGACATGACTCGGGTTAAATTCAGAAATGGCCTGATCCAGAACCGATAGTGAATGATTAAAGCTCACTGGTAAAACCTGCGTCTTTACCGGAAAGGAAAATTTTTGCTGATCGAGAAATGCCAGTAGTTCTTCAGAAGGATTGACTGAATTTCCATCGAAAGGCATGAACCCTGTTACCAAAACTTTCTTAGTCATTTTTCCTCTAAATCACGTTTAAGCGAAACATAAAGATTTTCAACTTTTGTTCTCGCCCACGGTGTCTTTCGCAAAAAGGTTAAAGTTGATTTGATACTCGGATCATTTTTAAAACAATTAATATCAATCAAACTTGAAAGCTGAGGGAAACCAAAATGGGCCACGAGTTCTGTGACGATGGCCTCAAGGGTTTTGCCGTGAAGCGGATTTTTATTATGCATAGAAACTCTCAAAAACAGTGTGACACATTTTCTTAACGATATCTTTTTCTCCGCGGAGTCTCATTAACTGAAGCCCGCCTTGCAACGTCGCCATAATGAGATCTGCTGTTATTTTTGTATCAAGATCTTTACGGAATGTACGCTCTTTTTTTCCCTGTTCAAGGGTCTCGATAATCCATTCTCTCTGAATAAAATGAAACTCTTTCACCTTTTTTTTCATCTTTGCGGGAAGCGTATTATAGTCAGAAGTTAAGACACCCGTAGGACAAATGTATTGCCCCTGCTCGCTCATCTTTAAAAACATCGAAACCAGCTTTTCGAGCTTCTGTGCAGCACTCAGTTCTGAAACCTTTGCGCTCCACAATTTATAGGCATTTTCGTAATCTTTCATCAGCTCCAGCCCCATTTCCTCTTTGGAGGAAAAATAATAATGCAGGCTCGCCTTGCGAATTCCGAGAGAATCGGCAATTGTCTGAAAACTAAAGCCATTAAAACCTAAAGTCTGCAGATAGGTTTTAGCTAACTGAAGTGCTTCCTGTTTTTTATCGGCCTTTCCATCATTTTTTAAGCTATTGCTTTTCTCATTCATGAGTTATACTCTACCTACCAGTAGGTAGAATTGCAAGAAGGAAGAAATTATGTTGCTAAAACAAATGAGACCAGTCGCCATCATGGGCGGAACCAGAACTCCCTTTGTCCGATCTTTTTCAAGTTACTCGCGAACACCAAATAAAGAACTGATGACCGCGACTCTTCAGGAAATGGTTAAAAAATTCAATCTTCAGAATGTTCAGCTCGGTGACGTTGCTCTGGGAGCAGTCATGAAAAATGCCGAAGACTGGAACATGTCCCGCGAATGCGTTTTAAAATCAGGTCTTCATCCCCATACTCCCGGTTACGATGTACAGCGCGCCTGCGGAACGGGCCTGGAAACGACTGCACATATCGCTTTAAAAATCGCCAGCGGCCAGATTGAATCCGGCATTGGCGGTGGTACTGATACCAATTCTGATATCGCAGGAGTTCTGACTCATGAACTTTCATGGGCGCTTATGGATATTCAGAAAGCAAAAACGTTATTGGAAAAAGCAAAGAAATTTGCGCAGATCAAACCACAAAATATCATTCCGAAATTTCCGGTCGTCCAAGAACCGCAGACAGGACTTTCAATGGGTGAACACTGCGAACTCATGGTGAAAGAATGGAAAATTACCAGAGAAGCTCAGGATCTTCTCGCTTACGATTCTCATCAAAAAGCATGGGCCGCGTATGAACGCGGTTTTTTCAACGATCTTATGTTCGAATACAAAGGGGTCAAGCGCGATGCTATTTTAAGACCTGATACGACTCTGGAAAAACTGGCAAGACTAAAACCCGCCTTTGATTTTTCGGGTAACGGGACTTTGACCGCCGGAAATTCAACGGCCCTTACCGACGGAGCTTCTGCCGTTCTTCTTGGCAGTGAAGACTTCGCAGACCAGTATAAACTTCCGATCCTCGCCTATTTTGTGGACGCCGAATATTCAGCCGTGAATTTTGTCAAAGGTGAAGGCTTGCTGATGGCACCAACTTACGCTATCGCTAAACTTCTTAAACGTAACAATCTCACACTTCAGGATTTTGACTTTTATGAAATTCACGAAGCCTTCGCCGGACAGGTCCTTTGTACTTTAAAAGCATTAGAATCCACTGAGTATTGCACAAAAAAACTTGGCCTGACTGAGGCCCTGGGATCTATCGACAGAAATAAATTAAACGTCAATGGAAGCTCGCTTGCCGTAGGACATCCTTTTGCAGCGACCGGCGGCAGAATCGTAGCGACACTGGCGAAGCTTCTTCACGATAAAGGATCTGGAAGAGGACTCATTTCCATCTGTACAGCTGGAGGAATGGGTGTTGCCGCGATAAT
>DAIQAU010000153.1:0-4150 GCA_036781565.1 Bacteriovorax sp. | reverse complement strand
TCGGCCGAATACCAATTGCGGTACGAACATGTTTTATCATCAATTCCCCAGCGCAACAGCGCGCAGTGATAGGGATCAAAAGAGATCTGAAAAACAGTTTTAATCACGTCGTCAAGAGTGAGAATGGTTGATGGGCCCGGCCGCACCGTGCAGGCGCGGGTCTTTTTCTGATAGAGTTCTCTCATGTCTTTAACCAGATCCTCGCCATCATATTTAATTTTTAATTTTTTGCCCGCATACCCATTCAGCACTTTTTTTAAATAGTCTTTGGTTCCTTTAATGATGGCCTTCAGGCGGGCATCCCGCGAAGGAGTTGCGTACGCTTCCCAGTCTCCCTCTGTTCCGTAAATGTTTTTTGGAAGAACAGACGGATGTTCTCGCGAATCCATGCCCGCTTTGAGCGCGACACTGACGGCTTCTTCCCTGTATTTTACATCCAGACAGATTTCATCCATCAAATCACCAAATTCACTGATCGGATCATAAATAATTTCTCCATCGGAGAGTTTGAGTCGTACGTATTCGTAGAAGCTCACGATTTTGTCTTTAAAAATAAAAGGTCCGGACGAATATTGTAGAAGAGAATAACCTGGCAATTCGGAATTGAGAGGAGCTTTGATGCCGTTTTCGACCGAAAATGGTCTGAAGCGTGAAAAGCCTGCGCCGACTTTTTGACCCGAGCGCGGAAATTTTTCTCCGTACGTAATTGTCGTCAAAGTGTTGTCAGGATGTGAATCAATCATATGAATCTGACCTGTGCTTGTCACTTCGTACACGACGGCAATGTGGCCGTTGGGATCGTAAACCACAGTTCCAGGCACAATCAGTTTCCGGTCGATATCCACGGAATAAGTGTCGCGGAATAATCGTCCTTCCTCGGTCCGTTCCGGATTTGTCCTGAAAGAACCGGTTGAAATGGAATCGACGACATCTTGTAAAACGCGATTGATGTTTTCATTGTTTTTGACGAAATGTTTTTCTGTCACAATATTTCCGAATTTGCTGTAACGGATGTCGCTTTCTTTTTTGGACAGATTCACAGCTGCGACCAGATCAGTGGGATAGGAAAAAGGAAGATCGTTCATCCAGGCAAAATACCCGCGCAATACATAAGGAAGATCGGCGCAATCTGAATAAATGAGATCGAGACTGGAAGGATTTTGAGCAGCAAAAATCGGGTTGGCGATTTCACTTCGAAGACATTCATCGAGGGTTTTACAAACGCCTTTTTTTCTTGCCATTCCCAGTGTGTGAACAAAGGATTGAAACTCTTTTTCATTCACTTCTGTCCACGTGTGATTTTTAATTTTCCATCTTATGTTTTTGGAAAATGTTTCACTGGCCTCGACATTAACTTCAATGAAAAAGACCAAAGCGAGAAGACCAAAAAAGAGCAGCAATGAACGCATGAAAATCCTCCGATTTTGTGATCAGAGGATTTTTTATCCAAGGAAAATTCCGTTGACTAATACGCTTTCATTAAGACAGCGATAGAGGATAAGCTGTGGCCTCAGTGCGCTTGAATTTTTCTCCGCAAACAAAATCGCCTTTGTCATTCTTCGCAGCTTTTGCACCGAAATAAACCGGATCGTGTTCAAAAATCATCGTGAGATTTTTCTTCATGATGAAATCGAGAAAATGTTTTTTATCTTCTGTCGTCACACCTGGAGCAATGTCATAACCCATAACCCAGGGAATGCTGACGTGATTGGAAGTTGGAATAAGATCGGCCATATAGATAAAATGGTCGTCGTAGGCATGAAGCAAATACGGCGTATGGCCCATAGAGCATTTAAAATGAATGCCCGGGAGTATTTCGCCTTCCATACCTTCGAGCCAGTGAATTTGTTTATGCTCGACGTACCATTGGATCATCGGCTCAAAATCAGCGACATGGAATGATCCCGAGTCGCGCTCAGTCGGTTTATGCGAATATTCGTAATGATTTTTATGGAGATGAATCACCGCTTTTTTCAGTACCGGCTCCATTTTGTCATTTATTAATTTGCCGATTCCGCCGACATGATCGAAGTGCAAATGTGAAATGATCAGATCCGTGATGTCATCCGGTTTTAAATTGATCGAAGCGAGTGCTTTCTCGAGTGGAGAAGCGGAGTCTGTGACTCCAAATCGTTCATCAAATTTAACGCCGTGATAATCGCCGATGCCTGTATCAATCAGAATATTTTTTTTGTCTGTTTGAATCAAAACGAGACGTAGAGCGAGTTCGATTCGATTGAGCTCATCGGCCGGATGAACTTTGTGCCATAATGGCTTGGGAATAATTCCAAACATGGCGCCACCGTCTAGCTTGAAGCGCGCAGGTTCAACACTGAAATACTTTTTGCTTTGCATTTTTTACCTCTGGTATGACTGGGAAAAATTTTAAAATTTTTTGTGATTATTTAGCAAGGAATTGGGCGTTGTTCCTTTAAGGAGCAATGCTCAACGATTACTATGATCACGTTTTTGAAAATAAAGACTTAATCAACACACCAAGAAATTTAAACAATCTGGGGATGAGGAGATTCTATGAACGTCCATGAGTATCAGGCCAAAGAATTAATGCGTAAATTCGGCATTAAAGTATTAAATGGCCAAGTGGCAAAGACTGTCGATGAAGCAGTGAAAGGTGCCGAAAAATTAGGCGGGAAAGTTTGGGTAGTTAAAGCTCAAATTCACGCTGGTGGGAGAGGAAAAGCTGGCGGTGTAAAAGTCGCGAAGTCTCTCGACGAAGTAAAAATGTATGCAGAAAAAATTCTTCACTCGACTCTGGTCACTCACCAGACAGGTCCTGAAGGAAAAAAAGTTAACACTCTTCTTGTTGAAGAAGGATGTAATATCGCTAAGGAATTTTACTTAGGGATCGTTCTTGATCGCAACACTTCAAAAGTAACATTCATGGCCTCTAAAGAAGGTGGAGTGGAGATTGAAGAAGTCGCTCACAAAAATCCAGAAGCTATCGTAAAAGTTCCTGTTGAACCAGGAGCTGGATACCAGCCATACATTGGAAGAATTCTTTCAAATGCTCTAGGACTGGACGCTGCTCAGGCAAAAGAAGCAGACGCTTTCTACAAAGGTCTTTACAAACTTTACACTGAGTCTGATTGCTCAATTGCTGAGATCAACCCGCTTGTTCTTACTGGCGAAGGTCAGATCATTGCACTGGACGCTAAACTTAACTTCGATGAAAACGCAATGTTCAGACACCCTGACATCGCGGCTTACAGAGATCTTACTGAAGAATCAGCTAAAGAAGTTGAAGCTTCAAAATACGGTCTTTCTTATATCGAACTCGATGGAAACATCGGTTGTCTTGTTAACGGTGCTGGTCTTGCTATGGCAACTCTCGACATCGTTAAACTTCACGGCGGAAACGCAGCGAACTTCCTCGATGTTGGCGGTGGAGCGACGAAAGAAGCTGTTGAACAAGCTTTCAGAATTATCCTTTCGGATCCAAACGTAAAGGCCATCTTAGTAAATATTTTCGGTGGGATCATGAAGTGTGACATCATCGCAGAAGGCGTTGTGGCCGCAGCTAAAGCTGTTTCACTCAGCGTTCCTCTCGTTGTTCGTCTTGAAGGAACAAACGTTGATCTTGGAAAGAAAATCTTGAATGAATCAGGTCTTGCTATTACAGCAGCTGGTGATTTAGGTGACGCTGCTAAAAAAGTAGTAGCGGCAGCAAAAGGAGCATAATCATGTCAATCATGATCGATAAAAATACACGTCTTATTACAATCGGTATCACTGGAAAGCAGGGTACATTCCACACAAAACAATCTGAAGCTTACGGCACAAAAGTTGTTGGTGGTGTAACTCCAGGTAAAGGTGGAACAGTTCACGAAGGATGGCCGGTTTTCAATACAGTTAAAGAAGCTGTAAAGAAAACAGAAGCAAACGCAGCGATGGTTTTCGTTCCACCTCCGTTTGCAGCAGACGCAATCCTTGAATGTATCGAATCTAAAATTCCTCTCATCATCACAATTACGGAAGGTATTCCGATTCTTGATATGGTGAAAGTAAAAGATGCTCTTTCAAGAAATCCTGATGTGCGTTTAGTTGGTCCGAACTGTCCAGGTGTTATTACTCCAGGTCAGTGTAAAATCGGAATTATGCCAGGACATATTCACCTTCCAGGAAGAATCGG
>DAIQAU010000152.1:1335-4178 GCA_036781565.1 Bacteriovorax sp. | reverse complement strand
CCTTTTAGGCCTTCAATACTTCTTCTTCAGCAAAGTGAACTGAAATAATGTCTTTGTAATTTGTGAAAGCATCTTTTCCAGCGGCCATGTTTTCAGGAGAAGACATTGCTGCTTTAAAATCGTCTTTTGAAGCGAAACAAAGTTCTGCGATAAAATGAAGATCGCTCGCGCCACGTGGTCCGCCAGTTACTTTTGAAAAACGAAATTCTTTAACGTGAGGAACTTTTTTGGCAATTTCCGTGTGGCCTTTGTACCAGTCATCGAAAGCTGCAACGTCAGCTGGCATTTTATAAATGGCGATCATTTTGTACATGGTTCATCCTTGGTTAGTGCTAATCTTATCAATCAAAAAGATTCAAAATGGTATCATGTGAATTTTGGATTTAGCAAACCTGAGGAAGGGATTTTCAGAGGGAAAATGTATGGAATCTCTACGAATTTGTCTTGTTTTCTGACAGCTCTGCGCCAAAAGGGTTGAAAAGGGTTCCAGAAGACCTTTGTCTCATGGAACCCTAGGGGAAAACGTTGAATTTTGGACTTAGTTCATACCTTTCTTTTCAAAAACCTGGTTGAGGGTGTTGATCCCTGGACGCAGGCTCGAACATTTTTCACGACATGCATCGATCAAAGCTCGTGTCATATCTGTTGCAATTTCCGAATTCTCGTTCAGGTGGTAGTGCGCCTGGAAAACGAGATCGTCATAATTGGCCAGCGGACCTTGTCCTTTTTTGGCACGAAGAGAATTTTGTTTTTCAAAGTCTGTTTTCCCTAACCAAAGAAGCGAAAGAGTAAAATCAGAAGTCGCATTCCAGGCCCCTTCAAGGTAAGGGTGATACATCATTTTGCTGTTTGTATCTTTTGACTTGTTCGTTGAATAATCTTCAACTTTTTCGTACATCTGTCTTCTCATTGCAACTCTCGCTGCAAAGTAATCGGCCATTCCTTCAATCACCGGAACAGAGTGTACTGTTTTCAGCGTATCAGACATCGCGATGTGCGCGTACTCATGATAAACAATTTCCGGAATCATCGCCGTATCGATGTAGTAATATTTGTTCATAAACCAATGGTCCATGTACTTTGTCACTTCTACCAAACCATAGATGACAGCAAGTGATCCCAGATTTTTAATTGCGAGATCTGTCAGCGCACTTTGGTTAATTGTCGAAGCGGCCAGCATTCCCAGTGTTCCGTAGATGATGGCACTTTTATTCATTTCAACCAGAGGATCTTTGATTAAAAGAAGCGATTCGTGAATAGGGTTGTTCCCTTCTGACGGAGGAGCAAGCTCGCTTGTCAGCAATTTTTTACTTGGAGAAAACCAGATTTCTTTAAACCATGTTTTCTGTTCGCCGTTTGTCGGTCTCGCCATTTTTCCTTCAGGAATGGACCAGGCATTGTTATAATTTTTTTCCAGTTCGGCATTTTTGAAGTGGCGAACATTTGAAAAAGCATTTGTGATATCAAGACGAACAGTGATTTGCGGAAGTTTGGCGACGTAGTCGGATTTAACCGAGTCAATCCAGAACTGTCTCGCAACTGTCAGGTGATAATAAACATTGGCCGCTTTTTTGACGAGATCAGCATTTTCATTATTCAGTTTGATGGCCTGTTCTTCAGTTCCATAGACAATTTTAAAGTTTTCGCCTTCGAAAGAATCTTTACAGAAAAGCTTTTCCAGTTTTTTATTCTGAAAGGAATAGCCGTCGCCTTTTTCATCTCTGATAAGAACGTCAAAGCTTTTTTCACAATACTTTTCGGCCGCCATTGCATTCATTGAAGTAGCAAGGGCAACTGCCAACACTATTTTATTCAATGAAAGTACCTGGGTTGTCATGTGATGCTCCATTATCAAAACGTTTATCTACAATATTTTCTACAATTCCTAAGGCGAGAGTGGCCGCGATATTAAACGGAGGCGGCAGGAAGAATGTTGTGTAACCTGCCACTTTAAAGACAAAGCCGCTCATACGTTCGTATTTAGAAGTTGTCGGATTCCACAAGTCATCATAAGAAGCGACAAAATCGATATCTTCAAGAGTGATATAGCCCGTTTCAAGCGAGGCCATGATGACGTCTTCGTATGTAACGTCCATTTTATTAAACATCGCCATCATCTGCAGTTCGACCATGTCTTTTCTCATGAGTCTTCTGGCGAGGTTGTATTGAGATTGGGGATCAATCTCTGTTCGTTCTACATAAGTTTCGCGCTCACCGTTTTCCTTGAGCAATTCAAATTCCTGAATCAGATAAGGTGCTTTGGTAATGGTGTCGGCATCGACTCCCATACGTCGCGAAGCTTTCTGCAGAACTTGCGAAAGAAGAACGATTTGAGTTTCGTTGTACTTTTTGTAAAGAATTTTACGTCTGGTGATTGAAGAAAAGCGTTTCAGTTTTTCTGATGAAAATTTATTTTCAGCATCCAGTTTCTTTACTTCATATCCTTTAGCATGGGGAACCATCGCGTTTTTAGCGCTAAGAATGATCTTAAGATAATCATTCAGCCAGATATAGCGTTTTTCCAGGTTGCTGTCCGTTCTGAAAAACTCGATTTTGTTATAAGTTTCCAACGAGATGATTTTTTTCTCGTAGGCTGCCTTTGACAGTGTTCCAAGATATTTTGCTTTTACTTTTTCCTTTGAATTTGTCGGTATGGAAACTGATTCTTTCAAGCGGATGTATTCTTGAGTTGAACAAAGTTTTTTATCATCCGGCCATTGCTTAAAGGCCCAGAACAGTTCTTCAACATCATTTTTTTCCAGGCGATCTTCGTGTTTAGCAAGGCCCATTCGCACAGGTTTTTTCAAATCAATTCTTGCAAATTTTTCTGCATCACTATTAAT
>DAIQAU010000152.1:0-1235 GCA_036781565.1 Bacteriovorax sp. | reverse complement strand
TCTAAGATACGATCTTTTTCTCTTTTACTAAAAGAAGAGATAATAACTTCTTTGTCGTTTTTAATTTTCTGAACATCATTTAGTGAAAACGCAAAAGCGTTGTTCAGAAAACAGGCAGACATTATGACCGGCAGAAATTTTGTTTTCATACTCATTTGGCATACCCATTAATAGGTTTAGACATTTTTTAAGTAATTACTGCAATGTGTTAGCCAACTTTAGATTTCTTCAAGTTGTGGAGTTCTGTGGATTGGGCCAAGCCTGGCCTGACTTAGATTGTCTAAATATTTATTAGTGTGTCTAAAAGTTGGACACTCTAGGGTGTTTTGTTCGGCTTACTTCCTTTATTTTCAACCATATAAAGATTACCGACCGTCCAGGTTTAGGAAAATATTTCCTTACAATATGTTACAACTCAATCAAATTAATAGTGTCTTTTTAACACCACAAAGGGAGAAACTTATGTCTTTTAAAGTCCACAAGCAGATCTTGGGTCTAACATTGATCGGCGCATTGACGACTAACGCGGCACTTGCCGGCTCAGTCGCAGTAGGTAAAACGGTAAACGCTCAGCTTTCACAAAATGCTGAGACAATCCAAAATTTATTTAACGATTATCAATTCGAAATGGATGATTGGAACGGATCTGATTTCTATTACAAAAAAGACGCTGAAACTCGTCTTGCTGAAGGACTGAGAGATCTTCTTGATCGTGGTGTTTCAATTCAAGAAATCCAGATCCAAATGGAAAACAGAATTTTAAATCCAAGAAAAAAATCAGAGTACAGAGCTTTGATTGAATCTCTTAAAACGCAAAATTATTCTGAAGAAAAAATCGCACAAGTTGCGATGACATTCATGGCAGACGGCAACCAGACAGGTGCTGCATTCACGTCTGACGGCGCAAGAGTTAACTACAAAAAAATCGCAATGATCGTTGGTGCAGTTATCGTAGCAACAGTTACTGTGATGATGATCATCGAACTTAAAAAACTTAAGTCTGGTGCTTACAATGGAAAAGATGGAGCAACTGGAGCAACTGGTGCAACTGGAGCAACAGGTGCAACGGGAGCTACTGGTGCAACTGGTGAGCAAGGTGTGATCGGTATCGTCGGCCCTAAAGGTGACAAAGGTGACAAGGGTGATAAAGGCGATAAAGGTGACAAGGGTGATAAAGGTGACAAAGGTGATAAGGGTGACACTGGCCTAAAAGGCGATAAGGGTGACAAAGGTGA
>DAIQAU010000151.1:0-4392 GCA_036781565.1 Bacteriovorax sp. | reverse complement strand
ATGGTCGTTGATGCTCTCGATCTTTGCTACACAAAAGAGCACGTCGATACTTTTGTTATTATCAGCGGCGATTCTGACTTCTCTCCGCTTGTTTCCAAGCTTCGCGAAAACAATAAAACAGTGGTCGGTGTCGGAGTGAAGGATTCAACATCAAATTTACTTCGCGATAACTGCGATGAATTTATTTATTATGACGATCTCGTCCGTCAGGAAAAATCTCACAAAAGAAAGTCACACAAGAAGGTTCAGACTTCACGCCCTACAAACAAGAGACAGGAAGCGCTGGATTTTATCGTTGAAACTCTTGAAGCTCTTCGCGCAGAAAGAGGTGAAGAAAAATTCTGGGGCTCAATGGTGAAACAAACAATGAAACGAAGAAGCCCCGGGTTTAACGAAACTTACTACGGGTACGGATCTTTTCGCGAGCTGGTCGATGACGGTGTAAAACAAAGCTTGATCATAGTTCATCGAGATGAAAAAACGGGCCAGTATACAATCAGTCTTCCTTCCGATGAAGAAAGCTAAGTTAAAAGAGATCGTCCGCTTTATCGTTGTTGTCTGAATTCATTTGCTGAGCGAACTCTTTATAAACCGTTAAAAACCTTCTCTCACCCATCAAGTACAAATCTCTCGAATGGATATAACAAAGCGTGAGCGAGATGCGTTTATCCTTTGCATAGAGCTGATGTTTAAAATCTTCAGCGTGATTGCCGTTTAAAAACGAACGGCTCTCCTTACATGTCGAACACACCATGCACATAGTTTTAATTCTCAAGATTGTTAAATTTGTTAAATACTATGACAGAATCTGACGATTGATTTTTTTCTTTTTGAGGTGAAGAAATTCGAAGAGATGATTATCAAAAATATTTTCTTTGTTAACCTTAATAAACATTTTGAGTGCCCACAATTTTTGGGGCCATTAAAGAATTAAAGAGTTTTAAAGATATAGCCTTTTCCATAAACTGATTGAATAGTGAGATTCACATCATTCAGCTTAGAGCGAAGTGATAAGATATGCGGATCAATTAATCGTGGAGAGACCGGTTGTTTTTCCCATACGTGCTCAACGATCGTATCGCGGCTTACGAGTTGTTCGAATTGCATTGATAAAACATGAATAATTTTAAATTCAATCGCCGAAAGAGAAATCTGATGTTTTCCAAAATTTAACTGATGATTTCTCAGATCGAGTTCAAGATTATTTTTAATGATGAGATTATTTGGTGAAGAAACTTGTTTAATTTCTGTTCCGTGAAGCTTGCGCTGAATACGCGCCATGAGTTCTGCTCTGTCGAAAGGCTTATTGATATAATCATCAGCACCAAGTTCGAACGCTTTCGTGCGGTCTGCTGGACTATTGAAGGCCGATAAAACAATAATGGGAGTGTGATCAAATTCTTTATCAGCTCTTATCGCCTTCAGAACCTGAAAACCATCCATCTCCGGCATTTTCAAATCAAGAA
This sequence comes from Bacteriovorax sp., assembly GCA_036781565.1. GTDB lineage: Bacteria > Bdellovibrionota > Bacteriovoracia > Bacteriovoracales > Bacteriovoracaceae > Bacteriovorax. Next base: position 2,926 of record DAIQAU010000151.1, on the reverse strand, counting down.
GAATTAAATTAGGTTGGTTGCGAATGGCCTTCTTAAGACCGATCACACCATTCTCTGCTTCTTCAACTGAATATTGTTCATTTAGCAGATAAGTAAGACCTTCGCGAATCCCTTCTTCGTCTTCTATGATTAGAATCGTATTTTTACTCATGCTAACTATTCTAATAGTTACACTTCTCTTTTGGCAAAGAATTTGACTTGTCGAAATTGGCGCTACCGTACAAAAAGCTCAGGTATTGGCCTAGCTCTAACCAAATAACTTAATGCTATTAACAAATAGAGAGTAACGATTATTTATTGATTCTCGCTTAATATATACTGTGCAGGCGATGAGACTATTAAAACTGCTTCCTAAAATAGCCACTGCTCCTTTTTGTCCTTCCGAAGTACAAGGCACAGTTTATTTCGATCCCAGGCTTTCTAAATGGAAACGCTATCTCGCTACCGCCGGGATGGGTCTGCTCGTTGCCGTGGGCTATATGGATCCCGGAAATTGGGCGACAGATATTCAGGCAGGTTCACAATTTGGTTATCAGCTTTTATTCGTTATACTCATTTCAAATTTATTTGCCATTTTTCTGCAATCCCAATGTATCAAACTGGGAATAGCTACTGGAAAAGATCTCGCTGTTGTTTGCCGCGAGAATTTGCCGATGAAAGTCAATTACGTGTTCTGGTTTCTTGCAGAGATTGCCATCATTGCGACGGATGTCGCAGAAGTTTTAGGAACTGCAATTGCTCTTCAACTCATGTTTCGCATTCCTCTCACCCACGCCATTCTATGGACCATGCTGGACACACTCGTTGTTCTCGCCTTGAAAGGAAAGGGAGTGAGGCGACTTGAATCCATTGTTCTCGGCCTCGTCTCAACCATCGGCCTCTGTTATTTTTTTGAAATTTATTTAAGCAAACCTGATTTTAAAGAAGTTGCCACAGGGCTTGTTCCAACCGCTGCTATTTTGGGAAACAAAGAAGCGTGGATCATAGCGATCGGTATTCTCGGGGCCACAGTTATGCCGCACAATCTTTATCTGCACTCTTCGCTCATTCAATCGCGCTATACAGAGGACACACACTTCGCAAGAAAAAAACTTTATCAAATGAGTCTCATCGATAATGCTTTTTCTTTATCCATGGCCTTTTTTATCAACGCGGCCATTTTAATTCTGGCGGCGACGGCTTTTTACAAAACAGGCCATCACAATGTGGTTGAAATCCAGGATGCCTATAAGTTACTTTCACCTCTCTTAGGTGCATCCCTTGCTGGAACACTTTTTGCTCTCGCCCTTTTTGCCGCCGGACAAAGCTCAACCATCACAGGAACCATCGCAGGACAAGCTGTGCTGGAAGGATTTCTCAATCTGAAAATTCCCTGCTGGCAGCGAAGATTGATCACAAGGGCCCTTGCTCTGCTGCCGGCATTTATCGGAGTTTCCCTTTTGGGAGATGCATCTGTCGGTAAATTGCTTGTTTACAGTCAGGTTGTGCTGAGTCTACAGCTGCCCTTTGCCATCATTCCCTTAACCTACTTCAACAGCAGTAAAAAAATTATGGGCGAAGAATGGACAAACAAACTTCATGTGTCCCTGACGGGGTGGCTGATCTGCGCGGTCATCACCATGGCCAACGTGTGGCTTCTGGTTCAATTTGTTTATTAAAAATACTAGGCAATCACTCATCATGACCGATATTCTATTGCCCTATGAGTATCGTCATTGAAACAAAAGATCTTTCTCGTGAATATAAAACTTATCAGAAGCCGGAAGGTCTCACTAATTCTCTTCGTGGAATTTTAAAAAGAGAATACACTTCCAAAATCGCTCTCGATAAAACTAACTTGAAAATAGAATCCGGAAAAATTATCGGACTCGTCGGGGCCAACGGTGCCGGGAAAACAACATTGCTGAAAATGTTGTCCGGTTTAGTGACTCCTTCCTCCGGTGATGCTCTTGTTCTGGGCTACAGACCCTGGGAAAGAAATTACGAATTCCTTCGCCAGATCAGTATTCTTCTCGGACAAAAAAATCAATTGTGGTGGGATATTTCGCCCGTTGATTCCTATGCTCTCCTTGCTCGCATTTACGATCTCGACATTACGGCAACGAGAAAACGCGTACAGGATCTCGCCGAAATGCTTCAGTGTTCACACGTACTCACGACCCAGCTTCGCCGATTATCACTTGGTGAAAGAATGAAGATGGAAATCATAGGTGCACTTTTACATGAGCCAAGAATTCTTTTCCTGGATGAACCCACTATCGGTCTCGATATCGTTGCTCAGGAAAACATCAGAAACTTTCTGGCAAACTATGTAAAAGAAAAAGAACCGACAGTGATTCTCACCAGTCATTATATGGATGATATCGCTACACTTGCAGACAGACTTCTTTTGATCAGCAAAGGCAATATCGTTTATCAGGGAACTGTGGATGAATTTGTTACAAACAGCAATGCCGAACTGGCACAGGATGAAAAGGTAGATTTTGAAGAAGTCATTCGCCGTTTTCTTGAAACGGAATCTCGCATTCGCTAAACTCGCTATCGTCAGTAATCTCGAATACAGATTAAATTATTTTGTCGATGCGATTGTTCAGCCTCTCCTCACTACGGGAATTGAAGTCCTGTTGTGGTTTGCTGTTTTCCAGGGTGCGCACACGGCAACGATCAATGGTTTCGGCAGAGAGTACTATTTGAGCTACGCTCTTTGGGGTGCCTTCTTTGCAAGAATTGCCACGAGCTGGATGTACGAATTCAGAATGATTGAAGAAATCAGTTCCGGTTCAATCAACAGTCTGATTGTTCGCCCGATGAGTTTTTATGAATATTATCTTTCACAGCTGCTGGGATATAAATTTATTACGACCATCATTTCAATGTTTGTGCCGGTGATCGCTGCGTGGATATTTGATCTTCCGACCGTCTACAC
>DAIQAU010000150.1:0-4455 GCA_036781565.1 Bacteriovorax sp. | reverse complement strand
CTTCAGAAGATTTCCTGGTCTGAATTCGCATTTTTGTTTCAGATGCGATTTGATCTTGGCGTACATGGCGATATCGCCGGTTCCTCGCGCCCAGTTTGTTCCCATGTACATCATAGGAATTTCTTTTATTTCGTTCTGGTGATAAACACCATTATTGGCCACTTTAACAGACTCAGCGTCAATATCAGTTCCCAGAATTTTAAAGGTCAACGAAGAGTCAATCTGGGCCAGATGATAATCTAGAAACATCGCCAGCGAATAAACTTCGTGACCGCGGCTGCATGCTGCCGACCACACTTTAAGACATTTATCGCCGCGCTTTTTCATCTGATTGACGAGATCTGGAAGAGTTCTTTTCAGAATTTCAAAATGAGGAAATTCTCTGAAGAAGAATGTATGGTGTGTTGTAATCAAACCGACCAACACACCAGATTCTCTTTCAAAATTTTGATCAATGTATTTGAGATAATCGCGGGGCTCTTTAATCCCAAGTTCAATCATTCTCTTTTTTACACGAGTTTCCACCATGTAGGCTTGCTTTTCGCCGAGGCGATTGCCGGAAATTTTATGAACAATAGTCGATACCTTGTCGATAACAGAAACAAATTCCGGACTGACGGTACCAATAGCGGCCTGAGACATGAGTAAACCTCGATACAAAAATTCTTTAGATTAATTACGCCGCTTTTTTCGATCCATTGATCGCTTCCATATCTTTCAGGTCGAGAACCTTTGCGATATCAAGAAGTACAGTCAATGAATTTTCTTTTTTATAAACACCAAAAATGTAATGCGTGTTCACCTGGTGTTCTACTTCCGGCATTTCACTTACTTCTTCAGAAGAGAAAGCAAGAACCTTGTTGATTGAATCAACAACGACTCCGATATTCATTCCACCAATATCAACGATAATGACGGCTTCTTCTTTATCTTTTCTTGCATCCACTTTTAGTTTTTTGCGAAGATCGACAACAGAAATAACTTGTCCGCGAAGGTTCATGATTCCCAGAAAGTGACTTGGAGACTTTGGAATCGGTGTTGTATCCGGAACAGAGATAACTTCTCTGACCATCAAGAGAGGGATAGCATAATCTTCATTGCCAAGGCTGAATTCAATGAAGCGGCTAAGTTCTGCATTTGTTCTTTTTAATTTTGTGACATTGTCTTTTTCCATAAGTCTCTCCTACTATGCGGCCAGTTCTTCTTTAAAGTTAGTTTTTTTCTTTTTCATTGAACCTGAAAATAATTCCATGATATCGAGAATGAAGGCCGGACGGCCGTCTCCCAGAATGGAGCTTCCCATAAATCCTTTTTGATTTTTAATTTCTTCGCCCAGTTTCTTGATAACAACCTGCTGTTGATGAAGAATGTCGTCGACCAGAATGGCAAAATTTCTTTCTTCAGAATTGACGATGATGGCAATCTGTTCTTCAAGAGGTTTTTCCTGCACTGGTCTTTGAAGGGCAGTCGACACTTTAAACATCGGAATGACTTCGCCACGAATTTTCAGACAGTGACCAACTCCATTTACATGGTGAACGATATCAGGTGTTGGCGACAGGGATTCATAAACCTGTCCAAGAGGAATAATGTAGCGTTCGTCGCCCACTCTCGTCACCATTGCTTCGATAATAGCAAGTGTCAGTGGAAGAACAACTTTGAAACATGAGCCTTTACCGAGCTCAGTGATAACTTTTACTTCGCCGGAAAGTTTTTCAATATTTGTTTTGACGACATCCATTCCGACTCCGCGGCCGGAAATTTCAGAAACTTCCGCCTTGGTTGAAAATCCAGGGTGGAAAATCAGGTTCACGAGGTCATCGTCGCTCATAACGGCATTGGCAGAAATAACTTTTTTCTCAATCGCTTTTTCGCGGATGATTTTTGGATTGATACCTTTTCCGTCATCGCGGATTTCAATCACGAGGTTATTTCCCTCGTGAAAAGCTTTAATAGTAACCTGGCCCTCTTCAGTCTTGCCGGCCTTGATTCTGTCGGCCGTTGATTCCAGACCGTGGTCAACAGCATTTCTCACGATGTGAACAAGCGGATCAGCAAGATGCTCGAGAACTGTCTTGTCAATTTCAGTTTCTTCCCCAACGAGTTCAAGATGAACCTTTTTATCAAGGGCCTTTGAAGTATCGCGCACGATTCTCTGCATTTTTTGCAAAGTTTGTTTCAGAGGAATCATTCTGAGCGACATTGAAATGTTTTGAATTTCTTTTGAAAGTTTTGCCAGATGAGAAAGCGACTTGAGCATAATCTGACTGCTCACTTCGTCTCTGTGCTGATTCAATACAGTTTGAATAATGACCAGCTCGCCAACGACGTTGTTGAGAAGTTCGACTCTCGACAAACTGACGCGAATCGATTCTTCTTCGGCCGCTTTTTTATCACCGCCTGCAGGTTTTTTATGATCGCCGCCACCGCCTTCTGCTTTTGTTTCCTGAGATGCAGCTGGTGCGACTTTTAATTCAGACCTAGCAACTTCACTTGGAAAAAAGGACGCTGCCCTTTCTTCTTTTTGCTCAACGCTCATAGCTGCTGCCGGAGCTTCCAGACCTTTTTCAAAATTTTCCAGTAAAGCTATGTCTTCTGCTGAAATTGAATCAGCTGCAAATTCTTCTGCCGGTGCTTCTTCCATTTTTGGTTCTTCACCGTGTGCAGCGGCTGCGTCTGTATTTCCAAGTTCACCTTTAAGTGCCAGGTGAATTTTGCTGATAATTTCTTTCGAGTCGAAGCGCGAGTTTAAATCCATGTTCAGCATTTTAATCATGATGCTGACGTGATCGTTACACTCGAGCAAAAGGGAAACGACCTGATCAGTGATCGGTACCAGACCCTCTTTGATTTTAAGAATGAGGTTTTCCATTTCGTGAGTGAACTCGGCCACATCTCCGAATCCAACGGCTCTCGAAGTTCCCTTCAAGTTATGAGCAAGGCGGAAGATCTGATTCATCAAATCCGCATTGTGCTTATCACTCTCCAATGCAAGAAAAGCTTGCTCAGCATCATCCAAAAGCTGAATCGCCTCGGCCAGAAAATCCAATTTTACTTCTTTTTCAAATTCATCCATGTTCATCTCGACTGAAAAAATTAATTCGTCTAAGTGGATTTATCGGATTGTGACTTGAAAAGTTAACGAGATTTAAATCATAATTTTCTCTCGAAATGAGAGCGTCAAGATGCTGAAATATGAAAAAAAACTTAACCGACTTTTTTGATTTTCTAGAGCTTTTTTTTTGATTTAGCACCAATATCAGATATAATGCCTCAGTCTTTTAAACTAAATTTGGATACTATTATGACTTACATAAAAATCGACCCCGCTTGTGCTGACGCTGTTAAGAACTTTACCTTGCCCGAAAACCTCGGCTTTGGAACGGTTATGGCCCCGCTCATGGCAAGCTGCACTTACGAAAAAGGTAAATGGGGAGAACTCGAACTGATTCCGTATGGTCCGATTTCAATGTATCCAAATGCAAAGGTTCTTCATTACGCACAGGAAATTTTCGAAGGAATGAAAGCTTACCGCGTAGGTGGCCAGGGTCCTTTTATTTTCCGTCCTGAACAAAATCATCTTCGCTTTAATAAATCAGCGGAGAGAATGGCGATGCCTCATATTCCTGCTGATCTCTTTTTGAAAGCATGCTTTGAAGTCATTTCTTATTGTGCGGATTTCGTTCCAAGAAGAAGTGGTGAATCGCTGTACCTTCGTCCGTTCATGTTTGCGACTGAAGAAGCCTTGGGAATCAAGCCTTCTGAAAAATTCCGCTTCATGGTTATTGCCTCTCCTTCCGGCTCTTATTTCAGTGCAGGTGGATTATCAGTTCTTATCGAACGCCAGGGCGCACGCGCTTTCCCTGGAGGGACTGGGTATGCCAAGGCCGGCGGAAACTACGCTGCAAGCTTGCTGGCCGCCATTAAAACAAAAAATCTTGGTCTCGTTCAAACGTTGTGGCTTGATGGCCGCGATAAAAAATATATTGAAGAAATGTCTGGAATGAATTTCTTTGCAGTCATCAACAATGAACTTCATACACCTCAGTTGAATGATTCCATTCTGGAAGGAATCACCAGAAAATCGATTATCCAGCTTGCAAAAGACGAAGGCCTCACAGTCGTTGAAAGAAGAATGGACATTGATGAACTGATCACTGATATCAAAAACGGCCACTGCACAGAAGCTTTTGCTTGTGGAACTGCGGCCATCATCGCTCCGATTGATTATCTTGCAGAAGAAAACGGCGACCGCTACCCTCTTCTTCATCATGAAGGAAAAATCGCAAACGTTCTTCGCGAAAAACTTCTGGCGCTTCAGGAAGGACGGGCCAAAGATAAATACAACTGGATTTCAGTTATCGAGCCGAAAACTTTTTAAAAGCTCGGCAACAATAAGAAACAAAGAATTCCGATCGTGGTCGGTATCAGCGCCCAGAGAAATAATCTCACAGG
>DAIQAU010000149.1:3053-4489 GCA_036781565.1 Bacteriovorax sp. | reverse complement strand
CGCGCCAAATCGGTTTACGGCGGTCCTGTTCTTTCTTACCGCTGGGATGTTTTTGAAATTTTCTTCGGAGCAAGATTCAATTACACCCACTGGAACTATTTCGAGTTTTTAAGAAAAGATGCGGGGGCCTTGGACAATCTTGTCTCTCTCCCGACAACCGACAATCATTTTACTTACTGGCAATTTGACCCGGGATTTAATTTTGTCGGAGAGAAGTGGTCTACAGGAATGGGTATTCACATTTTGAAATATGATGATCACCAATTCGGTGTTCCGTTTTTTCTTTTTAATTTTAAGTTTTAAATCTTTTACAATTTTCAGGAACTCATAATATCAGGAGGACTCATGATGAAGAAGATGCTCTCACTACTATTGTTAACTGGAGTAATGGCGATGAATGCAGAAGCAAAAGTTGAACTTAAAAAAGTTGAATACAAATCTGGCGATCAGACTTTTGAAGGCGTCATTGCAATGGATAGCGCTATGAAAGGCAAAAAACCTGGAATAGTTGTTTTCCACAACTGGATGGGCGTAACTGGCGAGACAGAATCTAAAATTACTGAACTTGCAAAACTAGGATATGTCGCAATGGCTGCTGATGTTTACGGAAAAGGAATCAGACCAAAAGACGCAAAGGAAGCAGGAGAGTTGGCGACAAAATATAAAAATGACCGCAAACTTCTACGTGAAAGAGCGAGCACTGCTCTCGATGAATTAAAAAAGAATTCTCATGTTGATTCAACAAAACTTTTTGCGACTGGCTATTGCTTTGGGGGAACAACTGCACTGGAGCTGGCGCGTTCAGGTGCTCCACTTTTAGGAACAGTTTCTTTCCACGGAGGATTGTCGAATCCAACACCTGCTGATGCAAAAAATATCAAAGGACAAGTACTTGTCTTTCACGGGGCCGTTGATCCATACGTTCCTGCTGATGAAGTGGCCGCGTTTAAAAAAGAAATGGATGAATCAAAAGTTCCTTATGAACTCGTGATGTTTGCCAACACTGTTCACAGCTTCACAGAAAAAGCGGCAGGCAATGATATCTCTAAAGGAGCCGCTTACAATGCAACTGCTGACAAACGTTCTTGGGACGGAATGAAGTCGTTTTTTGTTGAGCTTGCTGGTAAATAAGCCTTATTTTTTTAATCTCGTATTAAAACGGGCCATGCTTCTTCAAGGACATGGCCTTTTCTTATTAAAAATCTTTAATGCCGTTTAAACGGAAATTTAATCCGGCCGTACTAACATCTCTTTAAGGAAGCTTACTTTCCACAACACAATTAAGGAGACACCATGAAAACATCACTACTACTTGCTATCGCACTTATGAGCACACTTTCGCTAGGTGCTTTCGCTCAAGATGGAGCTGAGAAAAAAGAAGAAGGAAAAGCAAAAGAAGAAAAAGTTGTCGTAAAGAAGGGCAAGAAAAAGCATAA
>DAIQAU010000149.1:0-2953 GCA_036781565.1 Bacteriovorax sp. | reverse complement strand
AAGAAAGAAGAGAAAAAAGAAGAAGAAGCTAAGAAAGAAGAAGCTAAGAAATAACTAAAGAGGTTCCAGGAGACAAAAGTCTCCTGGAGCCTTTCTCATTTATTGAAGAGGCATTTTGAAAAACTGGCCTTGATCTTCAGCATATTTCGCAACCATCATACCGTAACCTGGAAATCTCTCTCCATCGACTTCGAAGTTTGCACCAAAGCTAGTCGTTCCCCAGCTGTTTTTGAAGTAGTAAACACCTTTATAAGTGAATTTCTTCATTGATCCATCTTTCATTTTAATAGTGCGCTCTACGATTTTATTATCATCGTATCCAACAACCAGGATCGAGTGACCCGCAGGGTGATTAAGCGATTCTGCTTCATCCACACTTCCTTGTTCAGGATAAGTGACGATTCCTTTTGCCCAGTGATCGATATTTCTGCCGATTCCATATTCATCAGCTTTTCTGTGGTTCCAGGCACCGTAATAGAAATCCACTTCAAGAATCACTGGCGTTCCTTTTTGAAGAAGTTCTTTTACTTCGCTTACATCGTAAATGCTGAAATTAGAGTTTGCGAATTTAATATTTTTCTTTTTAAAAGCCGTCGCTTCCGCGCGTGCATTGACGAATTCCTTATCAGAATATTTTGCCATGACTTGTGCGTCTGTCATTTCCAGCATTGTTGGATCTCTGTGAACGATTAAGCATGATGTTTTTGCAGCACCAGTTAATTTTCCACAACGAACGTCTTTAAGAGGATTGAAAGCTTCTCTCCAGTCTTCGCCGATATAAGGAAGAGTTTGCTCAGTCGGCATTCCGTAATTCAAAATGGCCGAGAAATTAGACCAGCCAGAAGAACCATCATCAGAACGGTTTCTCACCGCCGTGTATTCGAGCCATTCTTCTGAAAGATCAAGAGTGTTGTTGAAAGCGCCTTTCTTTACCAGAAGACCTTCAAGGTAAGCCGTTGCTGAAAAGATTGAACATGTTCCTCTTGCTGCCTGGGATTTAACAGAAGTCTGATAGCTGATAACTTCCTTTACGTCGTTAGCTGGCATTGCTTTCGTTGTCAGTAAGCTCTTTTTTGGATGGACGAGATTTGGATATTTCGGATCGAGAAAAGCTCCGTCTTCCTGAGCGAAGACTGCTGATGTTGAAAGAAATGCACAGAGTGCAACTGTCGTCAGTTTCATTGATAATCCCCTTTGAGTGGTAAAGTTGGGGATGTGTAACATGACTGCAAGAGTCCAGCAATGAACACTGTAATCTAAAAATTCGTCTTACATCTATCTAAAAATTGCGAAGTTTTTAAGTGCAGGTTTTCCTTGATTCAGGAGTCATTTTCGAGTGTGGAGACATCCAGGTTTCTTGCTTTTTCAACCAGGTTTTTTAGTATGTATTCCGGAATGACACCAGATTCTGAAAAAATTATATGCCCCTCTTTCAAAATCACGAGAGTTGGAATTGAGCGGATGGCAAAATCATTGGAGAGTAGTTGTTCAGTCTCGGTATTAATTTTTCCGAAGAAAATATCAGGATTTTTTTCTGCGACTCTTTCAAAAATAGGTCCGAAAATTTTGCAGGGTTCACACCAGCTGGCCCAGAAATCCAGAAAGATGATTTTATTTTCTGACAGAACTTTTTCCATGTTCTGATCGGTGACGATTTTCGAACTCATAGATTGTTATTCCAGGTTTTAAGTCTAAATGCCGAGCGCCCTGCCGATACGTTCAAGAAAAAGATTGTAGGTAAATGGCTTCACAATAATATTATGAACGCCCATACTCATTGCAGTCTTCACGCTCTCTGCTTCAATATTACCTGAAATAATCAGAACGGGAATGTCTTTAAACTTAGCACGCTGTTTTATTTCTTTGAGGAGTTGAATACCGCCCATCTTCGGCATAAGAAGATCGATAATAATTAATCCGAATTCCTGGTTTTGAATTTTGGATAAGGCTTCTTTTCCATCAGCAGCGAAGACAATTTTATTTTCTTCTACTTGAGATCGAACAAGAAAGTTTGCCATCAATGATTTGATTTCATCTTCATCATCAATGAGAAGAACTGATTTCTTTTTCAGAAATTTCTGAACCAGTTCCATTAAGAGTTTTACTTTTGGATCATCGTTGCCCATGGTCCAATTATAACTCAATTCATCTTTAACCATATTTTGGTTAGCTTTTGGCGTAAACTCAATTTTCAACATTTCCCTAAACCTAAAAGATCATTGGAAAACGGCGTTTTCTAAAAGTTTCTTTGAGATACAAAAATATGCCAAGTTTTGGAGGTAATTCACAGGATTTTTGAAGCTCGCGATTTTGCAAAATTCTTAAGAGAAGAAAGGGGCAAGTCGTCGATTTTTTGAAGGTGTCGTTTAAGATTTCCTTTTCTTAAAAGGCAGATGATCAAAGGCCTCTATAATGGTGTAATGAAAACAAAAATCAATCCTTACTGGCTTCTTCTATTAATGGCAACGACTGTGCTTCCTCTTTCTGCACAGGCCGCAAGTAGTAATGATAAGGAACGAGGCAATGACTATGCTTACGTTCTGTCAAAACATTGGGGCTATAGCGATGATGATGATGACCATAAAATGTTGCGTCTCTTTTCAAAGGCCGGTGAAGTAAAAACTGTTTCGTTTCAAGGTGCGATTCAAATTCCTGACCAACTTCGAGCCAACACGGGTCTTCTTCGTCAGGGCGCTTCCCGCGCGACACTGATCATTGATAATCGCATTCAATGTAATTACGAAGCAAAGATGCAGTTGAAGTTTTTCAATTCTTATTATGGATTCACAGGATGTTCTGATGGTTCACGCGTTGGTGAAAAAGTTCGCGTAGATTCGAGCGTCGGAATTTATCTTCGTGAAGCAAAGGGAATTCCTGCAACTTTATATGCATCTATTAAAGTATTCGATAAATATGTGAACGGTTTAAAAATTCCAGATGTCGCTGCGACTAA
>DAIQAU010000148.1:0-4491 GCA_036781565.1 Bacteriovorax sp. | reverse complement strand
CTTTTAATTCAAAATAATCTTTGGGAACGAAAGCATCGATTGCTTTTCTTCTCTCGACAATCAGGCCGAGAACCGCAGTTTGAACGCGCCCAACGGAAAACAAATCGCCGAGCTTGATTGTAGCGAGTCTCGAAAGATTCATTCCCACGAGCCAGTCTGCGCGCTGTCTTGCCCGACCAGCAATAAACAGACGATCAAAATCATAAAGGGGTTTGATATTTTTGAGTTCAGAATGAATAACTTCTTTTGTCAGTGCGGCCGATGTCCAGAAACGAAAAGCTTTCACTTTGGAGCGGGCCTCGTTCAAAATAAGCCGGGCAATCAGTTCCCCTTCTCTCCCAGCATCTGTAGCAACGATGATTTTTTCAATATCAGTGCGCTTCAATAGACGTTTGATAATATCGAGCTGCTTTTTGGTTTTAGGCTGAGCTTTAAATTTCCATTCTGCAGGGATGATCGGAAGAGTTGTAAGACTCCAACGCTTGAAGGACTTATCGTAATCTTCGGGGTCATATGGTGTGAGTAAATGACCAATGGCCCATGAGATAATATAATTCTCATTTTCAATGAAGCCGTCACCTCCACCGCTTTTCATCGCAAGCGCGCTCGCGAAATCGCGGGCAACAGAAGGCTTTTCAGTGAGAATAAAAGTTTTCATATTTTTTCTAAGTTTTTACCGGCAAGTATTCCGGTAAGCTGTCTCGCCATTGCACTCTGAAGTGAAAAAATCAAACTGGGATTTTTTGACTTCAAACCTTTTAAATCGGCCTGTTTCCAGCTGATTAATTCGGTATCGTAAGCGGCGATGACCTTGGCGCTTGCAGGTTTCTCGGAAAGAAAACTCATCTCTCCGATAAACTGGCCGTCTTTTAATTCATTTAATTTTCTTTCTTTGACAAGAATATCAACACGGCCGCTATAAATCATCATGAGATCTTCCATTGGTTGATTTTCATGAATGATCACCTCTCCAGCTTTAAATGTTTTCCATTTGGAAAGAGAGAGAAGTTTTGCATACTCCTGCAGATTCAAGGTTTGAAACGACAAATGATAGAGCTCTTGCTCTTTTTCATTGAGACGAATTTTTCTATTGCCGTAAATAATGCGGGCCATGTGATAAATATTGAGTGCAATAAAAAACAAGTTCCAGAAAATGGGAACCATTAACGCCGTATCGGCGACATTGGCATTATAAGCGATTGAACAAAGTGAAGCCGTGATGGATAAGGCCCTGAGCCACAGCATGTCTTTAACCATGAAAGAACAGGCCACGAGAATAAAAGCGAGATTACCGATGAGTTGTACGATTGACATAGGCCTCAAAAGTAAAAAAGGCCGGATTGCTCCGGCCTTTTTTTAAAACATTATTGTGCTTAAGAATTAGATCTCGCCTGCACCTGGTTTGTACCAGCAAAGAGGACGAGTTCCAACTGTGTAACCATCGCGCTTGATACATGTTCCAACTTTTGGATCATTTCTATCAACGTCTTGTTCCCAAGTTTTATCACAAAGAGTACCGCTGAAGTATGTATCTAGACGGCATTGTGCTTGAGGGTGAGCATCGTAAGTTCTAGACACAACTGATTTATCAGGAGTATCGAATTTTACGTTTGAGTTCCCACCAAGTTCACCAAGAAGGCTACCAAGTGATTTACCTGCCATTGAAACTCTCTGACATAGAGCGATTTCGTCTGCGTTAGAGTATTTTGCCTGACAAGCTTTTGTAGCAGCTTCATCAACAGTCATTTTTGATACGTAAGCAACGTTGTCTTCTTTTTCAAGAACTCTTCTTAGACATTTCATAGCTCCGAAGTAGTCAGCTTGACCTTCGTTAGATGCCCATGAAGCGCCTTTTCTTGGAGCTCCACCAATGTGGTGACCAAGTTCGTGACAAACAACAAGTCTGAAACCGTCGTCAGTCGTTAGAGGGTGACGTGCAAGTCCACCGTACATGTTAACTACCCAAGTTTTTCCCATTTGCTGAGCAGATGCGTTAACTGTATCGTCATCCCATCTGTTGTTCATAGAAAGAATTCCACCTTTCTCTTTTACAACTGGCTCATAAACGTCAGAAACACTCTTAACGATTGCAAGGAATTTTTCTTTGGTCATGCCGTTTGTAGCCTTGTCCCATTGAGAAATTCTCAAGTTGTTCTCAGGTGCGAATCCGCTTTTTCCGTGGATATCGCAAGCAAAAGATGCTGATGCTGTTAATGATAAAGCGGTTACCGCTGCTAAAATCCCTTTCTTCATAATAGTGTCCTCCGTAACAAAAAATCAGGATAGAAATATCGTTACATAAAAGTCGGATAACGAATAAATAATAAAACTTTCATTATCTGACATTTCAAGTAGGAGATTTTTTCATTGGGAGAAATAGATTTTTGAAATAAAAAAGGGCCCCTTGCGGAGCCCTTACTGTCAATTATTTGGCGTGGTTTATACGAAATTAGATTTCGCCAGTGCCTGGTTTGTACCAGCAAAGTGGACGAACACCAACTTTGTATCCGTCTTTCTTAATACATGTTCCTGGGATCGGGCTGTTTTGATCTACGTCTTCTATGTACGATTTATCACAAAGACCGCCAGCAAAGTATGTATCTAGACGACATTGAGCTTGAGGGTGAGCATCGTTTGTTCTTCTTACAACAGACTTGTCTGGAGTATTGAAGTTAACTTTTGAGTTTCCACCAAGTGAACCAAGAAGTTGTCCAAGTGACTTCCCTGCCATTGCAATTCTTTGACAAAGAGCAACTTCTGAAGCGTTAGTGTAAGTAGCCTGACATTTTGCTGTTGCATCAGCATCGATTTGCATTTTAGAAACGATAGCAATGTTGTCATCGTTTTCAAGAACGCGCTTCATACATTTTAAAGCACCGAAATAATCTGCCTGGCCTTCGTTCGCTGCCCAGTCAGAGTTGTTGTAGTATCTTGGAGCTCCACCTAAGTGGTGACCAGTTTCGTGGCAAACAACAAGCATGAAGCCGTCATCAGTCGTTAGCTCGTGACGAGCTAGACCACCAAACATTGAAACGTGCCAAACGTTACCATCACGGTGAGCGTAGGCATTTACTGTACCGTCATCCCAATTGTTGATCATATCAAGAGTTGCCCCTTTTGATTCTACAACTGGTGCGTACACATCAGAAACTCGCTTGATGATTGAAAGAAATTTTTCTTCAGTCATCCCATTAGTTCCTTTGTCGAACTTAGAAATTTTAAGATTGTTTTCTGGCATGAAACCACTTTTACCGTGGATATCGCAAGCAAACGATGAAGAGAGAGAGAAAGATAGTGTTAGAGCACTGATTAAAATTCCATTTTTCATAAAGTCCTCCGTAACGAAAAATCAGGATAGAGTAAGGATTTCACTTTTGGTTTCATAACAACATAAAATAAATCTTTCTTTTTCTTTCACTTCTTTCAACTTCTCCTCGAGAAAAGGCCGAGCATTTTTATTTGTCTTTTCATTTCTCCAATGAAAAAATGAATTTACGGAGACATTATTCATGAAGAAAAAAACGATGATTACATTTTTATTACTCACATTTTACTATTCTTTTTCTGCTGTTTCTGCAGAGAAAATACCTTCGCAAAGTGGTCCTATGGGAAAACCAACAGGATTTCATCTCTCTCTTGGCGTCGGTGTAGCAATGAAAAACAACATCAGACGAAACAATACCTACAACAACACACATGGCGATCTTCTTTTTTCTCCCATTCCTCTTTTACAGTTTGGCTGGGGCCCACTTTCTTTTGGTGGTCAGGGACTGAAGGCCGATCTCTACGGCAACCGGCAGTGGGGCGTGTATACCAATATAGATCGCGAACGCCAGCGCTATCGCGGTCCCGGAATGGATGACCGCCGCGATTCATGGTTTTGGGGAATTGGCGGACGCTATGGTAAATTTTCTGCGCATTTTGCCCGTGATATTCAAGGCCGCTCACACGGAAAAAAACTGAATTTGAACTATGCTGAAATGTATATGATCCGACAGAAGTTTTTTACAAGAAGCTCTCTTGGTGTTGAATGTTTCGATAAAAACTATGCTGATTACTACTATGGAGTCAAATCAACTGAAATCACCTCAGGGAGGAATGAATACCATCCTTCGCGTTTTTGCCAGCCGGGGATTGCTTTTGCTCCAATGTATAAAATGGATGAACACGTGACATTTATTTCTGCAGTCACGGCCAAACTTCTCGCTTCAGAAATTCGCCACTCTCCAACAACCAAAGGAGGAAACGTCGAAACGGGCCTGATTTTCGGGGGACTTTATCAGTTCTAAGATTTTTTTGGAGTAATCATCGACTCAATCTCCGTCACTATTTTTCTATAGCTTGGAAGCTGATATTTCTCTTTTAACGGCACGAGAGCTGATCTCATGGATTGTGCAATGTTTTCCGGCGAATCTTCAATCGCGAGAATTTTTGTTGAAAAATCTTCCACGACCATAAAGAAAATGGCCAGAGGTGAAATAGCGGCCGTCA
>DAIQAU010000147.1:0-4546 GCA_036781565.1 Bacteriovorax sp. | reverse complement strand
CTTTGTATTCAGAGAATTCAGGAAGCAAAACTAACGGCGAAAAAAGAGGGAAGAGAATTACGCGACGGTGAGATTAAGCTCGCTTGTCAACAAAGCTGTCCTTCAGATGCAATTGTCTTCGGCGATCTAATGGATCCAAACAGTAAAATCTCGAAAATGATTAAAGATCAGCGCAATTTTACTGTTCTTGAAGAATTGAACGTAAAACCAAGATTAAGTTATTTAACAAAAATTAGAAATCGAGATTAGGAATCAAGGAATAAGGACAGGTCTATGTCAGGTAAAGAACACACAAGCTTTTTGAGACGACCTCTGATCAGCAAAGAGCGGACATATGGGGAAATCACAAACGATGTTTTAAATTCGATTGAAGGAGGACCAAGCAATACATGGTATATTCTTTTTGCCATTGCCGTTCTGACTTTAATTGTGGGCATCGTCGTTGTCGGCTATCAATTGCGTACAGGTATCGGTGTTTGGGGGCTGAACAAAACAGTAGGGTGGAGCTGGGATATCACCAACTTCGTTTTCTGGGTTGGTATTGGTCACGCAGGAACTTTCATTTCTGCGATTCTTCTTCTCTTTAGACAAAAATGGAGAACGTCTATTAACCGTGCCGCTGAAGCAATGACCATCATTGCTGTTTGTTGCGCCGGTATTTATCCAGTCATTCACATGGGACGTCCGTGGCTTGCTCATTGGGTGTTTCCATATCCAAATACGCGTGCGATCTGGCTTAACTTCCGCTCTCCTTTGTTGTGGGACGTTTTCGCCATCAGTACGTATCTGACAGTCTCGGCAGTGTTCTGGTACATCGGTCTCATTCCTGACTTTGGAACTTTGAGAGACCGCGCAGTCACTCCACTCAGAAAAAAAATCTACGGCATGCTGAGTTTCGGATGGGATGGTTCTCACCGTACATGGCATCGCTATGAAATTTTATGTTTGATTCTTGCAGGCCTGGCCGCTCCTCTGGTTGTATCTGTACACACCATCGTTAGTATGGACTTTGCAACGTCTGTTATTCCCGGATGGCATACAACGATTTTCCCTCCTTACTTTGTTATCGGTGCCGTGTTCTCCGGTTTTGCGATGGTTTCTTCGCTTCTCATCATCACAAGAAAAGCGATGAACTTTGAACACTTCATTACGGTTGCTCACATCGAAGCGATGTGTAAGGTTATCATCCTTACCGGAATGCTCGTCGGTTTTGCATACGCGACTGAATTTTTTATCGCCTGGTACGGTGGAAATGAATATGAACGATATACATTCATCAATCGCGCGACCGGTCCTTATGCGTGGGCGTACTGGACAATGGTTTCATGTAACGTTATCTGGCCGCAGCTTCTCTGGATCAAAGCAATTCGTACGAACCTCACTCTCGTTTTCATCATCACTGTCATCGTAAACATCGGTATGTGGTTTGAACGTTTTGTTATTATCACAACCTCTCTTCACCGCGACTACCTTCCATCGAGCTGGGCAATGTATTCTCCGACTTGGGTTGAAATCTGCACATTCATCGGAAGCTTTGGTCTCTTCTTCACATTGTTTCTTCTGTTCATCAGGTTCTTACCTGCTATTGCAGTCAGTGAAGTGAAGAGTGTTTATAAATTTGCTAGAACTAAAGAACATCACTAGGACATAAATATGGACAATAAATTACAAGGTGAATTTGTCATCGGAGTTTTTGACGACGAAGAGAAACTGGTCAAGGCCGGAATCCTGGTTAAAAAAGAAAATTTTACGATTCAGGATTTTTTCACTCCTTTTCCGGTTCACGGTCTCGATGATCTTCTCGATATACAAAGATCAAGACTCCCTTTCGTGACATTTGTGGCCGGTGGAATCGGGCTCATTCTTGCATTGAGTTTTCAGGTGTGGACTTCGGCCGTTGACTGGCCGATCAATGTCGGAGGGAAGCCTATGCTATCCATTCCTGCTTTTATTCCCATCACATTTGAATTGATGGTTCTTTGCGGGGCCCTGACTACAGTCGCTGCCTTCTTATTTCGCGCAAAACTTTTCCCGGGGCAGATGCCAGTGACCATTGATCGTCGCCAGCTGGACGATCAGTTTTTAATCGTCATTCCTTCAGGAGAAAAAAATGCGGAGTTGGAAAAAATTCTTCGCGACAGCGGGGCAGTGAAAATTGAAAAACAAAGTGCGGGAGGAAAGAATGAATAGTAAATGGCTACTAGCTTTATCAGCAGTCATTCTCTGCTCGTGCTCAAAAGAAAAACGGGAACCGGGAATGGAGTATATGCCGGACATGGTTTACTCGCAGGCTTACGAAGCGTACTCGGAAAGTTCATTGACCAAAAACGGCTCCAGCATGATGCTTGCTCCAAAAGAGTCTGTGCCCAGAGGGTACAGAGTTTTTACCTACGGTAAAACGGATGATGAAAAAGAACGCGCAGGTAATGAAATGAAAGATCCTCGAGAGGCCACTCCGGCCAGACTCGCTCGAGGAAAATATCTCTATCAAAATATGTGCCTTCTTTGTCACGGAGAAAAGGGACAAGGAGACGGACCTGTAGCAAAAAAATATGCTGAACCACCGGCGTTTAACGGACGCTCACTTCGCAACTATAAAGACGGGCAATTCTATCATGCTATCGTTATCGGTTACGGAGATATGCCAAGCCACGCTGTTCAGCTTGACGACAATGATCGCTGGGATCTGATTCTTTATTTGCATGAATTACAGAAAACGGAGTAGCTCCAAATGAATAAATTAACTTACGAAATAAATCCAACTTTAAAACAATATCTGCTGATGACTCTCGGAGTATGCGGTCTCGTCACTGCTGCTTCTTATTTTCATGCGCCGGTAAGATTTTGGGTGAATATCCTGATCAATAATTTTTACTTTGTTTCACTCGGGCTCGCGGGATTGTTTTTCCTCGCTCTTCAAAATATCACGAACTCATCCTGGATGAGAACTTATCAGCGCATTCCTCAGGCCATGACAGCGTTTTTGCCCTGGGGCCTTGGTCTTATGCTTCTGGGATTTATGGGGCACCATACGCTCTATGAATGGACTCATTCTGCAGAAGTTCTGAAAGATCCGGTTTTGATTAAAAAAACAGCTTACCTGAATGTAACGTTTTTCCTGATCCGTCTCGTGGTGTATTTCGCCTTGTGGATGACATCGTCTAAATTGATCAGCGTGCTCATGAATAGCTGGCCTTCAAATCAAAAGCAGCAGGAAGTCCATTCTGGAAAACTGGCCCGTGTATCGGCCATCACCATGGTTATTTTTGCGCTTTCTTTTGCTTTGTTCAGCTATGATTCATTGATGTCAGTTGAGCCTCACTGGTTCAGTACAATTTATTCCGTCTACACTTTCTCAGGTCTATTTGTCAGCGGAATTGCCTTCATTACTCTTTCGCTACTTGTTCTGCGCCTCTTCGGCCATCTCGACGGCATCGTCACTCGCGATCATTTTCACGATTTAGGAAAATGGATGTTCGGGATGAGTACCTTCTGGGCCTATATCTGGTTTTGCCAATACATGCTTATCTGGTACTCAAACATTCCTGAAGAAACGGAATATTATATTTTGCGCGATCATGAGAACTGGACATGGTTGTTCTGGTCGAACTTTGTTATTTGCTTTGCAGTTCCTTTTCTCGTGCTTCTAAAGAGAGACTCAAAAAGAAATTACGTGGCGCTGGCCATTGTTTCGATTGTTATTCTCGTCGGACATTGGGTTGATCTCTACACTTTAGTGGCGCCAAAGATTTATGAACACTATAAAATTCTCGCGGTCATTGGCCCTTACGAAATCCTCTCAGCTTTTCTCTTTGCCGCTGGTTATGTTTTAATTTTCTTGAACAAACTTCAGTCGAGAAAGCTCATCGTTGAATCGGATCCTTATTTAGAAGAAGGTTCACATCTCCATCAATAGCTAAATTTAAACTGCCTCACTTTTGTGGGGCAGCTTTAACAGCACAGCTAATAAAATGATTTCTACACCTGAGAATATAAATAAGCTTCTGGCCGCATCGCTCGAAAAGCCATAGGAATGAAGACCGACATTGAGTAGATTCACTCCAAACCAGGCCATCGCAACAACAATACTTGAAAGACCTGTCACAAAAGCGAATGACTTCGTTTTGAATTTACCGGCAAGCTTTCCATGCGTAATCCAAAGAAGCCATAGACAGATAAGAAGGGCGCCGTTTTCTTTTGGATCCCAACCCCAGAATCTTCCCCATGATTGATCGGCCCAGATACCGCCCAGAATAGTTCCGAGTGTGACGAAGAAAAGTGAATAGAGAATTGTGGAATGGATATTTTTTTCCAGCGCTTTCTGTTGTGAAATATCGGAGTTTCGGGACATGAAAAGATAATAGTGGGCCATCATACTAGCAACGAGTGTACAGCCATAGCCTATACTGATAGTCACAACGTGAGTCGCAAGCCAGAAGTTTGTATCGAGAACTGCTACAAGCATTCCCATATTATCTCCGGTCTGCTGATAACCGATGCTGAGAAAGAGAAGCGAAGATCCAAGAGTTGTGGCAATGAAAAGGCC
>DAIQAU010000146.1:0-4581 GCA_036781565.1 Bacteriovorax sp. | reverse complement strand
CGGTAAGTGAGAAGTGAAGTCATTTTGTTGTCTGGGTTATAAATTGTCTGAAAGTCTGTCCCGCGAACACCCATGGCCGCAGTTCTTGTCTTAATAAAAAGTTTATTGGTGTTCGACGTAGCGTCTTTTTGAACTTCAGTACGGATTCTACCTTTTAAAAGTGAAATGACTCCCGGTGATTCCTTCTTCATCTCAGCGATGACGATTTTACTTTCAGGGCCGACATTCATTTCAGAATTATCAATGAACTTTATCTTCAGGAAACTTTTTGCGCCGGTAACTATGGAAGTATCTTCGATAAACTTGTCGCCAATCTCAACGGCCCGGGCCATCTTTGCGCCAGGAGAAAGCTGAGTCGCTTCACCGCGAATGCGGACAACTTCAGCAATGTAGGCTCCTTTTTCGACAGCGAAAACAATTGTAGGTAATAAAAAGAGAAGAATGGAAGTGAAGATTCTCATGACATCCTTTCATGGAAATAGTTAGTAGTTTTTGTTTATTCTACTGGCATTTCCTCAGGAGATCAAAGCAAAGCTTACTTACTTTGCTTAAATTCTTTTCCGTCATAAGACAGGGTGACTGTCTGTTCTTCCTGTTTGGAAACGATGTTCACCGGTCTTTTCCAGAGAGCATAAATATTCTTCAGCGTATCAGAAGCGTAACCGAAATCGAGATCTACACCGCGATGAACGTGCTTTAATAAAAGTTCGCCACGATTGTGATAGTTGCCCGACTCTACTTCAATAACCGGAGAACCGAAGTTTGAAAGTTGAGAAAGAAGCTTGTTCTTTATTTCCATAAAGTCCCGCGTCTCAATTTCATTGCGGCCGGTGCGAGGGTTGTACTTGTAAGTAAAAAGCTGCTGGCGTTCGCAGAATTCCGGCGTGAAAAATTCATCGATAAAGCTCACGTCGTTGTGTGTTTTTCTGACTTCAAAAATTTTCTGACGGCCAAGCCCCAAGTCTTTGTTCCAGTTGAGCTTTTTATGCATGTCTTCGCAGTCATTATAGTCTTTTCCGAATCGTCCGGTGTTCCAGCGGTATTCGATATCGCGGTAAAGCTCAATTCCGATTTTATACGGATTGATATTTTGACGGCTCATGGCCATAACGCCGGCATGGTGATCGGCGTAGTCGATAATTTCAGAGGCCTTAAGCGCTCTGGTCGTCATGATGTGTGAATGCCAGTAACTCGCCCATCCTTCGTTCATGATTTTTGTTAAACGCTGAGGAAGAAAGTAATACGCTTCATCTCGAAGAATACCCAGAATATCAGATTCCCATTCTTCAAGCGGAGCATTCTCCAGCAGATAAAGCATGACGTCTCTTGGAGCATTGATTTTCTTTTCGCGCAGATCGACCGTTTCTTCAACTTGTTCCGGCCTGTTCTGTCTTTCTTTATGGCGCATGAAAGATTTAAGTGCGTTAGATCTTTCATCCTCGGCCTTGGCAATTTCTTCTTTGGCCGTTTTCATTCTCTCTTCGCGCTGGCGTTTTAATTCCTGAGTTTCGAACAGAAGTCCGACATCGATCAGGTTCTCAATGGAGTTCACTCGATCGATAAATTCTTCCACGCGATTTTGTCCGTAGCGCTCCATGTAGCGGCGGATTTTTGTTCCGTGATTGGCCATCACGGCCATCATGTTTCTGTCTGTATTGGCAAACCAGGCATTGTTCTTAAAGAAATCGGCGTGGCCGTAAACGTGGGCCATAACAATTTTCTGATCAACGATATGGTTCGCGTTTAACAGATAAGCGTAGCAAGGATTGGTATTGATAACCATCTCGTAAATTTTTTGTAGACCGTAAGCATAGCCTTTTGAAAGCTGGTCGTAATCCATCCCGAATCGCCAGTGCGGATAACGTGAAGGAAATCCCCCTTGAGCAGCGAGAATATTGATTGTATCGTAATCGCAGACTTCGAATCTGACCGGATGAAAATCCAGGCCAAACTCGATGGCGTAAGAATAAATCTCATCTCTGATTCTTAAAAGTTCACCTTCTAAGGGTCTCGTTCTGTCGGCCATGAATTATTTTCCTTTCCCTAAAAAATCTTTAATGGAATCGAGAATTGCATCTTTGTTTTTAATTTTTGAAAGAATGACTTTCTCATCCTGCTCGCCATATTTGGAAACAAGATCTTTATAAAATTGTCCCGAGCCGTAACGACTTTCAACTTGCCCGTAACAGAAAACATTTGAAGCAGGAAGAAGATCCTGATCCAGAATTTCCAGGCACAGTTTTGTATCGTCCGCCGACCAGTTGTCACCGTCCGAAAAATGAAATGGATAAATATTCCACTCGCTCGGATCATAATCGGCCTGGATAATTTCACGGCAGAGTTTCAGCGCAGACGAAATGAGCGTCCCGCCTGATTCGCGTGTTTTAAAGAATGTTTCTTCATCCACTTCCTTTGCGGTTGCATCGTGGATGATATAACGGACTTCGATATCTTTGTATTGTGATTTAAGCCATAAGTTAATCCAGAACGACTCAGTTCTGACGATTTCTTTTTGCTCGTCACCCATCGATCCTGAAACGTCCATCATATAAATAACGACAGCAGAATTTTCAAATTCAACTTTGGCGTCGCTGGCACGATAACGAAAATCGCGTTTGACAGGAATAACTCTTGGATCGAGAAAATCGTAAGTCCCGGAAGCGATCTGGCGCTTCATGGCCTCTTTGTAAGTGCGTTTAAAATGCTTGAGTGAATTGGGTCCAGTCATGCCGATAGACGTATATTTATTCGTCACAGACGGCATCGCCTTTTTTCCCTTCGGTTCAATATTTGGAAGAGCTAATTCTTCGCCTAGAATATGGGCGAGTTCTTCGAGAGAAAGATCGACTTCAAGCTCTTTGTTGCCAGCTTGATTACCGACCTCACCGCCTTGACCTGGACCTTCACCTTCTTGTCCGTCAACCGGATCACCGGCCTCTCCGTTTCCTTGGCCCATACCACCCTGCGATTTATCGCCGAATTTAAATCTCGGCGTATCAATCGACGGCATAGGAATTTTAAAGGTGCCATCTCCTTTCGGAGACGGCATTTCACCTTTTGAAACATATTTGCGAAGATTATCTCGAATGCGACCTTTGACGATTTTTCTAAAACGCGCGTGGTCTCTCTTAATTGGATGATCCATTCGTAGTCCCTACAAAAAACTTATTACGACTTAGCTGAGTCACCTTTTGCGAAGATAGATGCTACGAAGTTCAGAGCATCAGTCGCACAGATTTCACAGTAGCCGTGATTTTTAATCAAGCGCGATTTTACAACGTCGATCTTCTCTTGAGTTTCTTTATCCACAACTTTAGAGATGATTGTTGTAAGCTTGATTGAATCTTTTTGATCTTCAAAAAGTTTCAGTTCAAGCGCGCGGTGTAGTCTTTCGTTCATTTTGTAATCAAAAACTTTTCCTTCGATCGCAAGAGCTCCGATGTAGTTCATGATTTCTCTTCTGAAGTCGTCTTTTCTCGACTCAGGAATATCGATTTTTTCTTCGATAGATCTCATAAAGCGCTCATCAGCGTCTTCCAGTTTGTTCGAATACTTGTTTCTGATTTTTTCTTTTTGAGTGTACGCCTTAACGTTGTCGATATAGTTCGCACAAAGTGTCTGAATCGCTGATTCATCAACAGAAATGGCCTTCTGAACATCGTTTTTCACGATGTCTTCATACTCCTGGCGAGCGATCGCAAGCATTTCTTTGTAGTGCTCAAGTTGCTCAGGTGAATTGATCAGACCGTGGTGCTTTAAACCCGATTCAAGTTCATTGAAAACCATGAATGGATTCAAACAGCCCACGTGGCCGTGTTTCACGAGAGAGTTAGAAAGTTTATCCTGGATATAACGAGGAGAAATCCCTTCAAGACCTTCTCTGATGGCCTCTTTGCGAAGTTCTTTAACGTTGTCTTCGTTGTAACCCGGAAGAGTTTTTCCGTTATACAATTTCAATTTCTGAAGTTTTGTCAGATCCGATTTTTTCGGTTCTTCAAGTCTTGTCAGAATCGACCATGTCGCTGCCATTTCAATAGTGTGAGGCGCGATGTGAACGTGAGGAATTCTTTCAGCATTAAAATCTTTTTGATAGATTTTCACTTCCTGATCCAGACGTGTGATGTACGGA
This sequence comes from Bacteriovorax sp., assembly GCA_036781565.1. Taxonomy (GTDB): domain Bacteria; phylum Bdellovibrionota; class Bacteriovoracia; order Bacteriovoracales; family Bacteriovoracaceae; genus Bacteriovorax. Next base: position 452 of record DAIQAU010000146.1, on the reverse strand, counting down.
ACATCGATTTTCACTGTACGGTCGCGAAGCGCTTCCATGAATTCGTTCGACTGAAGTTTTCTGAATTCAGGCTCGTTTGTGTGGCCCAAAATAACTTCGTCAATATCAGTTTGAGCAAACTTCTTAGGCTTGATTGATTGCTCTTGTGAAGCTCCGAGAAGATCGTACAAGAACGCAACGTCGAGTTTCAACATCTCGATAAACTCAACGATACCGCGGTTAGCGATGTTGAATTCACCGTCGAAGTTAAACGCGCGCGGATCTGAATCAGAACCGTATTGAGCGATTTTTCTATAGTTGATATCACCTGTTAATTCTGTTGAATCCTGGTTCTTCTCATCTTTTGGCTGGAATGTACCAATACCGATACGGTCTTTTTCAGAAAGAAGAAGTCTCTTCACGCGCACGTGACTTAAAACTTTTTTCCAGTCGCCGTTGTATTTTCTCAAATA
>DAIQAU010000145.1:3516-4604 GCA_036781565.1 Bacteriovorax sp. | reverse complement strand
TTGAAATTTATTGCCGATATTATTAAGAAAGACATTTTATAAAAGAGTAAAAATATGAAATTACCTATCATCAATTCAGACGACGCAAACCATGGCTCAGAAGTACTCAAGCACTACTACGCCAATAAAATGATTCCTGCAGAAAAAAAGACATACATGACCAAATTAAAGGATTCCATCGGACCTTACATGGGTATTGAAGCAAAAGACGGAAGCACTCATTACCTTCTCGATGCGGCCTCTCAGATTGCGACTTTAGGTCACGGATTTAACTCCTCGGTCTTCTTTGGAACAACTGAGTTTCTTGAAACATGGATGAACGATGCTACGACGAAAGAATTTAAAGATATGAGATTTGCCTTCCAGAATTTTCTGGGAAGAAAACTTGGTTGGAAAAAAACGCATCTGACTTTTGTTCATTCGGGCGCTGAAGCAAATGAAACGGCCCTTGGGTATTGTTACCGCAGAAGAGTCAACAAAGAGGCCAACAAAGTTCTGGCCTTTGAAGGGTCTTTTCATGGCCGGATGATGGTAACTCTGGCGGCAACCTGGAACAAATCAAAGCGCGAACCTTTCGAATGGAAAAATTATCTTGCTGAATACGTAAAATATCCAGAACTGCAGGATGCTCAAATTAATGTGTCCTTTCCCGCTCAATGGAAAGAAACCTGGAATGAATCCTCATTGAAAAATTTTTCAGTTCCTGCAGAATGGTCAAATGATCTGATGATTAAAAAAGAAGTGGATTCTCTTCTGGCCGTTCGCAATCAGCTTCTGACCAAAAAAATATTTGCGGTCATCATCGAGCCTATGCAATGTGAAGGCGGTGATTGCTACTCGTCTGATCGTTTTCACACTGCCCTGCTCTTAATGGCGAAGACTTTTAAAGTGCCCGTTATACATGATGAGGTTCAAACTGGTTTTCATCTCGGTCGCGAATTTTTCTGGCACCGACAACTCAATCTGCGCGGATTGAATGGCGAACAATTAAATCCTGATTATGTCATATGTGCTAAAAAAGCGCAGATTGGTATTGTTCTCTCCCACCATGAGACAAAAAACGTCTTTAAAGGCGAAGAATTTTCCGT
>DAIQAU010000145.1:0-3416 GCA_036781565.1 Bacteriovorax sp. | reverse complement strand
TCTTATGAATGGCATGATTGCCTGATCAACATCAAACTTGCGAAGGCCCTTGGTAAAAAAATCGAAACAAAAGATATATTAGCAACCGTCTCTAAACTTGTGGCCCAAAAAGCTCCGGTAGATCTTATTGTCATTTCACCAGACAATTTCCTCGAATACCGACAAGACATTATTAATCTCGAGAAAAAAGTTTACGAACCGGCCAGACAAACTGAGATCGAAAAATTCGAACACACGGTTTTAAACCGCAATTCACTTTGCCTCGGCGTTTTAAATCATATAGACAAAAAACTAATGGGGATTGCTTTTGCGGGTCCTTTAAAACTTTATCCGCTGGAACGCGGAGTCCGCATGGATCCAAATTATAATGATGACGATTCTCTTTACATGCTGGACGTGACTGTCGATAACGATCTCCAGGGAACAGGTCTGGGAAGATCCTTAAAGTACGCTCTATCCGCGCTTGCGCTAACGAAAGGTGTAAAGCGCATTCAGGGAAGAAACCGCGATCGCCTAGCTGGTGCTATGATCAATATCAATATGTCTCTCGGCGCCATTGAACAAACTTATATCCGTGAAGACTATCCTGACTTTGAACCTTTCCGCGATGTCTTGTATTATACAATTAAGGCGGAATGGAAAAAACCAGCTCTTCATCTCGGTAGAGGCACGACAATACCTCTTTCTTTAAAAAGCTTGTCTCCGGAATACTTCCGCAGTCAGATGCCTTATGCCGTCAATAAAGTCTGTCTTTCAAACTTCGTCAGCGAAGATTTCTTAAAGGGTGTTAAAGAAGTCATTGAAGTTCTTCCGCAAAACCTAAGACACGGCTATACTTGTTCAGGTCAATCAGAATGCGTTGATAAAGTCATAAAAACAATCTGGGTAAAGTCTCCGGATGAAATCAAAAAAAATCATGTGACTAAAATGATGACGTTTAAACGTCACTACTTCGGTAATGGTTCTACGCTTGCGAGATCTTTGAGTCTTGATACAGATCCTTATTTTGATGTCGTGAAACTCGAAAATCCTACAGAGACAAGCTATCCGGAAATCCTTAAGCAAGTCGAATCTGAATTTAAAACTGGAACATACCTTGCCGTCTGGGTAGAGCCTGTTCTTCAGAAAACAATGGAAAAGATGCCTTATGAATTCCTTAGAGGATTAAGAGATCTTTCGACAAAATACAAAGTGGCCCTTATTTACAATGAAACTGCTTCACAATTCTTCCGTTATTCACACAAGAATTTCTTTGCTTCATGTTTTGCAGATATCGCTCCAGATGCCGGTCTCGCTTATTTCAGTGGTCAGGCAGGCATGGCCTTTGCCAGTGATGCCTACTATCTAGAGCAGCCACTTATGATGATCAGTACGTGGGATGGAGACGAGTTTTCATTCCTTTCTTACTATCATGCTTTCAAAGAAGTAATGAAGAATGCTGACGAATACAAAAAAACGGCAAAAACATTTCATGAAAAATTAGTCGATGAATTATCTCGCTATGAGATCGACAGCATGAAAATTGAAAATGGTTTTGGTTATTTTAAAGGATCAATCCCCACATCAAAAAGTAAAATGTTTGTTCACAATGGCGAATACTATGTCGTTTGTCCGTCATATGATGCCATGAAGGAGTATTTAAATTCATGAGTACTAACTGCCAGTTCCCACATATTATTTATCGTGAAGGACAAAACAATAAACTCTGGGGTATTGCCCACGGAGAAGAATTCAAAACACCAATTAAAGAGCTCGCTGAAATCAGAAAGGGCCTTATGCTTGCGAAGAATCCGCGACTCGCCAAAAAATTGGATGAACTCGCCATGGACCAACTTCATATTTCTCGCCAGTACTCACCACACATCGCTGATGAAATAGAAGGAATAGCTCAGGGAGCGGGTCTTTCACTTACCGATATTGTTATCCTGAATAACTATACTGACTTCAGAGACATTCAGTTGCCGGAAGAAGGATGCTCGACTGTTCATGTTCAGACACCTTCTGACGTTCTTTCTGGACAAACGTGGGATATGCACCGATCGGCCAAGAACTACATGTGTTTGATTCAGGTTCCGCAGACAGAAAGACATTCTGCCCAGCTCGTTCTTACTCTTGTTGGATGCGTAGGTTTAATGGGTGTTAATGCGGAAAATGGTCTTATTGGCGTAAACAATATCAACACCACAAATGCAAAAACCGGTTTGATCTGGCCTTTACTTGTCAGACGGGTTTTGGAAGAGAAAACTCTGGTCGATATGAGACGTGCTCTTCTGCACGCTCCGGTTACTTCAGGTCATAATTACCTTATCAGCTCTCCCGATGGTGGGGAACATTTAGAAGTTACACCTTCTGTTTATGAAAAAGTTGCGGCCCTTTCCAAAGGTCAAGTTGGTGGCATTTTCCATACCAATCATTGTATGGGGAGTGAAATTGAAAAACTTGAAGACAAATCTTCAATGAGCTCAACCACATTCAATCGATACAATCTTTTAACGAAGAAGACTTATAAAGTGAATGACTTAGAAGATTTTAAAAATTTACTGACAGATCACGACGAATTTCCAAAATCAATTTGTTCTCATTTCGAAAATGGCGCTCAGGATCCATCATTTACATGTGGAGGAGGGGCCTGCGATTTAAAAAATGGTCGATATATTTTCTGGCGAGGTTGTCCGGCCCATGATGATGATTATAAAGAATATGAATTTGTTTTAGATGGAAGCAAATTTAAAAAATTAACCTAGAGGCCTTATGAGTCTTCCCTATTATATTTCCTGGAGTAAACAGAAAGACGCAGTTTCTTTTGAAATTGAGAGAGTTGATGGTTGCCGGATTTTTTCACCTGATGGAAAAGTGTTTACTGATATGACTTCGATAAGCTATCAGGCTCATTTTGGTCATAATCACCCAGTGATAATCAGACATTTAAAAGAGCAACTTGATTCTGTTCCAATGAGTTCTCCGAAAGGAATTTATCCTCATAAAAATGAAGCAACTTTAGATTTACTTCACTATATGGATAAGAAAGATGGGAAAATTTTCTATACAACTGGCGGAGCTGAAAGTGTTGAAAACGCTTTAAAAATTGCCAGAGATTTTACAAAAAAGAAAATTGTTCTCGCAAGACAAAACTCTTATCACGGGGCAACCTTAGGTGCTCTGGCCGCCACTGGCGACTGGAGAAATCCGGCCCACATGACTCCAGAGGGATGGGTTGTACGAATTCCTGAACCTTATGAAGCTGATGCTTTGAAAAAAACGCGCGAAATTATTTTGCAAAATAATCCTGATCAAATTGCGGCCATCATTATTGAAACCATCACGGGAGGAAACGGTGTTTACGCCGGAACCAAAGATTGGTGGATTGGTTTGCGAGCGCTTTGTGATGAATTTAATATTCTTTTGATTATGGACGA
>DAIQAU010000144.1:0-4637 GCA_036781565.1 Bacteriovorax sp. | reverse complement strand
TCGGACCAATTGGCACGGGTCCTGCTCTATTAATAAGTGAGGAGAGACTGAAACTAGGATGGTTGAAGGAGCTCACTCACCATAACCAGGATGGATATGGATCTTTGAGAACGATGGATTGTTGCTGATAAGAAGTGGCCCATTAAGGGCACTATTAAGGAGAGACCCATGAGCAAAAAGCAAACTGGAAATGGATTTTTCACACTCTCAAATGATCAACGGCGAATGTTCCGGTGGCAGCATCCACCGCTCTGCCCTCGGGCATAGGAAATAATCACGGTATCTAATAATTAGATACGGTATATGAAGAAAGTCTATTTAACCTTTTTATTCAACAGGCGTATTTCATACTGAGTAACTCCGGAGACCCTCAGATGAAATACGCCTTTTTAGTTTTTGCCATTCTTTTTGTTCAATCATCTTTTGCTGTCACCATTACATCCTTCAACGATTCACCAGCACTTTTAAACGTTCTTGAATTCATCAAGGATTCAGCGAGCGATCTGCCTGTTTCAAATCGAATCAGCGAAAAGAAAATGGCCGTTGCGGATTCTTCTAAATGTATTGAAGTGAAAGCACCAGTTGTTCTAAATGAAGTAGAAGTCGCCATTCAAAATGTTCTTCGCTATTACCCTGATGAAGAACTTCCTCTCGATGAAGCTTATGATGATCTCACAACTCTCTTGGGTGTTCACAGTTTCAAAAAGTGCACCTTCTTTTATACTAATGAGAAAATGAAAATGAAGACTGTTTACTTTGAAAACGCCATTGGTAGCGTTCATATAAAAGTGGACACAATTACACTCATCGCTCAGTAACAAAAAGACATTGCCTTCTTCTTCACAGAGTCTCTTTGGCACCTTTAAGTCGCTTCAGTATCTAATTATTGGCTAAATTCCATCTAAAAATCAGCTAAACCAGTCCAGAACAATTGGCACGACCTTTGTATTAGTCATAGTCAAGAAACTTCAGGAAGAAGTTTTTTACGAAAGAGGATTTTTCGTATCAGAACTCAAGGATTGAATAAATTTTGTCAGCATAAGAAGGAGTATTTATGGATCGCGAACTTTTAAAGCAATTTGAGAATCTTTTCCTCGAGCTAAAAAAGCAAACTCTGAATGAGTTGAAACTGGAAGAGAAAGGCATGAGCTGGGAGAAAGGCGATGAAGTAGATCAGAGCCTTGAGGAACGCGAGCGTGCCATGAACTTAAAACTTCTCGGGCGACACTCATTTATGTTGAAGAAAATTGATGGCGCTCTTTTTAAAATAAAAAACGGCACATTCGGTATTTGTGAAGAGTGTGACGGTGAAATTGAAATCAATCGTCTTCGCGCACGTCCGGTAGCAACTCAATGTATTGCGTGCAAGGAAGAAGAAGAAAGAAATGAAGGACAAGTTCTTTACGAAAAAAGATCTCACACTCACGGCGTAGGATTGAATAACTCCAATGTGATTCCACTACGTGCAGAAAGAGACAATAATGTCATACAAATGAGTGCAGAAATCTATTAGAACTAAAAATTGTTCCTTTCCCCCTCAAAGTGAATAAATTCAGGGCCCTTTGCGGCCCTGTTTTGTTTTTTCACAAGAAAAATGGGCAATTAGAAATTGTATAAAATTGTGAGAGCTGACTAAGCACTTAATTTGTAAGACCTTCAAACACTTCCTATGACCCCCAAGGACTTGTCCTATAATCGAATATCGAGGGGACAAAAATATATGGCCGTCGTTTTCGTATTATCCAGAACAGACAAACCAGATGAAAGACAAGAAATACCAATCAAAGATAAGTTGATTGTCGGCAAATCTGTTTATTGCGATATCAAACTGGATGATAGACTCATCTCCAGCATTCAATGTGAAATTAAAACGACCAAGTCAGGTCATGTTGTCGTTCAGAACATGGATATGAAAAGAGAAGTTCTGCTCAATCAAGGACGTTTGAAAAAATCAGCGCTGAAAGTGAATGATGTTTTAAAAATTGGTCCATTTCTTTTAACCATAGACGAAAGCAAACTTACTCCCGAAGAAATGAATGTCATCAATACGGAATACGAAGAATTCGTTTGATACGAAAATCATTTTTAATTATATGACGTAAGTCATATCGCCAATCATTGTTCTGATCAATTATAATTTCCATACAACGAGGAAATTATGACTGAAAATTTTAAAGACCTTCTGATTCAATCTATTAAAGATAAAAGCCTGTCGGTAGAGATCCTAAGAGTCTATCTGGGGGGCGCTCTTTTCATGAAAGGGATTTATTTTATCGGACACATGACAGATATCTTCTCGATGATTTCCTATCAGTTTCCCTATGTCGATTTTCTACTTGCCCATTATGTCGTTCTGGCCCACATTGTCGGCGGCATCTGTCTGTTGTTGGGTCTTTTCACAAGAATAGCGGCGGCCGCTAATATTCCTGTTCTTATTTCTGCTCTTATTTTTGTTCAGGCTAAAAACGGCGTGATGACAGCTGGTTCCGAAACGGAATTGGTGGTGATGGTTCTGATGTTGTTGCTCTTTTTTGTCTGGCAAGGGTCAGGCTATTTTTCAACTGATAATTATATCAAGAAGGCCCATTCTAAATCATCAGATCAAAATTAATTGATCTGAGTTAGGATTTTTTATTCTTTTCTTCTTTTTCAGAGGAATCAATTTCCGCAACCGATTTTTTGAATTCGTGAATTCCCTGGCCTAAACCCTTTGCCAGTTCCGGAATTTTCTTAGATCCAAAAAGTAAAACCACTAAAACCAGAACTATTACCAGTTCTCCCATGCCTAATCCAAACATTTTTTTTCTCCTGCTGTTTTGATAGTCCCGGCCAGTATAGGCCAAATACCTATTAACAAATATGACAATGATCATTTTTAAACCTGAAGTGGAACACTTTTTTTTCTCAAAAAAAGAGTCACAATGCTGATTGCAAACAATTAAAAAATGACGAACGTCAAATATCAAAACGGAAGTTTATGACGAAGAAATTCAAAGTACTGTTGGTGTTAGCAATCATCACAACAGGAGCTGTATTGCTTATCACTGAAGCCCGCAAGGTGGGATTTCGCGAAGGCTATGCTCCAGTTCAACCGGTTAAGTTCTCTCACAAAATACACGCCGGGGACAATAAAATGCAATGTCTTTATTGTCACTTTGCCGCTGACAAGGGAAGACATGCCGGAATACCTCCAACGAATCTTTGCCTGAATTGCCACACAAAGGTTCTACCAAATTCACCTGAAATTCAAAAAATCAAAGAAGCTGTTTCCAGTGAAAAAAATATCAAATGGGTTCGCGTTCACAATCTTCCGGACTTTGCTTATTTCAATCACTCACAGCACGTGAACGTAGGAAAGGTGAGTTGTCAGACTTGTCACGGGCAAGTGGAAACCATGGCGATTTTGAAGCAGGAAAAACCTATGAATATGGGCTGGTGTATTCAATGTCATCGCGACAATAATCTTGCCCCACCGGCCGATCATAAACAGGCCGCCGGCGGAGACTGTGCCCGTTGCCATTATTAATGAATTTTTAAAAAGAAAAAAAGGAATAGATATGAGTGATGACTCCAGCAAAAAAAATAATGATGATCTACCGGTAGAAAGTTACTGGCAGGATATTCATAACAAAGTCCTTGATCCGGCCATAAATAAAGATGAATTCACTGAAGGAGAGTTTGATTCTTTTTCAGTCGTCAAAGGTCGCAGAGATTTTTTAAAAATAATGGGATTTTCTTTCACGCTTCTGCCAATGGCCGCTTGTACAAAAGGGCCGATCAGAAAAGCGATCCCTTATCTTGAGAAAACAGATAAGGTCATTCCTGGTGTGGCCACATGGTATGCTACCTCATTCGATGGTCTTCCGGTTATTCTCAAAACAAGAGAAGGGCGCCCGATTAAAGTGGAAGGAAATGAAAAATCAAAATGGACGATGGGAGGAGCTTCTGTCATCGGTCAGGCAAGTATTCTTTCATTGTATGATTCGTATCGTTTGAAATCGCCTACGAAAGACGCCAATCCTATCTCATGGGCAAAATGGCAAGCTGAACTTCAAAATGCACTCACACACGCAAAAGATGAAAAGAAAAAAATTGTCCTGATAACTGAAGAGATCAGAAGCCCGTCAACTGCGGCCCTTATCGCTGAATTTATCAAGGAATTCGGAGTTGTTGAACATATCGCCTACACAACGTCTGTCAATACAGTGAACCGCTCGTTCGACGATATTGTCGATGTAGATTATGATTTCACGAAGGCCGATTATGTTCTCGGCGTCGGTTCTGATTTTCTTGGCGCGGACAGAAACAGTGTCCATCACTCAAAACAATATGCTCAACGAAAAGATGTCACGTTAAAGCAATCGCCGTTTAAGCATGTACAGGTCGAGTCCGTTTTGAGTTTAACTGGTTCAAATGCTGATGAAAGATTTCCTCTGGAAACACAGGAAATACAAAGTCTGCTTCTTTCCATTTATGCCAAAGTAACCGGATCAACCCTCAATATCGGCTTGCCTGCCCAGGTTGAAAAGCTCGCCTCAAAGATCGCCGGTGAATTGCTTGCCCATAAAGGTAAAAGTTTTATCATCAATGGTCTGCCAGATATGAATCTTCAGAAGATTATCAATGGCATCAACCAG
>DAIQAU010000143.1:2795-4637 GCA_036781565.1 Bacteriovorax sp. | reverse complement strand
AAGAAAAAGAAAAAGAAAAAGATAAAGAAGCAGAAAATAAAAAGAAAGACAAAGTTTCAGATGTCGTTGCGACACGCAGTTCTTCAACGGCAAAAAAACCTGATCTGGTTGTTCTCTTTGATACAGAAAAAGCTGATGTGAGTGAAGAGTTTGCGGCCAAGTTAAAAAAACTCGCGCAAAAAATGCAAAAGAATTCGAAGATCGCAACGATTATTGAAGGACATGCTGACAGCACTGGTCCTCGAGCCTACAATCAAAAACTTTCAGAAAGACGTGCTGAAGCGGTAAAAAAACAACTTATTCAATACGGTGTCGCAGAAAATAATCTTCAGACAGAAGGCTTTGGTGAAGATCGACCAGTGACCACAAATAAAACAAAAGAAGGTCGCGCTCAAAACCGTCGTTCGGCACTTTATATTTCTATCAAAGATAGAAGCGACGTAATGTGAAAGACTTTGTCAGCGTTAAAGGAGCGCAGGAACATAATCTAAAAAATGTTTCGGTGGAAATTCCCCGCAACGCTCTGGTTGTTTTCACTGGAGTTTCCGGATCCGGAAAATCTTCGCTGGCCTTCGGTACACTTTATGCCGAAGCTCAGCGAAGATATCTGGAATCGGTTTCTCCTTACGCACGCAGACTGTTTAATCAGATGCCTGTTCCTCAGGTGGAAGAAATAGAAGGACTTCCCCCTGCTATCGCTCTGGCGCAACAAAGAGGAACGCCTTCTACCCGATCATCCGTGGGAAGTGTAACAACACTCTCCAACCTTCTTCGCATGCTTTACTCACGCTCAGGAACGTATCCAAAAAATCAGAGTTTAATTTATGCCGAGGGTTTTTCTCCCAATACTCCGGAAGGTGCGTGTCCTACTTGCCATGGCCTTGGAAGAATTTACGATGCCACTGAAAAATCGATGGTGCCGGATGATACACTTTCCATCAGGGAAAGAGCGATTGCCGCCTGGCCTCCGGCGTGGCACGGACAAAATTTGCGCGACATGCTTGTCACGATGGGGTTCGATATTGATACTCCCTGGAAAAAACTACCTAAGAAAGACCGCGACTGGATTCTCTTCACAGACGAGACACCGCACGTTCCGGTTTATGCTGGCTTCACAAGTGCGGAAGTTAAAAAGGCCATGAAGCAAAAAGTTGAGCCTTCCTATCATGGCAATTTCTCCAGCGCGAGAAACTATGTCCTTTCTACTTTTGCAACCACTCAAAGTCCCTTAATGAAGAAAAGAGTTTCACGCTATATGGTCAGCGCACTCTGTCCTGAATGTGAAGGTCAGCGTCTGAGAAAAGAGTCTCTCTCTGTCAAATTTGCCGGTCTCAACATTGGTCAGATGAATGATCTTCCTCTCAAAAAGATGATTGATGTATTAAGGCCCTATGTTAACGATAAAAATGTGGCCACCCAAAGAATTTGTGAAGACCTCGTCGGCCGGATTGAAATTATTCTTGATCTCGGATTAGGGTACTTATCTCTCAATAGAAGCACTCCGACTCTTTCGCCGGGAGAGCTGCAACGTCTAAGGCTTGCGACTCAGGTAAAATCCAATTTATTCGGAGTTGTTTATGTCCTCGACGAACCTTCAGCTGGACTTCATCCCTCCGACACGGAAGCTTTGCTGAGATCGTTTAAAAAATTAAAAGATCAAGGCAATACCTTGTTTGTTGTGGAACATGAAATCGATGTTATTCATGAAGCTGACTGGATTGTCGATGTGGGTCCTCTGGCAGGACAACATGGCGGAGAAATTCTCTACAGCGGACCGCCTCAAGGTTTGATCAAAGTTAAAAATTCTCTGACTGCCAGATATATTTTTGGAAAGCAAAAAAA
>DAIQAU010000143.1:0-2695 GCA_036781565.1 Bacteriovorax sp. | reverse complement strand
TACACCGGTCTTTTCGATCACGTCCGCAAAATTTTTGCGGAAACAAAAACAGCGAAGCAAAGAAAATACAATGCCGGACGTTTTTCTTTTAATATGCCACACGGTCGTTGTGAAAAATGTGAAGGAGAAGGATTTGTCATGGTAGAACTGCTGTTTCTTCCAAGCGTTTATTCACCATGTCCTCTCTGTCATGGATCGCGCTATAATGCCGCTACTCTAGAAGTTAAATACAAAGAAAAGAGTATAGCTGAAATTCTCAACATGACCGTTGATGAAGCTCTCTCATTTTTTAGCGATTATGAAACAGTCTCGCGTCCGCTGCAGATTCTTTCAGATGTCGGTTTAGGTTATCTGCGATTAGGTCAACCCGCGACTGAACTTTCCGGCGGTGAAGCTCAGCGGATAAAACTTGCCACTGAACTACAACGCCCCTCTAAAGGTGAAACACTTTATATTCTTGATGAACCTACAACAGGACTTCACCCTGCCGACGTTGAAAAACTTCTCGTTCAATTAAATCGCCTGGTGGAGGCCGGAAACACTGTCATTGTGGTTGAACACGACATGAGAGTTGTCTGCTCGAGCGATTGGGTTATTGATATGGGACCTGGCGCCGGCGACGAAGGCGGTCGAATTGTGTTTGAAGGCACACCGGAAAGAATGATGAAATCAAGAAAAGGAAAGACGTGGAAATATCTTGCAGCTTTTTCAGGAAATGTGAATAAAGATGTCCACATTTAAAGAATGAAGCCGGCACAAGAGGGCCTTCTGTCCAGAGTATTGCAACATCTCCTGTCCCAGAACCTTGGCGAACGAAGCGTTTGTCGTTCCATTAAGCACACCCTTTAAAAAATCCTGCCATCTTTGAAGAGCTTCATTTTCGATTTCTCTGTATTGAGTTCCTTGAATGAGGCCTGCCACTCGTAAAAAAGTTTTTACCATCATGACCATGGTAATATTGCGGGCCGTTTGCCCCTGAACAAAACTTGTATTCACATTGATTGATTCAAAATTCCACACTTCAAATCTATCAACGATTTTCACGTCTATTTTTTCTGAAGTGAGAGCAGTTAATTTTTCAACAAAAGAATCAAGCCATAGTTGTAAATCAGTGCCTTCTTCTGAAAGGCTCTCGCCTTTTACCCCAATAGCTTTGGTGGCCAGATCCAAAAGCCCCTTGCTGTCAAAAGGCTTGGAAAGAAAATAAACTTTGCTTTCTCTCGTCATCTCCGTCATGACCAATTTATTGATGAAGGCCGATGAAATGATAACTGGAGTATGAGAATTAAGTTTTGAGGAGCGGACAATGGAAACAAACTCATCGCCTGTAATGACCGGCATCTTTAAATCAGTAATGATGAGATCAAATTCTTCCTTATCAATAGCTCTCCAGCCCTTTTGCGGATGATCACAAAAAGTAACCTCTGCCCCCAGCTTGGCGAGAAAGTTGCGATACACAACTTCGAGTGAAACTTCGTCGTCTATAACTAAAACAGATAGTTTATTTTCCATGCTAACTATTATGCCTGAGATTAAATTTTCTACAAGGTGCCCGTTGATGAAAACTATATAGTTAAGATTGCTTTTCACTCGGCTTGCCCAATGTGCCTCATTTTGCAGTCAATAGGCCCCATTCATATTCAAATCTTGTCATAAAATTTGCTCATATACTGGACTCTTATTTGCAAAACAATAGTCAAGATTACGAGGGAAAAATGATTGATCCGCGTTTAAATTTTTATCGCCGCTTTTCTTTTTTATGCGTGTTTTTGTCATTTGCCATTTCCGCCACGGTACTGACCATGTGGTTTGCCGGCTCACCTAATGCTGGACGGCTGGTGAAGGGTCTTCCTGTGATGGTGCCCAATACTGCACTGGTCATTGTTTTGAGCTCAATCAATATACTTTTTCTATGGAAAGGAAAGAGAACAAGAATAAAAAAATTGATCTCAACCGCTGTTATTTTCCTTATTTTTCTGATGGCCTTAGGATCTCTGCTGGAATTTTATATTCACAAATCCGTTTTTATAAATACATTTTTAACAGATCTCCTTCCCCTGAAAAATATTCATCTCGAGAGTGGTCAACCGCTTTCTCCTACGCCCAACTCCGCTGCCGCATTTATTATTTTGGGTTTATGTCTCGCCTTTCTGGAAAAAAATATTCTTTTTTCCCAAATGTTGGCCATTCTTCTTTTTTCAATCGCGGCCCTGGCCCTTACGGGACAAGCTTTTCATATCTCTGTTTTCTATAATCTCCTGGGCAGTACCCCGGTCACGGGTATGTCTTTACCCACAGCTCTCTGTCTTATTTTTATTTCAATAAGCATTCTTACCCGCAGACCGGAAACGGGAGTGCTCAGACTTTTCTTTCAAAAAACTATGGCCAAGGAAGTTCTCAGACGATTTTCATTTGCCATGCTTTTTATTCCGTTTCTTTTTGGCGTGGCTGCGTTTATCGGTGCAGGAAAAAGTTCACAGGAACTTCTCTATATTTTCACTTTTTTAAATCTCATTCTCATTTTCGGTTTTAGTACCGTGCTTCTTTCAACGGCCAAGGCCATTGATAAACTAGAAGTAAAAAGAGAAGAGAAAGAACGTCTCTTAAGTCAGGTCATAGAAACAATGCCCGTGGGCGTCTGGCTGCTCGATAGAAATGGTTTTGTCTTCAGCGCAAATGAAGCCAGTAAAAGAAT
>DAIQAU010000142.1:2149-4668 GCA_036781565.1 Bacteriovorax sp. | reverse complement strand
GCTGGTGAGTTATCACTCTATCAATCAACTCATTCGTGGAAAGATGAAACTAATCATGAATTTGCTCTCGGGCAATTGAGCGGTAAAAAAGTCATCATGGCGATGGCCTATACAAGTTGTCAGGGCACTTGCCCGATGATTGTCAGTAAGCTGAAAAAAGCTGAAGCCGTTTTTAAAGAAAAAAATATTCCGGTTGAGGTCGCGATTGTGACATTTGATCCGGGCTTCGATACACCTGAAAGACATCAGGCCTATTATCGCGAAAAAATGGGAATTAAAAACAGCAACTGGCATTTTTTGAATGGCAGTGAAGCTGAGACAAGAAAATTTTCTATGCTTCTCGGAGTGAAGTACGCCCGCAACCAGGCTTCAGGCATGATTATTCACGATAATAAAATTATTCTGCTTAATGAGAACGGTGAAATTGAAAAGAAACTGGAATCTCTTGATGAAGATGAAAAAAATCTTCTGAATTAGTTTTCTACTTTCTCAGTTTGTATTGTTGAAAAGAGTCCGGAAGTTTTTTGTAAATATTGTTAAGATGAGTTTTGAGTGTCGCTCTACTGATAAAAAGCTCCTGGCAAATTTCAGTATTGCGCGCTCCTTTTAACACTTTCAAAAAAATCGCGAGCTCACTTTTTGTCAGACCAAATGAAATAAGCTTTGCACGCATTAATCTGTCATCTTCTTCATTCTGAACATTCTGACTATGGTGATAAAGAAGAGTCGTGATTTTCTGATTATCATTGATAACCACCGCATCGACTGTGCCATCATTTACTTTTGAGTTTTTCACTAAAGTCATACCAGGGACTGTGGCATAAGATTCCATGCAACCTTTTGTGCAGATTTGTCCGCGCATATCGCCGCAGGAATCAAGACATTTCTGATCCTGATAAAGAACTTCTTTATCTTTGTTTTTAATGCAAAGGCCGAGAGTAGATTCAATGTTTTTGTTTTCCATTATTACACCAGATCTCTTATACGATATTGTTTAAGTTCATGCATAAATGCATTGGAAGCTTTTTTGAGCATTCCTTTTAATTTGCAATTGCTCTTGATGGTACATGTTCCCGGTTGACCGCTGAAACACTCGACGATATCAAAATCTTCAAACTGTTTTAGGACATCTCCCACAGAGTGGTCTGCCATCTTTTCGTTGAATTCAATTCCGCCATGCGGACCTTGTGTTGTCGTGACGTAGCCCAAATCAGACAGAGTATTAACAACCACAGATAAGTGGTTTTTAGAGATATTATAGTCATCAGCAATCTGCTGAATTTTCACCCGTTCTTTTTTCTTTTGTAAATAAATTAAAACCCGTAAGGCATAATCTGATTTTGAAGTCATTTTCATAAAATTACCTAAATAGAATTCCTTATCTCATTATACATTGATTCCTCCCTGTTGTAATGATATATTTTAAATATATGAATAGCAACTTGGGTTGCCTTTTGGAGGTAGTATGAAAGGGACAATGTTACTTGGAGATATTGCAGAACAGATACCGGCATCCACATCAGTGTTGAGAAAATATAATCTTGATTTTTGTTGTGGAGGAAAACAGACGCTGGAAGATGCTTGCCGTTTTCAGAAGCTGGATATGGATCAGGTTATCAAGGATATAGCGGAAGTACAAAGTTCAGCCGATAAAGGAGAGTGGAGAAATGCACCTCTTTCATCTATTACTCACCACCTGGAAAACCACTATCATGCAAGACACCGTCTGATGCTTCCGGAGCTACAGATGCTTGCTGCCAAAGTTGAACGCGTTCATGAGGGCCATCCTGATTGTCCGGTAGGTCTCGCTTCGTTTCTTGAGGAAATGACTCTCGACCTGGTTGAACATATGAGTAAAGAAGAAATGATTCTTTTCCCAATGATCAATGCTGGTAATGGGGCAATGGCGGTGATGCCTATTCATGTAATGACAGCAGAGCATGATCAGCATGGACAAAACCTCGCGAAACTCAAAGTTCTGGCGTTTGACTTTAAAGTTCCTGAAGAAGCCTGCGGAACGTGGCGTGCACTTTACAAAGGTTTAGACTTGCTTGAGCAGGAGTTAATGGAGCACATTCATCTGGAAAACCATATTTTATTTGCACGCGCTCTCGAGGGGAAAAACTAAGAAAGCTGACAAGGATCAGAGTTTTTTTACTGTTCTTAATGAATAATGAGACCATGAAAACAACGAATGAATTGATCCTCAAATACAATCGACCGGCACCACGTTACACAAGTTATCCTCCCGTCCCATACTGGACAAACGCACCAGGGGAAAGTGAGTGGATAAATCATCTCAAAACTTCTTATAATGAACAGACGGGCGTGGATCTTTATGTCCACGTCCCTTTTTGTGAAAGTCTTTGCTACTACTGCGGTTGTAACCGCACCATTACCAAGAACCATTCTGTCGAAGAAAAATATCTCCGGATGCTTTTAAAAGAATGGGAACTCTACAAAGAGAAACTAGGTTTCGTTCCAAAAATTAATTCACTTCATTTTGGGGGAGGAACACC
>DAIQAU010000142.1:0-2049 GCA_036781565.1 Bacteriovorax sp. | reverse complement strand
AGAAACTAGGTTTCGTTCCAAAAATTAATTCACTTCATTTTGGGGGAGGAACACCTACCTTTCTTTCTGCTCTAAATCTCGAGCGATTGATGAACTTGCTTCTCGAAAACAGATCGGAGTCTTTTATCGGAAGTGTGGAAATCGATCCGCGCACAGTTCTGCCAGATCATTTCGCAACTTTTAAAAAATTCAATATCTCCAGAGTCTCTATGGGGATTCAGGATTTTAATGTCACTGTTCAGCGTTCTATCAACCGCATGCAATCTCCCGAGATGGTAAAAAAACTTGTTGATCAGCTTCGCTCATTACAGTTTGAATCTATCAACTTCGATTTGATTTACGGTTTGCCGAATCAGACGGTCGAGACGATAAAAGAAACTTTCGACATCGTAAGTGAATTGCGTCCGGATCTTATTGCATTTTACAGCTATGCTCATTTGCCTGAAAAAATCAAAAATCAAAAACTGATTAAAGAATCGGAACTTCCGACGCCGGAAGTGAAGCGCGAACTTTATCAGACAGGAAAAAGAATCCTGGAAGAAAAAGGTTATGTGGAAATCGGGATGGATCACTTCGCTCTTCCAGGCAGTTCACTTCATACCGCCATGGTCGAGAAAAAATTGCATCGCAATTTTATGGGCTACGTAGATAAAAAATCCAATATTCTGATCGGCCTTGGACCAACATCCATTTCAGATTCTTCTCTTTCATTTGTTCAGAATGCCAAAGACAATGAGACTTATGCCAAGATGGTAGACGCGGGAAAACTTCCGCTGACTTCCGGACACACTCATTCCAAAGATGATCTTCTTATTCAGCAGTTGATTCTGGAATTGATGTGCCAGCAGGAAATGCATCTTGAAAATAAAGATGCTATTCCTTTCTGGCCTGAAATTGAAAAAGAACTGGAGTCTTTTAAGGAAGACGGCCTTCTCGAAGTGAAACCTGACAGACTGGAAGTCAAAACTCCGGGCAAAGGTTTCATTCGCAACATTGCCCTGAGTTTTGATTTTCATTACCGCACTAAAACAACCAGCGCGCGATTCAGTCAGTCTGTCTAGTGGAAGTCCACCGGACAGACGTTGTTCTTGCAGTCGACGTGCACGAAATCGACATGTTCTTTTTGTTCTTCAGCATTTTGAATTTCGCTCATGATTTGCTGATAACGTGAACTCGTCATCGCTTCTTCTGGCTGATATTCATATGCAGAAGCATCTGTCTGCGGCATAACCGAACAACAACGAACACTTGATTGTCCTTGAATAAGAGTCATTTTGAATTGCTCGTAACTCACTTGTCCCGGATTATATTTCAGCGTGTAGCTGATTTGATTTCCGCTTTCTTCCATTGGTGTTACGCCATCTTCCTGCACACCTCTGATCCAATATTTTTCCAGCAAGCGCAGGTATTGAAATTGTTCATCTGGAGTGGCCTCTGTCGCCGTTACCAGTTTATCGCCCATGCCGAGTTTGCAGATTTCGGGTTGGGTAGGGAAGCCGACAACAGTCGTACCAGAATACGTTTTCAAAATTTTTACAGGATATCCTCTGCGTTTGTAGTCTTCGACAATCGGATCATCACTTCTGAACTGAACCCATCTTAAAAATTCGCGCATTGAAGGTAAGTGAGCACCTTCAGTGAGACCAAACAGTTTAGACGTTGTTCCGGCCGGTTTAATCGTCGTATCTGTATGCGGAGCTTTTGTTCCCAGAACTTTTGCATACGCTTCGGCCGCTTCAACGACAGCGCGTTTGAAAGTAGAAAGCATGAGCCACATGTCTTTGGATTTTTCTTCATCGACGATGTCTTTCCATCCGTAACCAAATCTTTTCCATGCCCATTCGTGAAAGCCGGTGATGCCTACGCCGATACGGTTCGTGCGTTGAACTTCTTTTTTGTACATGCTGTCCATCAGGTTTACGCGCATTAGTGCACGCGTTGCCGTTTTGAATGCATCGATGGCCTCTGCATCGGACTCTGCGTGATAGGGAACAACGTCGGCAATAACACAATAACCACCGATCATATTGAGAGTAATTTCTCCGCAAG
>DAIQAU010000141.1:0-4680 GCA_036781565.1 Bacteriovorax sp. | reverse complement strand
CAATCAGGCCAGTCCCCTTCTACTGCAACAAACGAAAATCCGTGATCGCGGATGAGTCTTTGCGTGATCTCTCTGCGTAGTTGATAGTAATCTTTTGTTCCATGAGTTGCTTCTCCAAGCATAACAATGCGATGGCGGGCCATTTCTGCGACCATTTCATCAAGCTCTGAAGTCTTGGAGAAAGGTTGTGCGTGAAACTGAATTTCTTCTTCAAGAGTGCGCGGATTTTCCTCTACGTTTTGCTTTTCCTGTTTCTTTTTTCGATGTTCAAGAATATGCATGACCTCGGCATCGCTGACCTGGCTGAAATCTTCATACCACAAACCGACGGCCCACATTTCATCGCTGGTAATAAGTGACACGAATTCATCGCAGAGGCTTTCAATTTCCTGAGCTCCTTCCGTTGAAGCAATAGGAACAGCAACGATAATTTTTTTAACATCCTGTGTACGAAGCCACTTCAGCGCTGCTTTCATAGATGCACCAGTTGCAAGACCATCATCGACAACAATGACCGCCTTACCTTTTAGCGGAAGTCTATGAATCTTTTCCCTGTACATTTTTGCTTTGGTCCGGATTTCAGAAATCCGGCCGGTAATTATCTCTGCTATTTTTTCGCGATTCAAACCATATTTTCGAATGACTGGTTCATTGAGATGAGGCCTTTCGTCTTCGGCAACAGCGCCTATTGCAAACTCTTCATGCCCGGGGGCAGGTATTTTTTTTACAAGGCAAACATCCAGAGGAGCATTAAGCTTTTCTGCAATTTCGTGCGCAAGCGGAACTCCGCCGCGAGGAAGAGCGAGAATAACCGGATTGAGGGATGCGTATCCTGCCAGCTTTTCACCCAGAAGAACGCCAGCTTGTTTTCTGTTTTCAAATTTCATAGGGCCTCCTGACTAAAGTGTCCTCTTGATGGGCCAGGAAAAAAAATAATTATTCACAAAAAGAAATATATAGATGTCCAAGGTTATCCTTTTCATAAAAATTCTGAGTAGATCGCTGTTCATATAGGCTTTCTCTATTTTTCCGATTCAAATAAAGCATTTTTTTTCTGCGAATTTTCATGATTACTAGCTCTCCGGTAAAAGTTTTTTGCCACATCTATTTTGTAAAAGGAGACAGCGATGAAAAAATCAGGAATTCTAGTTTCTCTCTTATTAGGGACGCTTGCCCTAACGAGCTGTGGAAAGAGCGACAGCTCATCACCAGTTGCAGCACCATCAATTGTGACACCTCCACCTCAAACTTCAAAAATCGAACTTCCAGTTCCTGCTAACCATGCAGTAAAACCGATTTCGCTTAGAACTGCAGAGGCTTTTGCCATGTTGGCACATACAGGAATTACTTCTGTTCCTGCTTCTCAAATCACAGGAAAAGTTGGCGTTCGTCCAGGACTTAGAGCAGATTTAAAAATTACTCCAGAAGAAATCGCAGGCGGTGTTGTTGAAACATACGCTACTGACGATAAAGATACAGCTGCTTCAAGCCTTGTCACAACTGCAAAAATAGATTTGATCAACGCTTACAATGAAGCAGAAACGAGACAACCAGACGCAGATAAAATCGATCTTTTTGGTGGTGCTTTAGGAAATAAAATTCTTCCTGCAGGCGTTTATAAATGGAACTCACGTGTGACAATCCCGAACGACTTAACACTCGAAGGGACAGATACAGACGTATTTATCTTTGAAGTTGCGGGCGACCTAAGAATTGGTTCTGATGTCACAATTAAACTTAGCGGTGGCGCTCAGGCGAAAAACGTTTACTGGCAAGTTGGCGACAACTTCCTTGTGAAAGCTAAATCAACGATGGTTGGTACAGTTATGGCACAAGGAACTGTTGAAATGAGAGATTCATCTAAACTTGACGGACGAGTTTTCTCTAAAAACGGAACAATCGCTCTTGATAAAGTAACTGTAACAAGACCTCAATAATGACTGATCCAAAAACAAAGCAAAAGGATAAAAATCTGCAGGACGACTGGCTTCCTGATCAGTCACGAAGTGCAGATGCAACTTCTGATGAATTGCCGGAATACGGCGGCGATTTAAAGGAAAAAGAATTTATCAGTCCAAATGAGAAAATAGATTAAGGAATAAGGCCCCGTGAATGCGGGGCCATTTTATTTTAATTTAACGGCTGCAATGATGTGTTTGTTCCTCTTAAACAAGCGACTTCTACTTCAAGTGGATCAATAAATAAACCTACGTTGTGTGGATTATGTCCCAGACCAACCAGGGCAATACAACGATCGATAAGAGCATTTACTTTGCTATTGTACGCCGTTTTACATTCAGCATCTGTTGGATTTGGATTGCCAGGTATTACCTCTTTGCAAACTCTCCAGTTCGTCGTTCGAATCTGATCAGAACGTTTGCTTATTGATTTCTGCAAAGCCTTTTTCTCTTTGGTCAAAAGGCAGAGTTGTTTGGCATAAGGACGAATCATGCTGTCCGGCCAGTCTACAACTTCCCGGAGAATGGGAATATAAATTGTATTCACTTCATTTGCGGTGCAAGTGTAATCAACTGCTGCATGAGCAGATCCTAATATCGACAAAAGTAAACAGGCAAACAAGAATTTCATTTCGCTCCTCCTTTATTTTTCGAGTGAATATTTTGGCATTTGAAGATTGATTCCATTACCCCAACAGTTGAGACCATTATCCCCTATCGCACAGGTATGATTCCATCCTGCTGTCAGCATGCGTGGATTTTTAATAGTCACTTTGGGATTGAGATTTTCTGCAGCGAAACCGTTATCGCCCCAACATTTCAGCTGTCCTTTGTAAATGGCACAGGCATGAGAAAGACCGCAGGAAATTTCAACAGCGTCATTAATTTGTCTGGGAACCTTTAAAACTTTTGTTGTATCCATTCCGAATAATTCTTTCCCCATTTCATTTCCAAATGGAATTTTCTTTCCCCAACAACTCACTTTCCCCTTCTCATCGATACCACAGGAAAAAGTTCCTCCGGCGCAAATCGCTCTAGGATTTTTCATTTTCTTTTCTGGATTTACACCTCTGATCAGCCCCGTGCCTCCCCAGCAGGAAACTTGTCCGTTAGCTACGGCACATGCGTGGGTAAAGCCTGAAGAAATTTGAGTGATGTTCGTGAGAGATTTTGGTACCTGAAGAGCATCGCGGACATCTTCGCCCCAGCAGGTCGCCTTTGCCTTATTTGCAGCACAAATTTGATAACCTCCGGAAGAAATCATTGAAACGTTGCCAACTGTTTTTGGAACATCGAAGTCAATTCTCTGTCCGCCATAACATTTGGGGCCTTCTGCTGAAATTGTACATAACCTTCTGGCCCCCAGAGAAAAAACAGACAGTGGCCCAGGAATCTGATTGGGAATATCGAGAGATCCATCAGGATTGAGTCCCCAGCAACGAACTTCATCATTGTCGCCATAGACGCAGGTGCCGGCATTTCCAGCTGAAATTTTTTCAATATTAGCGATTCCTCCAGCTGGAACAAAAGAAAGAAGTCTTTTGTAAACTCCGGAGCGCGGTCCCCAGCACATGACTCCATGAGCTTCAGTTAAAGCGCAGACAAAAGATGAACCAACCTTTAAAGATTTTGTTGTTTCGCTTTCCGGAAGCAAAAATGTTTTGCCGGTTTCATCCCAGCACTTCACCCCTGTTGAGCTGAGACCGCAATTGAGAAGGCCACCGGAACTGATTGAAGTGATCGTTGAATCGTCAGGTACAACCGTCTGATCAAAAGGGTGTCCCCAGCATTTAATACCTTCATCAGTCTGAACGCAGTGATGCCACCATCCCGACGTTAAATTTTTTGGATTCAGCAAATTTTCCGGAACCTGAAGTGATCCGGTGTTTTTAAGTCCCCAGCAAATAACTTTACCTTCAGCAATAGCACAGCTGTTTGTCATTCCCAGAGAAAGTTCAGTTATATTCTTCAGCCCCGCTGGAGGTGTTCCTTCGCCTTGTTCATTTTTTCCCCAGCATTTGATTTTGTCAGACTCGCCGACAGCACAAGCGTGCTCAAACCCCACAGCGAGCAGTCGCGGATTTTTTAAGTCCTTCGGCCCGATAAGAATATCTTGTCTTGTCGAGCCCGGTATTTCCCCGAAACATCTGATGCCTTTCACTGTTATTCCGCAGCTGAAGCGATTTCCAGCCTGGAGTTGAGTCATGCTTTTTAAATCTCCCGGAACTGTAGTCGACACACTTTCAGCATTGCCAAAACATTTAATTCCTCCTGAAGTCACAGCACAGGCATGATTGGACCCGACGGCCAGCTCACTCGTTTCCAGATAGGGGCCGCGCACTTCAGAAAAAGAATTTAAGGAGAATAAGGAGATAAAGAAACTAAGACAAAATAGTCTGTTCAGTTTTAACATGGCCCCTCCGTAGGTTTATTAACAATTGATCAAACTATACGGGTGCAGTTTCAAGTAATCTCATAAATATTTTATTGAAAATGAATAAGAAATATAAATGTGAACTGAAAAAAAATATTTGTTACAGTCGAGCATGACCTTAACCTTTTGCAAGGAGATTTCTATGTCCAAAGGTAATGATAAAGGGAAACACAAACTGACGATTAAGGAAAAGCAGGCAAGAAAAAAAGAGAAGATGAAAAATAAAGAAGAGAAAGATTCTGTGGAAATTGGCCGCTAAAAAGCGGCCTTCTTTTTTTATGAACTGAT
>DAIQAU010000140.1:0-4681 GCA_036781565.1 Bacteriovorax sp. | reverse complement strand
AGCATAATGTTCATAATGCCGATCCCACCGACGAGCATTGAAATAAAAGCAATGGCGCCGAGAGCGTAGGTGAGCATATTGAGAATAGTATTCATACTTTCCATCATCGTGACTTGAGTAACGATGGTGAAATCTTCTTCATTGTTGTGACGTTCTTTGAGAATTTCTGTCAACTCAGCAACAGCATCATCGAGACCATTGCGCGACTTTGCAGCAGCTCTGATTCCAAACAAACGATCAGTATTGAATAAACGTAAAGCGGATCTCGTCGGAATAAAAACCATATCGTCGACATTGAAACCAAGTTTGTCGCCTGTCGGTTTGATGATGCCGATAACCCGATGTTCACTTTCATTGACTTTCACCAGCTGTCCAAGAGCATTGTTGGAGCCGAACAAATTTTCTTTCACTGTGTGGCCCAGGACAACTACACGACGTCCGGCCTCTTCATCTTCTTTGCTGAAGTAATTACCTTCACTGATTGTCATGTTGAAGATGCGGTTAAACTGATCGTTGGCGCCAAGGATATTGATGTTGTTTGTGGCCTGGTCATTCTTGACAACGCCGGCCCCGAACATCACACCGGAAACAGCAGACATTGATTGCGAATTTTTTTGCAGGGCCTCGACATCCGACATTGTCAGCTTCCCTTTACTAGAAGTAACCGGAGGTCCCATTGAATTTTTTTTATCGGTTTTGCCCGGTTGAACGATAATGACATTCGTTCCGAGACTTTCAAATTCCGACGTAATATATCTTTTGGCGCCGGTACCGACAGAAACGAGAAGAATGACGGCCATAACTCCGATGATCATCCCCAGCATTGTAAGAGCTGATCGCAATTTGTTTTCAACAATGGCTTCGCCCGAATTGAGCAGGATTTTTCTGAAGATCATACCGTCTTCTCCGGCCGCATTGTTTCTTCAATTATTTTTCCATCGGACATGCGAAGAATGCGTCTGCATCTTTGGGCCTCATGATTTTCGTGAGTGACGAGAACCACTGTTACGCCTTGTCTGTTGAGCTCTTCGAACAATTGCAGAATCTCTTCGGTTGTTCGTGAATCAAGTGCACCTGTGGGCTCATCAGCGAGCAGTAGTTTCGGATTATTGACAAGAGCGCGGGCAATGGCAACTCTTTGACGTTGTCCGCCTGAAAGTTCATTGGGTAAGTGATTTACACGGGCCCCAAGCCCGACCTTGTCCAGCGTTTCCAGGGCCATTTTTCTGATGGTCGCATCTGTGAGAGATTTATTGTAAGCCGATGCATACTGCATAGGCATTTCGACATTCTTTAAGGCCGTAGCTTTTGGAAGAAGGTTGAAGCTTTGAAAGACAAATCCAATTTTTTGATTTCTGTATTTGGATAATTCATCATCGCTCATTTGAGTCACATTATTTCCATCGAGAATGTAATCTCCTGAACCAGGCAAATCCAGTAATCCGATAATATTCATCAACGTAGATTTTCCGGAACCGGATGTTCCAACAATAGAAGTGAATTCTCCTTCATTGATTTTCAAACTGACATCATCTAGGGCATGAATGTTCTCATCACCCATGATAAAATTTTTGTGAATGTTTCTCAATTCAATTAAGGCCATGGTTTTTCAGTGACCTCAACTTTCATTCCATCTGAAATTTCAGTACCAGAGAGAGGACGAGCGATCAGGTCAGAAGGATTTACTCCCTCAATAATTTCAGCACGCTCATAATTTCCAAGACCTAATTTGACCTCTGATTTTTTTAATTTCCCATCAATGATTTTGTAAAGATTTCTGATCTTACCAGTCCCAAAGAGAACATTGGTTGGCAGAATTTTTACGTTGTCCTTTGTCTCGCTGACAATTTCCACATCGGCCGAAGCCCCTACTGGAATGAGAACATCTTTTCCAGCTTCATTTTTAGCTTCTGTAATTTCCAGTTCGATCTGACTTGTGCGATCCTGATCTTTAGCTGTCGAAACAAACGGCACAACTTTGGTCACCTTCGCCTGAAAAACCTGATTTTTCATGGCCGGGATTTTCACTCTTGCAAGATAGCCTATGGCCACTTTCTGCAAATCCACTTCATCAATTTCACCTTTGATAATTCTTTTCTTTAAATCAATGATCTGAACGGCCGGTTTTTTATCAAGGCTGGTTGCACTTTGGTAGAATTCACCAACCTTGAGATCCATCGCTGTGATCATTCCGTCAAACGGAGCTTTCATCACCGTTTTTTCATAATTTAATCTTGCGACTTCTCTGGCCCGTTTTGAGCTGTCGAGATTGGCAATGGAGACTAGTCCATTCTTGTAAAGCTCTTCGGCGCGCCCCATTTCTTTTTCAGCTTCATTGTAGACGGCCTTCAGGTCAGCGTTTTCCAGTTCAGCAATGATTGTTCCATTTTTGACAATAGAACCGAGGCTTACATAAATGCGGGCAATTCTACCGACAGTTCCAAAAGCGAGTTCTGCCTGGGATTGGGCCTCGACCGTTCCAGAGTTAATCGTGGTAACAGTACTTTCAACTGAACCAGTGCCGAGTTTTATTCCCTCTACTTTAGTTTTGTCTCCGCAGGAAACCAAAACAAAAAGAAGAGTGGCCATAAGAAAAAATTTAAACATCATTGAAGTCCTGCCTGCCACAAATAGTTTTGTGAGAGCGTGTAGTATTGAATTTTATTTTGAGCTAGCGAAATTTTAGAATCGAGAAGATTGTCCTGAACTTCCAGCAGTTCAAGCAGAGTACTTTTACCGAGTTGGTAAGACTTTGAAGTCAGCCTGTAAAGTTCTTCGTACTGTGACACATTGAGAGTCAGGGAGTTGACGAGCGTTTCAAGAGCATTGATTTTGATCAGTGTATTGTTCAGCTGATTTTCAGTTTCAAGTTTCTTTTGAGCAAAAGTGTAATCGTTGGTTTTGAGCGCGTGATACTGCTCGAAGTTTGAAGAAATAAGACTACCGCCATTAAAAATAGGAATGGTCAAAACAATCGCGATGGAATGTGTGCGGTAAGGTTCGTGAAAAGATTTATCCCACGAGATTGCGGAGTTTGTGTAAGAGCCTTGAATTTTCAACTCCGGCCATTCTGTCGCTGTCAGTGAGTGCAGAGAAATATTGTTAATTTCCTGTTCGTAACTCAAACTTGTCAGCACGGGACTTTTATTGAATTGCGGTCCGCCTTTGATCTCGTAAGATTTGCTGAGAGCATTGATGAGAGAGAGAATTTGTTCTTCATTCAGGTTCTCCAGGAAACTCAGATCAGTGCTGTCGAGACCCGAAAATTCAAGGAATTTGCTTCTTGTATTTTGTTCTTCATCGCTGAAGCTGGTTTTTTTCGAATCCAGCGATACGAGATTGGCTTCAGAACGGAGAACGTCAATCTTCGTTTTCTGTCCAAGTTCAAATCCCAGCTGAGCTTCTTTTTTTCCAGCTTCTGCTTTCTTCAACGAATTGAGAACGGCCGCTTTTTTATATTTGGCGAGAAGATAATTCAGCAGATTTGTATTGAAAGAAATAGGGTAAGCTTTTTCTTTGCTGTGAACTTCTATTTCGGCTTTATCTGTTTCGCTGAAAGTTTTACGGGCGTTCTGAATCAGTCCGTAATTGAATATGGTCCAATTGTAATCAATGCCCCACGATGAATCATAAGTATAAATCCCTAAAGCGCGAAGCGGAGCATTTCGTTCTTCGTAAAAATCTTTACTCTTTTTAAAATTTAAATAGGCCTGTGGAAAAAAATCGCCGGCGCGATTGGCCGATTCAGCTTTCTTTTGTGAATAAAAGTGGCGAACGATTTTAAGATCAGGTGAAACTGTTTTCGATCTCTCCAGGAGAGAATCAATTCGAGAAGTAATCGGATAGAGTGCAGTTTCTTCAGGCGTAAAAGCAAAGCTATTACCAATCAGACACACATAAATAAAAAGCAATCTTTTTAGAAGGCGAATGTGGGGCAGAACCATTGTGTTTCCAGCTTTCCAGTTATAAAAAGAAATCAAAGAGAATCGGGCATATTAATACACCTAACGCCCAAACTTCACAAGGAAAGAAGCCTTATGACGCAATTACTTAAGAACATCAAAAATTCCTCCATTCCTCTGGCCTTCGGTGGGGCTTCCATCAGTGGTGAAGGCGGTGGTTATGGTTTCGGAAATATCTCAGAAGGCGAAGCAATTGATTTGCTTAAAGAAGCTTATGATCTTGGTTTACGCCTTTTTGATACGGCCCCGATTTATGGTTTCGGTCTGTCTGAGCAACGTCTAGGAAAGGCGTTTAATCAGAATCGCGACAAAGTCTTTATTGTTTCTAAGTCAGGCGTAACCTGGCACGAAAATAAACGCGTTGATATGACCAACAAACCGGAAGTCACGCAGAAAATGCTGGAACAAAGTCTTCGCGATCTCAATACTGATTACATTGACCTTTATATGATTCACTGGCCGGATGCGAATGTGGACATCCGCCGTCCGCTTGAGATTCTGGCTAAGGCCAAAGAGCAGGGGAAGATTAAACATATTGGTCTTTGCAATACAACCATTAAAGATCTTGAAAAAAGTAAAGAAGTAGAGAAAGTGGAAGTCGTCCAGTCGGAGTTTAATTTTTTCCAGACGGCATTAGCGGAAAATTTATTTCCTTACCTGAAAAAACACGACATCAGTTTTATGAGCTGGGGGACTCTCGACAAAGGAATTCTCACCGG
>DAIQAU010000139.1:2371-4717 GCA_036781565.1 Bacteriovorax sp. | reverse complement strand
AACGTTGCCAACAATACTCATCAATCGCAGGAATTCACAAACAACGTTGAAGCTGAAGTCAGTGATGGAGCAGAAAAAGCATACTCTGCCCGTGAAAAAATCAACAATCTTTATAAGCAGATAGAAATGGTCGCGCAGATTGCAGAAAAACTTCAACAGGAAACTGTTCAGATTTCTTCGACAGTTAAAGTTATCGACGACATTACATTGAAAACCAAATTGCTGTCTTTCAACGCTTCTGTTGAAGCTGCAAGGGCAGGCGAGCATGGAAAAAGCTTTTCGGTAGTCGCCAACGAGATTGGGGATCTTTCCAATCAAACGAAACAATCGAATCTAGAAATTGAAAAGGCCACTGTACAGCTAAAAAATCTGATGGAAGAAGCTGTCGCAGTTATCCGTGAAACTAAAACGCTGGCAGAAGAAGGAAAAAATGAGGTAAATGTTTCGTACGACTCATTCAAAAATGTTTCTTCTGAAATGGCCAAATTGAAAGAGGTTATGTCGAACATTGCTCTCAGTACTCAGGAACAAAGCGAGGCGACCAAAGAAGTTGAAAAAAATATCAACTCCATTATGGAACTTTCAAATAAAACGACAACTGCTTCGGAAAGAATCGGCGAGGTGAGCGGAGACTTCAGCAGTCTCGCAAATCACCTCGATGAATTGATCAAGAAATTTAAAATTTAGTACAAATCGTATTTAAGCAGGCGGCACTCAAGACTTCCGTTGAAGAAAGTGTGACGCTTGCTAGTTCCAAGAGAAATGGCCTTTCTGAGAAGAGGATTCGACGTAAAAACGTAAGCTCTGAATCCTTTAAAGTTCTGCTTCAGGTTTTCTCCGTAAGCATGATAAAGCGATTTCAATTCCTCTTCATCCCCCATACGTTCTCCGTAAGGTGGATTGGCAATGACGATTCCAGGCGGCTCGTCCATCGGAGTGATCTTCGTTGCATCTCTTTTATTCAAAGTGACGATCTGCTGATCAATCATGGCATTGTGAAGATGCAGTCTCGTTGTTTCAAGGGCGCGTTCAGTAATATCAAAACCAAAGAACTGTCTTGTTTGAAGTTCGTTAAGAGCAGCAAGAGAGTGATTGTAAATCGCTTGAGCGCGCTCATTGAAAAGTCTTTCCGATTTTTTATCAGAAGTGAACCATGGGTGTTTTAAAAAATCGAACACAGGCACTTTCTTTTCAATATACTGTCTGATTTTGAGATAAGTCGGTGCAACCTTGGCGCGAATCAGAATGCCTTCAATGAGAAATGTTCCTGTTCCGCACATAGTATCTGTGAAAATATCTTTTTCAGGATCAAAGTCAGTTGTCATAATAATTGCCGCTGCAAGATTTTCGCGAAGAGGCGCCTTGAGAGATTCTTCTCTGTATCCTCTGTTTGAAAGAGGATCGCCGCACATGTCGACCAGAATTCTCGCATTGAAAAGATCCGTTCCGGGTTTTCTTTCCACTCTCAAAAGAAAAGTAATGTCCGGTCTGCCAGTATCAACAGAAGGACGCTCGCCGAATTTCTCTCTGAAGTTATCGACAATTGCATCTTTCAACAGTTGCGAGAAAATCATCGAGTTATTAAAATGTTCTTTGGTATCGCGATCGAAAAGCGTATTGATTTTAAAAGTCTGATGAACAGAAAAAACTTTATCCCACCATTTTTCTTTGGCGCGGGTATAGAGATCTTTTTCATTGACAATCGTGTAGACCTGAATTTCTTTAAAAACTCTTGAGGCCACTCTCGAATTGAGCAGAACATCTATTGCTTCTTCAGTTTCGGCCTTAAAAGCGACACCACCTTTTTCTACTTCAAGTCTGGTAATGCCCAGGTCGCGGATTTCTTTTTCAAGGAGAGCTTCCACTTCGCGGGGACAAGAAGCAAAGAATGTCGATTGATCGAATTCTTTTGTCCCATCAGGATTTATTTTTGCTTTAGGTGTACTTTTTACATCGCTGAACTTTTTAGGTTCCTGTCTTCTTCTGTCGTCACGTCTTGAGTAGTCTTTTTTGCTGTCGTCTTTTTTGTAAGGCTGTTTTGCCATCTTCGTTTTCCTATTTTTCCATTTGTCTCATAAGGTGATAATCGCGCGCGCGAACAATAAGATCGCGGTAAGAATTTTCCATCATCGGATTTAAATTTCTTTCTTTGAATCGTTTAATTCTCCAGAGAGAAATAGACATCAATCCGAGAATGATCGAATCGTCGAGATGCATTTTTTCTTCTGCATTGAGCGTGCGGACTGATTCATATCCTGCCAGATAGGATTTGACCAGCGGTGTGATAACCCGGCCCTTTTCAAGGCAGGTTCCCGAAATCGAAATTCCAAGGTCTAAGATATATTC
>DAIQAU010000139.1:0-2271 GCA_036781565.1 Bacteriovorax sp. | reverse complement strand
ACTTCCTTGCAGGTAAAATCTGAAGGCCCTGGTGGAATTCCCGGAACGAATGGATAAAGTACGCCAAAATATTTTCCATACGTATAAACTAAATCGCCATTTGTTAAGGCAATTGGCTTGAGCGAAAAAGGATAACCACGCTTATGCAGGTAAAAGAGAATTTGCTGCTCATCTGCAAGCTGTAGTTGATTTTTATCATTGGATATTTTTAAGAGCACCGTTTCAGATTCCAGATCAACTTTGTAATTTGAATTGGATATTCCCAGTGATAGCGGAGTCAGTTTACTGACAGAACCTTTACCATAAAGCGAAAGAATCTCTTCTGCTTCTTTGGGGGTTATTTGTGTATAGCTTGCCATTGTTAATTACCTTGTCCCTCTCGGGAGAGAGTGCTATATATTAGACCTGATTTATTTTATAGCAAAATCGTTAAACCACTAGGGGGAAAAATGGCCTTTACGGATTACAAAGTCAAAGATATGTCACTTGCTGAATGGGGACGCAAAGAAATTCAAATCGCTGAAAGCGAAATGCCAGGTCTTATGGCGCTTAGAGCAGAGTACGGCAAATCAAAACCTCTTAAAGGTGCGAAGATTGCTGGTTGTCTTCACATGACTATTCAGACTGCAGTTCTTATTGAGACTCTTGTAGAGCTAGGTGCTGAAGTTCGTTGGTCATCATGCAATATTTTTTCAACTCAAGATCAAGCTGCTGCGGCCATCGCTGCTGCAGGCATTCCTGTTTTCGCCTGGAAAGGCATGAACGAAAAAGAATTCGACTGGTGTATCGAGCAAACTCTTAAGTGGGCTGACGGATCAGGTCTAAACATGATTCTCGATGACGGTGGTGACTTAACTGTTATGGTTCACCAGAAATATCCTGAACTCATCAAAAACATCAAAGGTCTTTCTGAAGAAACGACAACAGGTGTTCACCGTCTGTACGACATGATGAAAAAAGGCGAATTGAAAATGCCTGCCATCAACGTCAATGACTCAACAACTAAATCAAAATTCGATAACCTTTACGGATGCCGCGAATCACTTGTTGACTCAGTAAAAAGAGCAACTGACGTTATGGTCGCTGGTAAAGTTTGTGTTGTCGCTGGTTACGGTGACGTAGGTAAAGGTTCAGCTGGTTCATTCCGTGGATTAGGTGGACGAGTTATCATCACTGAAATCGATCCTATCTGTGCTCTTCAAGCAGCAATGGAAGGATACCAGGTAATGACAATGGATGAAGCAGCTAAGCTTGGCGACATCTTCGTTACAGCAACTGGTTGCCGCGACGTTATCACTGGCAAGCACCTTGAAATGATGAAAGACGGAGCGATCGTTGCAAACATCGGTCACTTTGACCTTGAAATCGAAGTTGCTTACCTCAACAAAAACGCTAAAAAAGTAAACATCAAGCCACAAGTTGATCAATTCATCCTTCCATCAGGAAAGAAACTTATCGTTCTTGCTGAAGGCCGTCTTGTTAACCTTGGTTGCGGTACAGGTCACCCTTCATTCGTAATGTCGAACTCATTCACGAACCAGGTTATGGCGCAAATCGAACTTTGGACGAACTACAAAAACTACGAAAACAAAGTTTACGTTCTTCCTAAGCACCTAGATGAAAAAGTAGCGAGACTTCACCTTGAAAAAATCGGAGTGAAACTTGATACATTGACTGGAGCTCAAGCTGAATACCTTGGTATTAAGCCAGAAGGTCCATATAAACCAGACCATTACAGATACTAATCAAAACTTATGAAGAAAATTGTCATCGGTTCAGACCATGCAGCTTTTGAAATGAAGGAAGCCTTAAAAGGCTTCCTTCAATCAAAAAATTTAGAACTCATAGATGTCGGCACATACTCGATTGAGCGCGCTGATTATCCTGATTATGCCAAGAAGCTTTGCCATGAAGTTATTCATCAAAATTTAGAAGGTATTCTGATTTGTGGCTCAGGGATAGGCGTTTCAATGGCGGCAAACAGATTCAAAGGAATCAGAGCTGCTCTTTGCAGAAGTCCTCAGGATGCTGAAATGTCCCGCAAGCACAATAATGCCAATGTCATTTGTCTTGGATCGCGATTTAACACTCAAAAAGAAATCGAAGCGATTCTAGAATCGTGGTTTACTCACACCTTCGAAGGCGGCAGACATAGTGAACGTCTTGCTAAATTTGAAAACAGTGGAGAAGAGTGTTGAAAGAAGTTCTCGGAAAATTATTAATCTTTGAAAGAATCATGTATCCGCTTCTTGCTGTTTTTCTTGGGCTTGC
>DAIQAU010000138.1:0-4743 GCA_036781565.1 Bacteriovorax sp. | reverse complement strand
TGGATACCAAAAGATTGATCGGAACAGATCAGTCCTGGAATGATCTGAGCCTGGCAGGCAAAAATCGCACAGTCATAAACTTTTTTTCGTGGCTGAATGACCGCTTCGGAAAGGCCAATTCCCTCGAACTAATTCTCGTTGAAGACCCTGTCGTTACAGTGAAAAACAATGATTTTCCTCTGGATCTTCCCTTGATAGAAGGTCTTCTCAACCTGCTCTTTACCTCAAAGGAGACGCTTTCTCCTCTCAAAGTTATTGGCACTTTGTGATTTCTTAGAGTAAAATTCAAAGAGTTTGAAACGTCTGCGACTCACGTTCGCCTATTAAATTTACGAGGTCATTATAATGAAGAGTTTTCTTGCGATTTTAGTTTTAACTTCACTTTCCGCTCCAGCTTTCTCTCAAGATGCAGCAAAAGGGGCTGAACTCTACAAACAATGTATCATTTGCCACGGCGACAAAGGCGACGGAAATGTGTCCCAGAAAGCTCCTAGAATTAACGGTCAGCACGACTGGTATATCGTTAAACAACTTGAAGACATCAAAGCAGGTGTGACACGCAAAAACCCTGTTATGGTTCCCATCGTCAGTAAAATGTCTGAGCAGGATTTCAAAGATCTTGCCGCTTATATCTCAAAACTTAAATAAAGAATTTGTCACAGGTGGGTTTTGCGGGTGACCACGAAGGTCACTCCGGCCGCCCCTGACACACAATCGCAAAGGACTGCTCATGAAAGTTAGCTTTAAAAAGGCCAAAACCGAAAAAGACATCAAATCCATCCTGGATTACAACATCGATGCTTTTTCCGATTCACCCGATTTCAAATGGACATTCGAAGAAATTAAGAAAGAAGTGGCCGATGGTTGGGAACTTTTTTCTCTAAACCTGGACGCAGAAGTCCTGGCAGCGGTCTTCTACAAGGTAGAGGACGACTCGCTTTTAACCAAAAATACGGCCATTAAAATCACTCACCAGGGCAGTGGTTTCTCGCACGCGATCAAGGAATTCTTCGAAAAAGTGGCCCGTGAAAAAGGTCTGAAGAAGATCATTCACTACTGTCGCATCGATAATTTCAGAATGTATTCCCTCAATGAAAGCCACGGCTACAAGAAAACTCCCAGAAAGTTGGGACCTGAAGGCCAGGTGGTAGAATGGATGAAAACTCTCGACTAGAGAGTGCTTTCTCGAGGGAACACAGAGAAGAAAATATGTGTTCCCTAGAGCGTCCCTAGGGAGTCCCTAGGGAGCCTCCTAGGAAAAAAATGAAAAATTTTTCTTTTTTCCTATAGACATGATGAAAACTTTCAAGCAATAATTTATATATAAGAGAGCATTGCTCAGGGAAAACGAGAGAAAAACTCGAGACAAAAATGGA
This sequence comes from Bacteriovorax sp., assembly GCA_036781565.1. GTDB lineage: Bacteria > Bdellovibrionota > Bacteriovoracia > Bacteriovoracales > Bacteriovoracaceae > Bacteriovorax. The sequence goes on along the minus strand of DAIQAU010000138.1, from coordinate 3,367 downwards.
ATTTTCCCTCTGAAAATGAAGAAAAGTTTAAAGAAACTAAAAACGGATTTTGATTTTTTAATAACGAAACTTGCTTTTTCAACAACTAATTTAGACACACAACATGTCTAACTTTAACGGAGGACCTCAAATGGCAGTAAAGAAAAAAGCTACAAAAAAAGCAGCAACTAAAAAAGCAGCTCCAAAAGCTACTAAAAAAGCAGCTCCAAAAGCTACAAAAAAAGCAGCTCCAAAAGCTACTAAAAAAGCAGCTCCAAAAGCTACTAAAAAAGCAGCAGCTCCAAAAGCTACTAAAAAAGCAGCTCCAAAAGCAGCAGCTCCAAAAAAAGCTAAAACTCCAAGAAAGCCAAATGCAGCTTTCATGAAAGCTCTTACACCATCAGCTACACTTGCTGAAATCGTAGGAAACAAGCCACTTCCAAGAACTCAAGTTGTTTCTAAAATTTGGGACTACATTAAGAAGCACAACCTTCAAAACCCAAAAAACAAAAGAAACATCATTGCAGACGACAAACTAGCTAAACTTTTTGGAAAAAAAGAAGTTACTATGTTCGAACTTGCAGGGATCGTTGGAAAACACCTTTCTTAATTTCTAATTAAGCAAAAGTTCCAAATAAAAGGCCACTCGTAAGAGTGGCTTTTTTTTTGCCATTTTTTATCTTTATTTGAATTCTTCCCGACAGATTTTATCGTCTTTTTTAAGGGCGTTTAAGAGCAGAATACTGAGTGCGGACGCTGTCGCTTATCCATGGAAGGTTTTGACCGGAAATTTGCTCTCTATCGGTATTGGCGGCCTTTAAAAACTCATGACAATGAACGCTTGAGTTAACGTTTAAAAGCTCAGTACTTTTATTGGAAAGGAACTTCACGCAGGTTGAACCATAGTAGTCCAGATATTCCGGAAAGTGGCGAGCGAACAAATTGATGATGGCCTTATGACGGGGGAGATTTGGATCTTTAAAAATTTTGTCTGGAATAACCGGTAGCTTTTTTATTTCAGACAGCAACTTGTCACGTCTTCCAAAGCTTTCAGAAAGCCCTTCTACTTTTTTCCAGGCAATATTCATTTTATCGCCTACAACCGGACCGTCCAGAAGATATAAAACAGCATAAAGATCTTTTTCTTCCGTTGTCAGTTTACCTTTGGCCTCCAGAAGGTTCATCGCCATTTCTTTATCAAGACCGGAATTATTGATTGAGCTCAGCGTATTCTTTAACGGTATTGCCAGCTCATCAAAACATTTATCGGATATAAGTCGTTCCAGAAGAGTTTTGTAATTTCCGTCAAAGTCAGCAGAGAAACTTTCATCATAAATTTTTTTGAACACGGCGGTTTGAACCGGGGCCTTTCGACAGTAAAATTGAGCAATGCTGTCTTTGACTGCAGGTGAGAAAAAAGGCCATCGGGAAAGAGTTGATCCGGCCGTCTCTAATATGGCAGCAAGATCTAAACCGGTGTCAGGATCTTTTTTGGAAAAGTACCAGAATGAATTCAAATCCGATTCACAAGAAGAAACTTCCTTTGATTTCTTGTCGACTTCAACCGTGAGATCGGTTTTTTTAAAGCATTCAGTTAAGTATTTTTTAACGTAGATAGATCGTTTTAGTTGGAAAAATTCATCTTTAGAAAGGGCGCTTGAGCGTCCGATCTGCTCAATCTGCTTAAAAGACGCAGGAGTAAAGTCTTTGGTCTTAATCTTGTAATCTATCAACCCCATGGCCATAGATTGGAGCATTTCGCGCCAGTGCTTGTCTCTTTCGCTTGGGCGAATATCGTTTACGTGAGACAGGAATTCTTCGAAGTTCTTCTCGCGCTCAAGCACTTCCAGGTCTTTAAGATTGTACGACGACGCCCCTAAAGCGGAATTTATTGAGTAGACGACAAAGAAAAACAGGGAAGACTTCACCATATTAAAAATTCTAGGGACACATGTCAGACAAGTCAAATATTGAGGTCCGTTTTTTCTTTGTTTTGACTAGTGAAAGCCTCATTTTTGCGCTATTTTTGAGTGCACTTTTAATTCATTACTTTGGAGCCTAAAATGCTTAAGGTTGGATCACTCAAACCCGAAGAATTTCTTTTATCGCTTGAATCAGTTTCACAAAACAATTGGAAAATTTATTTTTACAGAGAATTTGAAAGCCTCTTAGTCGGAGCAGATAAAACATTAAATAACGATGTTTGGGAAATCTTGTCTCCTTATCTCAATCTGAATGTCGATTTCAGAGTTCAGCTTACTATTCGCTCAACCCCTTTCCTCGTAGGGTTTTTCTTCAAGACATCAGAAATCAGGCTTTATACGCCAAAGCTTTCTCAAGAGTTGTTCCTTCTTCAGCAAAGTGAAATTCTGGATCTCAATTTAGATATCATTAAAGACCTTCGCAAACATACTGAGCTGGCAGCCAGTCTTCAGGTGAAGAATTTCCCTTCTTCTATTGAAACGCTGATTGCTACAGAAGGAATGCCTGATCTTTTCAACGACGGACGCTTTGTAAAAGTAGAAGCGCGCGCGAATGAAATTATTAAAACGCTTTTGACGAGATTAAACGAATATCGCCCAAGCTTGTTTGAAGACATTACGGACTTTGGTCTTGGGTTGACTGCTCAATATGCGCTTCTGCGCATTCACCTCTTGAAGTTTTTAGCGATTCTTCCTTCACTGGACCACGATAAGAAAGGCGTCGAAGTAAAGCGCATTCTTATTGAATCTCTTTATCGCTTTTTAAAAGACAACAGCAAAGCAAGACGAATGAAAAAGAAGGGCCAGGAAAGAGCACTTCCGGCCAGCTATACTTTTGGAATTAAGTTTTTTTATTACGTTGCCCTTTTGATTCCAGCTGCCATTTTAGCAGCTTCAGTAAGAAGCGCTGTTAAATTGATGGCGAAACGATTTATTGCCGGTGAAACAATTGAAAAAGCAGATAAATCACTTAAGTCTCTCAGCCTTACAGGACGAGACGTAACTCTCGACCAGCTAGGTGAGCTTGTCGTTTCCGAACGCGAAGCTGATCACTATAAAAATGAAGTTTTGAAACTGGTTCGCGGTTTTTCTCTTCACGTAAAGAAAGGTGAAATGAATAGTGCGGGAATTAACCGTGCTCACGTTTCAATTAAGGTTTCGGCCCTTTGTTCTGATTTCAAGCCTCATGCGCCTGACTATACATATAATCTGGTTGCCCCTCGTTTGAAAGAAATTCTTCTGACTGCAAAAGAAGAGGATGTTTTCATCAATATCGATGCTGAACATTACCATTACCGCGATATTGTTTTTAAAATTTACCGCAGAGTTTTATTGGAAACACCAGAGCTCCGCGATTATAAAGCGACAGGAATTGTTATTCAGGCCTATCTTCGCGATGGAGGAAA
>DAIQAU010000137.1:2584-4783 GCA_036781565.1 Bacteriovorax sp. | reverse complement strand
GCTGGTTTTATATTGTGACGGGCAAGTTCTTCAGCAAACTCTTTTTCATAATCATGAATCGGGCGTGAAAGTTTATACTCGATGCCTTTAACAACCGGTGCATAAAGACGCACAAGCTTGTTCTGTTCATCCATACTTTGGAAACTCACATTAACCATGGCGCCGTTGTAGTTAGCGACCATAGGAAGTTGAATATCCAGATGAGTTTTTTGAATATAATCATAAAAATTTTCGGATTTTCCGTTGATAAAACAGTTCACAACTTCAAATCCTGTCTCAGGAAAAGTAATGATATCTCCTGCCCCAGGTTTAAACAGATTGATAATATCAATTTTACCAATTTTGTTTTCGGGCAATTCTATATGCATAACCACGGCATCAGTCGTTGACATTAGTTGAGTATTGCCATTAAAGACACAAGGCTCTTCCTTATCTAACTGACTGAGATGAACGCCTGTTACCCATCCAATTAATGGCCTGTCAAAAAGCCCATGATAATTGAAAGAATCAACTGCAAATTTTTGTAAAACTTTGCTTCCCGCAGGAATTAAAATAACAGAGACTCCATTGCTTGCGTAATCTGAAGGGATGGCATTTAAAATTTGTTCAGAATAATTTTTAATTTTTACTGACTTAATAAAATCCGGAAGCTTCACCACTTGAAGTTCTTCAAGGCTGACTGTTCCTCCGCGTTCACTCATAAAATAAGGAATCGATCCCCCGATCCAATTGCCGGCCGGAAGTTTTTCGAGAAGGGATTGATGACCGGCGATCAATAAATTGGCCCCAGACTTAATCAGTTCACTTGTTTCAACAAGATTCATTAGCGTTCTCATAAATTTACCTTTGCAAAAATTTTTTTCACATCATCTGAAACAAGTTTTTCATTTCTTGTAAAAAAATCGTGCGCAATGTCGATGGCCTCAGATATTTTTTCCGGATCATTCTTTGTCATGAGACGAACTCGCGTAAGCAACATTTTTGTTGCGAGTCCTGAAAGGTGAAAATCGATTTGTGAATCAACAATCTTTTTCCAGATTGGACTCTGCTTCGTAGGAATCATCAATTTTATATAAAGGCAGATATTATGACCGTCAATAAAACTTAATCTAAAGAAAAAGGCCGCTTAAAAGCGGCCTTCTATGCAAACAAATCATAGTTTAATTTGAATTAAGCACCAACGATATTGATACCTGAGTCTACGTAAAGAACTTGTCCGGTTACACCGTGAGAAAGTTTTGAGGCCAGATACACTGCTGTACCGCCAACGTCGTCTTGAGTGACGTTTTTGCGAAGTGGAGCTTTTTCTTCAATTGTTTTTAAGAAGTCTTTCAGACCTGGAACGCCAGAAGCTGCAAGCGTTCTGATCGGGCCCGCTGAAATACAGTTCACGCGAATATTTTGTGGACCTAAGTCGTCAGCAAGATAGCGAGTGCTTGCTTCTAGTGCAGCTTTTGCCACGCCCATAACATTATAGCCTTTAAGAACTTTCACAGAACCGTGGTAAGTCATAGCGATAACTGTAGCGTCGTCGTTTAGATTATCTCTTAGCGTGTTGCAAAGACCGATAAGAGAGAATGCAGAAATATCGCAGGCCATTTTAAAGCCTTCGCGAGAAGTTTCCACAAAGCGTCCTTTCAAATCTGTTTTGTCAGCGAACGCAAGTGAGTGAACAAGAATATCGAACTTGCCCCACTTTTCTTCAATTGTTTTTTTAAGAGCTGCGTAGTGATCGTCGTTTGTCACATCCATTTCACAGATAAAATCTGCACCGACTTCTTGTGCCAGTGGCTCAACTCTTTTTTGAAGGTTTTCGTTTAAGTATGTAAGAGCAACACTTGCTCCTTGTTCTTTGAAAGCTTTTGTAATTCCCCAGGCAATCGACATATCGTTTGCGACACCAAGAATAAGTGCTTTTTTCCCTGTAAGAAGGCCCATAGTTTCTCCTTAAATCATAATTTTCTAAAGAAGCAACAACTGTAATAGGTCGGTCCGTCATTGTCTAGTTTTTAGGAAGTTCGCAGTATCTGATGTGAATGTGCGTAATGCTATGTCTTGAAAATTATGGTGTGACAGAGCAAATTACCGAGGAGGATTTATGAAATTTGCTCTTTTGATTTCTGCCTTTTTCACCCTTTCCCCTTATGCATTTGCCGACAGTGCCGCGACTCTCACCTGTACAGGAGAAACAATCGTTCT
>DAIQAU010000137.1:0-2484 GCA_036781565.1 Bacteriovorax sp. | reverse complement strand
ACCGATCTGACACTTTTAAAGTGTTTCGGATTTTTAGGATCTTCTTCAAAATATTTTCTGAAACGAACGATAAAATTGTCGAGGGTTCTGGTTGTGACTCCGCGGTCATATCCCAGGGCCTTCTCTAAAATTTCTTCGCGGGTGAGAGGCATATTCGGGTTGAGTATAAAAATTTTAAGAATTTTTATTTCCTGCAATGTCAGATCAAAATTTTCTCTGGCCGTCGTCCCCTTTAGGTTTTTGAAATCAATCGTGTTCGAACCAAAGGTAAACGAATCGATTTCCACTTCTCCGTTCGTTTTTTCTGCGACAGTTTGATTTGTCTGTGACCAGATGGCCCTTGTAAGCAAGCGATCTACTCTCAAAAGAAATTCATCGAGATCAAAGGGTTTTGAAAGATAATCATCTACACCAAGGCTCAGACATTTAATTTTCTCTTTCACCTGATCTTTGGCAGAGATGACGAGGATGGGAATTTTCAAATCGCGTTTCCGGATTTCCGTGATGACGCCAATGCCGTCAATCTCAGGCATCATGAGATCGACAATGACCAGGTCTGGGGAAAACTCTCTCCACCAATTCAAACCTTCGAGCCCGTTGACTCCGATGGCAACTTCGTGGCCGAGCATTTTCAGATTCAGCCTGATCGCTTCCGCGATGTGCTTTTCATCGTCGATAACTAAAATTTTTTTCCCTTTATTCATTGTCTGAATCATACCGTTCCGTTTTGATTTTTAAGAGTCAACCTGAAAACACTTCCTGCACCAGGGCCTCTGCTGATTGCCTGAATTTCACCTTTGTGAAGACGAGCAATATTGTGAACAATATAAAGGCCAAGACCAGATCCTTTGGTGCTTTTGCCAACTTGATAGAACTTTTTAAAAATCTTTTTTACCTGAGATCGCTCCAGTCCAATTCCGTTATCGCGGAAATCAATGATCACATTTTTTCCTTCAGTCGATAATTCGATCTCAACCAGTTTTTCTTTTGCTTTATTGTAAATCAGAGCATTGGTGATGAGGTTCATCATCAGCATTTCAAACAGTGCTGTGTCGATAGGCATCCAGGCTTCTTTTACGTGTGTGTGAAACGTGACTTTTCCTTCTTCAAAAAGGTGCGGAGTATCTTCCAGAAAATTCTCAATCAGGGAGACGAGATCCTGGCGAGCAAAATCGGCCTTAAAGTTTCTGTCTTCCAGCCTTCCCAGATTTAAAATCCGATTAACATTGTCGGAAAGTCTCGAAGTGTCGCGCTTCATGTACTCGAGGTATTTGAGTTGTTCGTCACGGGGTAAATCATGTCTGGAGAACGTCTCAAGAAAAAGTTTGAGTGAAGCAATCGGCGTTTTTAGTTCGTGTGTAAAACCGTTGATGAAGTTTTGCTGAAGCCGGTAAAGCTGAATCATTTTCTGGTAGTAAATATAAATAATCAGTAGCCCGGTGAGAATAACTGCAACCAACAGGGAAAGAATAAGAACCAAAACCCAAGTTTCTGTATCAAGCAAACTCTTGGTGTTCAGGTGGTATTTATAAACGACTTCTTCCAATGCCGCATGAACGCGAAGATAAGACCTGATATAAATCACCAGTGACGATGCCAGTGCCAAAAGTGAGAAAATAAAAATAAATAATGGGTGGTAAAACCAACGGGATTTAATCATACTAGGAATGTATTAAACTCAAAGCCTGACCCAATTGTAAAGGAACGATATGGAAAACAATGTCAAAATCAATCGTCTAGTCGATCACACTTTGCTGAAACCGGAAGCCACCCGCGACCAGGTCAAAAAGCTCTGCGAAGAAGCCGTGACTTACGATTTCTTTTCTGTGTGTTTAAACCCTTTCTACGTCCCGTATGCGGCGAAATTGCTTTACGGTACGAATGTCCAGGTTTGTACGGTTATCGGCTTTCCTTTGGGCGCTAATGCGACTGAAACGAAAGTTTTTGAAACGAAGAAGGCCATTGCGGATGGGGCAACGGAAATTGATATGGTCATCAATATCGGAGCGCTGAAAAACCGCGAGTTCGATATTGTCGAAAGCGATATTAAGGCCGTCGTTGAAGCTGCGGGAAAACATCTGGTCAAAGTTATTTTTGAAACTTGTCTTTTAACAGATGAAGAGAAAATTAAGGCATGTGAGCTTTCGGCGAAGGCCGGGGCAAAATTCGTGAAAACATCAACTGGCTTTTCTACTGGTGGAGCAACGATTGCGGACGTGAAGCTGATGAAAGCAAACATTCCTGCGCACATGGAAGTCAAAGCAAGTGGCGGAGTCAGAAATTTAGCAGCTGCTTTAGACTTTATGGAATCGGGAGCGACGAGACTTGGAACAAGTTCAGGGATCGCGATCATGAATGGTCTTGAGTCTGAGGGTAAATACTAAGCATGGCAAATGCGAGAGTTTTGGTTTTTAAAAGTCCGACGGAAGATTTCCTGAAAATATTTCTTCCGACTTTTTTTGTCTTCGCTCTTTTTTGGTTTCC
>DAIQAU010000136.1:0-4870 GCA_036781565.1 Bacteriovorax sp. | reverse complement strand
GACAGCAATCCCTGCGAAATAATCTGGCCGGTTGTTTTCGAGGCCGTTTTATCTTCAGCATCCAGATCTTCCAGCGGACGCCCGAATAACAACACCGCAATGATATCGTCTTCGGGAAGCGGCGGCTTACTGGAGAACGCAGTCCGCGGTTTGGACAGGGGCCCTTCCAGCTTGAGCGTGATGGTGTATTCCGGAAGAAGAAAATCGATGTCAGCCAGAATGTCGGCCTCAACCGGTTCATGATAATTGATTCTCACTGAATTGATTGAAACTTTCCTTCTGAAAACTTCCGTCTTTAACGGCAATGATTGAATAAAGCCACTTTGAATTTTTCCTTCATCAAACTGAAGATCGAAAAAAAGTTTTAAAATTTCATCCAGCACATTGGTTTTGATCTGCAACGGGGCATCGGCAGAGGCTTGCAGTGTCATTGTTAAATCTTCGCGCTCTTTCTGCTCCGCTGTTTTTTTCTTTTTCTTCTTCATCTCTTGGTTTTTTCGGGCCAGATCGCTGGCTCGATAAAATCGCGAGTCGGGTTTAAATTGAGGAGGGAGTTTATTTTTTTCCAGCCGAGGAAGCTTCAGCACAACTTTTTCAAAATCAATTCCCAGGATAAACGGTCCTGGTTTTTTAGCCTTGGTATCAAAATCAAAATTGGAAGAAAGGTTGAATTTTAAAAATTGCTTTGCTCCAGAAAGATCGACACTGGTTTTCACCAGCATTTTTACATCTTCCTTTTTTTCAGCTTCTTCCGTCCCCAGAGTGATAACAAGCGAACCTTCCATAGCATTAATAGGCGCAGGAAGTTCATTGAAAGGTGGTTTCATTAATCTGAATAGTGTTTGCTTTAGTTTCAAAACAGTGAGATCGCCTTTGGTATTTAAAAGAATATTTTTAATGACCGCATGCCCAGGCAAATCATGACCGATCCATTCTTTTCTTATTTTTGAACTCAGCTGCACTGTCGCCGTATCCACTTTTCCTGTAAGCGTGAGAGGCACATCCCATTTGTTGATGGTGGCACTCAAATTGAGTTCGCTGAAATACAGAGGGTTTTTGGTTTTCAAATCCACTGGCAATTTAATAGGTTTGGGTCCATGCACAACAATTTTTTCTTTGGTCGCATGAATTTTAAAGTCCATGATTTCTGCATTCAGTTCTTTGGCATTTTTATGCAACTTAAGAGAAAGATGCTTCTGTTTATTCTCAACATCAATCAGATCAATGGATTTTAAATTGAGTTGAACTTCGGGAATGAAAGTTTTCCAGAGAGTATCCCATAATTTGAAATAATCAGTTGGCGGAGAATCATCCTCCGCTTTGGTTGTCACAATCAATTTGTCAGAATCAACCGTCAAGGGTTCATACACTTTCCAGGAGAGCCCCTCTTTTCTGGTCCAGCCCAATTCCGCATTCCAGCGGACAGAATTTAGACACGCATCTATTTTTTTAAAATCATTTTCTTTAACAAAACAAAACTCTTTAAAGCTTCCCGAGAACCGGCGCTTGTTCCAATGAATCATCTCATGGTGAAAAGTCATTTCCTTAAGCGACCAGCTTTTTAACACTTTTGATTTTTCCAGAGCAAAGCTGAGAGTCTTGGGGGTGACAATCAATTCCGGTTTAAAAAAAATGGTTAATGCTGCGCCGATGATCAGAACGATAATGACCGCTGTGAATGAAAGGAGAATAAGAAAGAATTTTTTCATTTAAAAAACTCCTCCTATACCGACGAAGAAAAAGAATCCATCGTCTCTCGGTGTCTGATTGGAAAGGGCACGCGCCAGATAAGTTTGAACCATACCGATAGGAGAAAACCATCGGACGCCTCCACCGGGCGAATACCATAATTGATTCTGCAATTTCATAGACTCACGGCCAAACCACGCTGTATCGACAAAAGTAAATCCTTCGAGGTTGGGATCAAACATGTGAGTCTTTCGTGCTTCGAGCTTCACACTGAATTTGGTCAGCGATCCGGCGCCGGCATTGGAAGGCAAAGTGGCCAGCTCAAATCCGCGGACATCATCACTTCCCCCTCCGTAATATTTTACGGAAGGAGGCAGTGTCGAAGGATCGACTTGATTTCGCACAATCGTCGTTCCGCTGTTTATTCGCAGTCCACCGATCGCACTGCCTTTTCCAAGATGACCAATGTAGAGAAGTTTCAAAAATGTATAATCGATTTTAAAAAGAGGATCCATAAAACCGAGTGCAGGATGTCGCAGGTCAAAATTAAAACGCGAATAATCGCCATCCTGAGGATGATCATCGAAAATTTCATAGACGTGAGTTTGTGTCTGAATAGTTCCTTCAATCGCCACTGTCCGGTATTTTCTTGTTTCATCAAGTGCTTTTGAATTAAATGAACCAATATAAAAAGACGGTCCAGAACTCCAGATCCAGTTTCGGTTTAACGTATCGTCACTCCATTGCATGTGCGGTTTCAACGAAACACTTTTTTCCAAAAAATCTTTTTGATCATTTCGTTCCAGAGCAAGCTCGGCCAGAACAGATTGTCTCGGATGATCCGGCCACCAATATTGATCAGTGGAAAGTTTCAAAGTCTGTGTCTTGAGAGATGCCTGGAGACTTGCTTCCATCGTTGAGGCCATCGGACCGAATCTTTGGTTCGACCATTTCGCTCTTGCAATGGGACCTAATTCTGTTGAAGCGCCGGCGCCGAAACGAATGGTGCGCGGAGGTCCGACAATAAATTCCTGTGTCATCGAGAAGGAATCTTTTTCCAGCTCACATTTCTCCTGAAAAAAGGTCCCCTGGACGACTCCTGCCCGGGTAAATCTTTTTTCTGTCAGATCAAGTCCTCTTTGTGAAAAGGGAAACTCAGGTTTGAAAGGATAAAATCGCGCCAGCGCGCGGTCATCGACACCTTCGATGGATTCTCTTGGAATGTCTCCATAGGGAAATGATTTGAGATTCACCACATCCATGGAGAGAATGCCTTCATCCACATTCACTTTACTTTTAACTTTTACACAAGGATAACCCCGGTCCCGCATGAATCTGACTGCTTCTCTTTCAAGATCGTCCAGCAACTTTGGAGTCAGGACTTCCTTGCGATGATGGCGGTACATATTTTTCTGCAGTTTTTCAGAATCTGCTACAATGTCCGAGTTGACCTCGACCGAATTCAACCGCGTCTGTTCTCCGGTGTAAACTTCGAGACTGTCGCCCATTTGTTTAATATCAGGACTTGAATAACCTTTGGATTGCAGAAATCCCTGCATTGAAAATTTCGCCTGATAAGCAGGAATGTGCTTATACGCTTCCTCTTCCGGATCACCACAAACGAGACGTTTCTCTGTATCGCTGAAATCAATTTTATCAGGTGAATGAATGGATATTTTAGGGCAAAGATTAAAATTGCGCTCCTTATGAGCGCAACCAAAAAGAAAAAAGATTAAAATCAAATAAGCTATTTTCTGCATTTATAGTCTGAAGGATTTTTTTAACCTTGCCGCCGCCATTTCCTGAGCTGAACGCGCTTCTCTTAACACAGGCGCCATACCGAAAAATTCGTGTGTGACTCCGTCATAGTTGCGATAACTCACTTTCACTCCCTGCTTTTTCATTTTTTTTGCAAGCTCTTTTCCTTCGCTTTGCAGAGGATCGATTTGGGCCGTGATGATGGTGCAGGGATTAAGTCCTTTCAGATTGGCATTCACCAGATTGATTCGCGGATCATTTTTATCTGCAGGAGTGTTGAGATAGTTATCCATAAACCAATTCATCATTGATTTATTCAGAGGCTTGGCGTTCCCGAATTTTTTATAAGATTCAGTTTCAGTATTTGTTCCCGCCACCGGGTAAATCAGCAGTTCATGAGTCGGCAGTTGAAAATGTTCGTCGCGCGCGCGAATGGCCGTATTTAAAGCGAGATTTCCCCCAGCACTTTCCCCGGCCACTGCGACACGCTTTGGATCTCCTCCAAACGAAGCGGCATTGGCCACTACCCACTTGTAGGCCGCAAAGGCATCCTCATGAGCTGCAGGAAATTTATTTTCAGGCGCTTTTCTATATTCAACTGAAATAAAAATGGCCTTAGTTTTACTGGCCAGAGATCTCGGAGTGGCATCGTAAGTATCGTTATCGGCTAGAACAAATCCTCCGCCGTGATAATAAACCACAACCGGCAGCGCACCCTTTTCTTTTGTGTAGGGTTTATAAAGCCTTGCCGGCAATAATCCAGCGGCCCCTTCCACTGTTATGTCTTTCACTTCAGACACTTCAAGCATTTCTGTATTGGCATCCCGGGATTGCGCCATCACTGATCGAACCGCATCGGTTGGTCCAGGTTGCTTTCTCGCTTCTTCCGCATTCAATGTTTCAATCGGCCTTGCTCCCTTCTTATCCAGCTCCGTTAAAATTTTCTGCATTTCTTCCGTCGGCATTTTCGATTGGGCGCCAAATGCCTGAAGCGAAGCAAAGATCGAGAGGGCCACTAAAATAGTTTTGTAATTCATAAAACACTCCTGTTTTAACCGTCGCTGTTTATAGTGCAGGCCCCGCGCCTGTAGCATTTTGCCTCGGGGATTACGTAAAAAATCTTAAAAAACGAAAGAAAGAGCCGAAATCTCATTGGAAAAAACTGGCATGCCCTATGCTTTTAACTAAGACAAGGACGCAAGATTGGAGAAGAAAATTGATTCAACCCCAATACAAAGCGTGAAGGTTAAAAATTATAAAGTTTGTTAGTTTGAATTCGAAAAGAAAGAAAGCAAACAAATGAGAGGACGTAAAAAATCCTTTTTATTTTTTGATCTGAAAAGATTTGTTCCTAAAAAAGCAGTAAGAGCCGCCTTCACGGGCGGCTTTTTTTATTTAAACTTAGAGCATTCAAAAGTCCTGC
>DAIQAU010000135.1:1244-4880 GCA_036781565.1 Bacteriovorax sp. | reverse complement strand
GTTCTGCAGGAACTTCAGGGATAAATCGATCCCATAATTAAAGACATTTTCTTTTCCAGTTCTTCTTGTGTTTCAAATGACGATGGATCAATTGGCGGATAGATTTTGATTTGAACTGGAAAAGGAATCAGCAAGGCTAAAGGAGTGAAAATAAAAACAAGATATGTAATGACTGCATTAAGTACCATTGGAGTATGATTTTTTAAAAAAATAAAAGTGAGGGCCGCCAGAAGAATTTGTCCAAGAGAAATAGACTGCCACTTTAAGCCGAGAATCCAGGGCAGAACTAAAATTTTAGAAACCCATTCTCCACTCAATAAAATCGGATTCACAAAATGTGAGCCCTTGAAAGTAACAGGAACAACCGGGACATTGTGAAGTCGTGCAATCTTCGCCCAGCCATGTGAATCTTCAAAAGATGTTTTCTTATAGTCCCACACAGACCTCAAGGCCTGGCGATTGCCACCTGGAAAAATCATCAAAGAATCGCCTTTTTTAAAGACATCTTCTGCCACTTCATAGGTGGCAGGAACAGCGCCGATTTTTTCAAAGTACTGCTTAATCCCTGCAACCTTAAAAATCGAAGGGTGAGTGAAGCCATAAATCGTTGAATTGGGAATTATCTTTTGGAGAATAAACAAAGCTGAATGACTTTCAAGCAAAGCACCCACGTTGTGATTGGCGATAAAAAGCAAAGGACCTTTCGAGGGCACATTTTCCTGTCCCTCGATTTTTAGACGAAAAAACAAGCGCAGAATGGGCCACAAGGTCCGTCTGAGGGCATTGATTAAGGTTGGGCTTCGCTTTTCGCCGTAAGTACTCATGAATTCAAGTATAGCCCAAATGTCTAAACCTTGGGCGGTGGACAGGGGCGGCCTAAAATTTTTACAGTCCACCCGGGGGATGTGTAAGGGCATGCTACCCTTGGGTTTATGTCAAAGAGGCTGCCTATACCACTCAATTCCCTAGAGAAATTCATGCTTGCTCATGAATCGGAATACGTTTCTTATAACAGCCAGATCGTGGTGGAATTTAATGGCAATGTACGGCTGAATGATCTGAGAGGCGCGATTGATAAAGCGATAAAAGAGATTCCTCTCTTGCGTTCAAAGATTGATGAAACGATCCTGAGCTGGAATCGCTACTATGACAATAAGGCTGATCTCACGTCTTTGGATGTTGTCGAGTTGAGAGATGAGATCCTTTCTCAAGATGCGATTGATGAGTTTTCACAAAAAAAATTTAATCTGCAATTGTCCCCGGCCTTCAGATTTCTTCTTGGAAAAACAGAAACTGGAAAAAACATTCTCATATTCAACGTTCATCACACTCTATGCGACGCCGCCGGACAGTTTCATCTTATGGAAGAAGTTTTTCGTGCCATGAATGGAATGGAGATCAGGGAAGGAGCAAAAACTGATAAAGTTTTTCGTTACCGCGATCTCTACAAATACATGGGATGGAAGTGGGTCTTTGAACAATTAAAAATTCATTTAAGACCCATTTCAAAACAAAGACAGTACATGATGGCGACTTTAATTGATCATCATGAAAAGCCACAAAGATTCGTCACTTCAACGACTCTTCACCTGCAGTCAGAGCAACAGGATATAATCAGAGAAAGCTGCAAAAAATTTGATATTTCGATTACTGAGTATCTGACTTATTGTTGTTTTAAAGCGCTTGATAGCAGCCTCAAAGCACGCGGTGATATGAAAACTCCCATTATGGTTTACCTTCCCAAAACGCTGCGGCCATTGCTGAAAATTCGTTATTCTCTTCAAAATATTCTTTCGACTGTATGGATTGTAGGAAAAAGAGATGAAATCAATGACCTGAAATTTTTAGGAAAAGTAAAAAACATCATTAACTCACATAAAATGGATAAGGCTGCAAAATTCATATATGGATCATTGTGGGTCAACTCATTCTTCAAACCTAAATCTTTGAAGAAAGTTTATAGAGATTTTGACCAGAATTCGAAATCAATTACAAGTTCACTTCTAATCAGCGCAGGTCGAGTTCCAAGATCGTACACTTTTCCAGAAGGGTGGACTGATATCAGTGTGTGGGCAAGAGGAACAATGCTAAAATCTCCGGGCGTGGGAGTCATATTTACGGGAGTGGCCGGCGCGGAAACATTGACCATTGAATACCTGAAAGATTTGACAGACAAAACAACGATTGATCAGTTCAAGCAAAACCTGCTCGATGAACTGCTTCGCTCTCATTAATTTTTTCGAATTAAGTCGGCCACTTCCGCCGCAGCTTTTTCCGAAATGTGATCACCGTAACTGTAGTTGGAAATTCCGTTTTTTCTGATAACTTCGCACCGGTCTTCGTGACAAAAAACACCACGGGGATTAATTAAAATAAGTTCAGGGCGATATCGTTTTAAATCTTTAACTAATTCATCATAGCTTTTCATCAGATTATCAGTCTCTTTCAAATTCAAGGAACACAGAGGTTCATTATGTTTTGGTAAAACATAAGGGCGCGGAAGACAAAGTTGCGGTTCTTTCAATAAGGCCGGAGGAGCTAGCAGGAATTTTATTGTTCGTCCGTTTAAAGTCAGTATGTCGACAAGTTCCAGCATGCGGCCGATGACAATATTTCTGGGAGAATGATTTACTGCCAGCTTCTCATTTAAATAAATGGCAGTTGATTCATCCATCATTCGAGCTGAAAAAGAAATGATTACCTCTTTTATTTCTGGATGCACTTTTAATTTTCTGGCGATTTCAAAAAAATAGCCTTCACAATGACTGGATTGAGGAGAACATCCAGCCTGCGCAGCTATGGCCCAGGATTCATTTTCAGAAGAAGTTCTTACCATGGCCGGAAAAATGAGACTTGCATGACTATCACCCAGAATAAAATGATTTACCGGAAACCGTTTGTCTGCTTCACACCAATGAGATTGTTTTTTCAAATTTTCGGGCATCAAACAATTATTCTCAATGTGACTTTTGTACTCTGTGTTTATTTTTAATGTGTCTGATGCTGTTTGCTTATTTCCGAATCTAGAAACGGTCCATCCAATTCCTGCAACGAATAGGTGTATGATGATCAATAAGTAGACAGGAACTGTTTTTGATTTTCGTATCTTGTTTTCAAAAAAAGTTGTGTTGATAGCTGCAAAAATAAAACTGAAAACAATTCCAGCAACTTTATAAGTCAGATCGACTTTCATCAGCGTAGTCATTGTTAGAAAATAAAAGACAGGCCAATGGATTAAATAGAGGGAATAGCTGATTCTACCAAGTTTAGGCAGCGGGTTCATTTGTAGGATTTTGAATTGCGACCATGTTCCGGATTCACCGTTAAAAATAATGATTCCAGCCGAGATTGCTGGAATCAGGGCCCGCCATCCAGGGTACACATCATTTTTCTGAAACAATAAAGCCGTGAGAAAAAGAGATATAAGTGCAAGACTGCTTGAAAGCTTTGTGACGAGACCAGCTTTGCGATTGGGTCCTAATAAGGCAACAAATCCTCCGAGGCTCAAAGTCCAAAAACGTGACGGAAGCATATAGTAGGCAATGTCCGGCCAGTGATAAGAGGCATAGACTGAATAAAAAAAGAAACAAACCGTGATAAGTCCAACGCCTTTTAATTTATGTCGCTGGGGCAAGA
>DAIQAU010000135.1:0-1144 GCA_036781565.1 Bacteriovorax sp. | reverse complement strand
ATTCTTGTCATGAGAAAGCCAGAGATTACAAAGAAGACATCTACTGCAATAAAACCGCCATCAAATGGGCCAATTTCAAAATGAAAGAGAATAATCAAAATGACGGCTATCGCACGAAGCCCATCAATGTCAGATCTATAATCCAGATCGTGATTATCGTTCGTCATTGATTTCTCTTCAAAAGTTCCACATCACGTGATGAATAGAGAACATGGAAGTAAGTGGACTTCTGCTTAAACTGATCATCTGCAGGCACGTTCTTGAGATTGATAATGAAATCATATTCATTTTCAGAGAACGGAACAGAACTGTTCCGGTAAAGAGAACAGATATCTCTTGAAAAATAAACTTCGGAATAGCCACTAAAGATTTTATGTGGACCTCGTTGAACATTACAAAGAACTTTGCTGTTTTCTCCGATAATGTTCAATTGCTTCACTTCTTTTAGAAAGGATTTCGCATCAAACTTCCACGCATTCTCATCTTTTTCCAATCCTCTGAAGTTGGAGGCAATCAAAGCGAGAGCAATAATGATTCCGGGATTTGACTCAATATTGTAGAAAGAAAGCGCACTGGCGAGAAGAATCAAAACAAAAGGGAAAAGAATAAAGAGATATTTAGAAACAAATACCGGGGTTCCTAAAAATGAAAATATCCCGAAGAGGATTAAACCGGACATAACTACAATGAGTGAAAAAAACGCATTGTCATGAATATGCTTATTTTTAATTAAATGAAAAAGAAAATAAACGGCAAAGCAAAGAAAGAACAGAGTCAATGTGAGTGGCATAGAAGGGGTTACGCTGAATAAACTCTTTAGCGCGTAGGCAATGTTCGCTGGAGAGTTGGAAACCCATGAAATAAAACTTTTAAACTGCCATTGATAAAGAGTGGCACCGAAATGGAAAATGAAAAAGCCGCCAATTGCTGAAAGCTGAGTTTTGCTCCAGCCCCGGAAAAAATCGTGCTTTAAAAAGACAGAGCTTATCAAAAGGGCGCCAAAATAAAAGTAGCCAAGGTAGTGAGTCAAAAAGAGTGCAATTAAAGAAAAGCAGAAAAGAGTTCTCAAGGCCGCACGTTTATTTTTATTAAAAAAGATTTCAAAGAAAGTGCAGGAGTTAATTGCTACAAGTAAATAAAGCAG
>DAIQAU010000134.1:0-4900 GCA_036781565.1 Bacteriovorax sp. | reverse complement strand
CATTATTGGAAAACGATTTTTTCTTTGCTTTGTTTTTAGAGGGAGATTGAAGAATTTTACCCAACATCAAGGCCAGAGCGCCATTAGATTTCGAGGCCATAAACGACCCCATGATGGCCATGTCAGCTTCCGACGTTTTAATCAGTCTCAATTGTTGACTTTCGTTTAGACCTTTTTCAGTAGAACACTGGCTCGCTTCGCCTAAAACGGCATTCGTGCGACACACAGACGGTCTGTCATTATAGGCCTGGCAAAGATTGTCTGATCCAAGAAAAACGCATTTTCGATCGGCGTATGACAATTTATAAAACTCAGCGCTGTCATTTCCCGCTTTCATTTGCTTTTGCAAACGAGCGTGATCAATTTTCAATCCATTTTCAACCAATGAAGCCAGCAAATTGGCTTCATCCTCAGTAATACTGACCTGAGTATGGCAGCAGCCAGCGCAACCCGCTTTACAAGGAGAATACTGCTTAACAAGGGGATGAGAGAAAACAGAACGATTATAATCGTCAACGACGTGGTGAACGAACCTTGCTCTCTCCAAGGGAGAAGAGATTTTCTTTAAATGATGGACAACAAAATCTGTGATTTTAGAGAAAGAAGCTTGTTCTTTCAACTGATCATAGGTTTGTTTGGCAATCGCCGGTAGGTTCATAGGGTCCTCTGCAGGGCCTTTATTAAATAGATTTTAACACATATACGAAGTCAATCTTGTGAAGGGGGAATTATTTGCCTGATTCCCTTCCTCTCTCTATAATCCATCCATGAGTTTGCTCTGCACTTTAAAGAATATTCACTTAAGCTTTGGCCCCAAAGTCATCTTCAACAACGCCCAGATTTCAGTCTCGGTTGGTGATCGCATCGGTCTATTAGGATTGAACGGAAAAGGGAAATCGACACTTTTTAAAATCCTCACAGGCGATCTGGTGCCTGACCATACATCCCCCCCTTTTGAGTTTAATAAAGCAAAAGGCGATGGCGATGAAGCAAAAAGATTTTCGCTCTTTTATGTTCCTCAGGAACTGCCTTTAGATAACAATTCTGAACTCTCCTTAAAGGATTATTTCTTTGTCTTTTATCCTGAATTAAAAAAAGTTTTTGAGACATCTCTCCATGACTTTGAAGAGCAACATGGATGGGATCTTGTTCATAACTATGAATCCTATCTGAAATATTTCGGACTCGAAGATCTCAACAAAAAAGTTCGCGACCTGAGCGGTGGTGAGCAAAAAAAGATTCTTCTAAGTCTTGGGCTTTCCAGCCGGGCGAACCTCATCCTTTGGGATGAGCCCACGAACCATCTCGATATCGACACCATCAAGCTTTTCGAAGACGAACTCAATGCCACTTCAAAAGCTTTCATGCTCATCACTCACGACCGCTTTCTCCTCTCAAAATTGACGAGAAAAATTTTTCATATCCAGCATGGACGTATCGAAAGCTTCAGCGGTTCTTATACTGACTATCTCGATTTTCTACAGCGTTCAGAGCAATCCAAACTCAGTCTCCTTAATAAATTAAAAAATAATTTAGAGCGAGAACAAGCCTGGATGAGACAAGGGATTAAAGCGCGCGGAACCCGAAGTAAAAAACGCGTTGAAAACTTTCTCGATCTTAAGCAAAAAGTTTCCACAATTAAAAGCGAAGCTAAAAAATCGCTGGATCTCTCATTGCAGAAATCCAATCGTCAGACAAAAGTTCTGGTTTCTTTCGATGATATGACCTTCGCTTATCCTTCACAATCGCCTCTCTTTGAACATATCAGTGGCGAAATCCATAAAGGAAATAAGATCGGTCTGCTTGGAAAAAATGGTGTTGGTAAAACGACATTGTTAAAACTGATCAGAAATGAATTATTTCCCAATAGCGGAATAATGAAAACTGCTGAAAATCTTCAGATTCAATATTTCTCTCAAAAAAGAGATGAACTTGAAGTCGATCAATCCCCTTACGAATTGCTTGGAGACGGATCTGATTTTGTCACTTTACCTGACGGTTCTAAGCGGCATGTAATTTCATATTTTGAAAACTTTCTTTTCCATCGCGACGATATTCACCGCCCCTTGAAAACATTTTCAGGTGGTGAAAAAAGCAGATTGCAACTTGCTCTCAACCTCACAAAGACCGGTGATATTCTAATTTTCGATGAACCAACCAACGATCTCGATCTCGAAACGATAAATATTCTCGAAGAGAAACTGGCCGAATTTCAGGGCGCAGTGATTCTCATTTCTCACGACCGCGCCTTCCTCAGTACTGTCACTAATAAAGTCTGGCTGCTGGAAAATAAAAATCTACAAAACTTTGAAGGCGGTTATGATCAGGTTGCGCCTTACCTGGATCTGGTCGAAGTTGAAAGAGAGCTGGCGGAAGAAGCTGCTAAATCTGAGCAATCGCAAAGCACTCCTGTTGTTGAAGAAGCCAAAACTGCCCAGGCAAAACTCTCCAACAAAGAGAAAAAGCGCCTGGAAACTATTTACGAAGAAATTGAATCGACAGAAAACAAAGTTAAAATTATTGAAGAAAAAATCGCGGGCCTAGATTACACCAAGCTGGCCGATCCCAAAAACCAGGAACTTAAAATTCTGACGGATGCACAGACCGTTTTGGATGAAAGGCTGCTCGCTCTTTACCAGGAGCTGGAAGACCTGGAATCACGGAATACCTGACCAATCCACCTAGGCATATTTTTTCAGCTTAAATTTTTTCCAGAAAGCACGATAAGATTGCATTAGGAGTTGTCTCATGAAGAAACCGCTTTTTTCTGCACTTTATTTTCTTTCTTTAGCTACGGCCGGTCTGACGATTCATCAGGCTTTTGCAGAGAGAGCACCATCGGTTGAGCCGCTGACAGAAGTTTCTTTGGAAGACAGCATTCCCAAGAAAGATAATTCAGGTTTTGATTTTCATAAGCACGAAATCGCCGCTCACAAAGCAGAGATTAAAAGAGTGCCCGCGAACATCGCTACAAAAACAACTGCACCTTCCACACCCTATTCATATATTGGTCCGATGATTTTCCTGCTGGCCCTTCCGGCCGCGCTCTGGATTGTCGTAAGCAAGAAAATGAAAAGTGGTGAAGCCTCAGCGAAAGTAGATTACTTTCCAAAGACTCATCAATTCAAACCTTATAAGGCAGACAGCAACAACCGTGATGTTGAAGAAGATGAAGATTACCCAAAAGCTTCTTAATTAGCGAACGTTCTCCATTTGCCATTCCCTTCATACAGGAAAACCTGGCTTGTGAGATGAAATTTCACAATGAGTTCTTTGACGTCATCATTGTTTAAATCCTGAAGATAAACCTGATAATTTCGTAAGTGGTAATGCCCTTTGAGCGAACGGTATTCCTCAAAAAAAGAAGGCCCTTTAAAGCCATTCAGTGTTTTGAGGTCATTGTTATCAATGGTGATTGCATAGATGCGGGATGTACTCTGCATCTCTGTATATTTGCTCACACCTTCGTAGTAATAGAGAATGAGTATTGAAGCTGAAGGAGAAAGCTTTTTCATCTCAATTCGATACAATTCAGAATCGTAACCTTTCGTTTCGAACCGATAACTGAAAATTTTCTTGCGTTCACCTGCTTTCTTCTCAAAAATCTCTAACCAGTCTTCACTGTCTTTTTTGACGAAGATAAGCTCTTCAGGAGCCTTGTCGCGGTTCAAATCGATTTCATAATACGGGGTGTGAATATAGAAAGAGTATTTCTTATCTTCTGCCCCGCCCTTCTCTTTGGAAAGCTCACCGGAGAAGATCTGACGGAAATAACGCTCGTCCTGGGGACTCCCCTTCCATGGCACTAAGAACAAGAATAGTAAAAGGATGAATTTTCCCATTAATTCCAGTGTATACGACCTTTAAAAAATGGGCGAATTCGCACTTTTTTACCTAGGGAGTTATTCCCATCCAAAAAGGATTCAGCTAGACTATTACTTAACTTAAACTCTCGGCCAAAGAAGGCCCCTCTTAATAGAAGAAGAAAAATGGAATTTACTCTGTTGTTTACCAAAAACCAGGATCAGGGCGTCGTTAAGACGTTCAAACCGGGCGAAACTCCTTCCAGCAAAATTGTGGATCTGATAGAAGCAAAAAACTTTGCCCTTCAAGGTTATATTTTTACGGAAGAGCTAAAGAGCGACGATTTTATGTCTGCGCTTGAAAGCGAAATCAAATTCTATCCGATTCGTTCAAACTCTGAATTCGGTCTAAGCGTCGAACAATTTGAAAAATTAAATTACGAAGAAGGAAAAAAAATCTTTGATCGAATGAGAGACAACTGGATTCTCCAGAATAATATTTCTTTGATTGAAGAAGTATTTAAGGTACGCAATCACTTGCTCGGTCTATGGCCGAATGATCGCTCAGGATTTTTTGAAGAACTTTGGTTTCTGCTTAGATCCAATTTAGGCGCGGCCAATTTGAAGCTTATCTATAACGATTTAATTAAATCTAAAAACGAAAACGAGAAAAACAAACTTGTTAAAGTAAAAGTTCAAGGAGACCGCTATCCGGAAATCACGTCATGTGATGAGATGGATGAAATGGTTTTAAAGAGCTACGAAAAAGAATTTGGGAACTTGTTCGAAATTACTGATTACAACAAAGAGAAGGGCCAGTTGGTTATTTGTGGTTCAATTAAAAAGAGCCCGGTTTTGATTATGGCGAACGTTTATCAACTCACCCGCCTGCAAAAAGCTCTGCTTTCGTCTCTCTTTGAGGGATTAAATTTATAAAAAAATAAAGGCCTCTTACGAGGCCTTTTTTATAGCCGTATTTTTCTTCCGTAGACATTCATCTGATAAGTCATTTTCGCCACCGGTGTGAGATCCAGCACATTGGAAGAAAAAGTGACAGGACAATAGCCTGAATAGTTGAATGCTGTTGCCACTCTACT
>DAIQAU010000133.1:0-4911 GCA_036781565.1 Bacteriovorax sp. | reverse complement strand
CTGGAATTGGCCATTTTATTACACAAAAAGGTCGCCCCACTGGAAATCCCATTCTATCAAAAAGAGCAGCTTCAACGGGCAAGTCAATCAATTGCGCTCAATCTCTCTGAAGGCGCGGGAAGATTTACCAGTTCCGAGAAAAAACGTTTTTATAAGATAGCTTTTGGTTCATTGAGAGAAACGCAAACTATTTTAAAAATGTTGGAGTTAAAGGATGAAGAGATACTTGCACTCGCTGACAAAACCGCAGCTTCATTGTATAAATTAATTAAGGCGCTATGACGCGCAATTCTTTTCGGTTAACCGTACGGTTAACAGTTAACTGTTACCGTTAACAGTGACTGTTAACTGTTATCCGTTAACCGATAACAGTTAACGGTGAAATAAAATGCCAGAACTACCCGAAGTCGAAACCATAAAAAACCAACTCTCCCCGTTCTTACCCTTCAAGATCGACGAGTCTCATTTCTCAAAACTCACGACCAGAATGGTGAAGAAAAAAGATTTCGATCTCACTGGAAAAACAATCACAAAAATCAGACGGCATGGAAAGTGGCTCATTTTTGAACTTGCTCCTGACGGCTACGTTCTTTCTCACCTGGGAATGTCGGGCCGGTGGCAGACAAGTCACGAAAGTTTGCAAGACAAGCATGGGCATATTGAACTTATCGATCACAGCAAAAAGAAAAACGGCTTTCTTACCTATGTCGATCCAAGACGCTTCGGCCATTTTTACGCTTTATCAAATGAGCACTTCCACGAAAAAGAAAAAACTCTCGGTCCGGATGTGAGTTCTCCCGACTTTGACGAAAACGTTATTGCGGAAACTTTTTTCAGGTCACCTAATAAAACGCTAAAACCATTTTTGCTTGATCAAAAAGCGTTCCCTGGCGTCGGCAATTATATGGCCAGTGAAATCTGTGCTCGCGCAGGAATTCTTCCGACAAGATTAAGCGGAAATATCACTGCTGAAGAAATTCACAAGATAAAAACGGCTATCGACATCGTTGTCAGTGGTGCTGTGAAAACATCCGGCACTACTTTCAGCGGAGGCTATCGGGACGCCAATGGAGAAAAAGGTCTGGGCGTTCAGCACCTGGTGGTTTTTCACCAGAAAATCTGCCAGATGTGCAAGAAAACTCTGGTAAGCAAAATATCTCTCGGCGGCCGCGCAACTTTCTATTGTTCTCATTGCCAGAAATAATTTTTCCATTATTATTAATTCATGCCAAA
The DNA here is from genome assembly GCA_036781565.1 of Bacteriovorax sp. Lineage (GTDB taxonomy): Bacteria > Bdellovibrionota > Bacteriovoracia > Bacteriovoracales > Bacteriovoracaceae > Bacteriovorax. The sequence goes on along the minus strand of DAIQAU010000133.1, from coordinate 3,678 downwards.
CAGATTTTTCCTAGTTCCTTCGCGAGTGACTGCTTTTTACGATTCATTCGCGAAAAAGATTTCTCGTAATGAAACCAATCCGGAATCATTTCTGATTCGTTTGCGTTCCATGCTCATGCTTTGGACAAGCACAACAATCGTCATGTGGGTTTATGTTTTTTATTGCGCTTTTGCCTGGGGCTGGAGCTACCCTGTTCCATGGGGTGGTCTGATTTTCACGCTCATTCATTGTACTGTCCCGCTCATTTTTTACTACACTCAATCATTCCCCGTCACAGGCGTGGCGCTGTCTTTATCCGGGCTTTGTTTCCAGACTTTATTTTGCTTTTACACAGGTGGTGTTTACTCACCGGCCGCTATCTGGCTCACGTTTCACCCGGTCATTCTCGGATTTTTCGGAAGCACGCCGCTTATCGTTCTGCAGGTACTTCTAAACTTTTGTATTGTCGTGGGATTGTATCTCGCAGGTAAACTCGGTTTTCTGCCTCCCGATATTCTTCCCCACAGCTTTCGCGATGGAATGATTATTTCCTGCTACGTTCTGCTGGATATTCTCATCGCGTGTTTTACAGTTGCGGCCATCAGAATGAACAACGAAAAAAACCGCGAACTGAACGATGCACGTGAGCTGACAGAGAATCTTCTTCGCATTCTTTGCCACGACATAAACAATCCTCTGCTCATCATTAAAAACTCGAGCAAACATCTCACTCCTGAAAGCCTGGCCGAAAATCCTAAACACGCAGAAAGAATCAAACGTGCCTGTGATGATATTCAGGATCTCACCAGATCAGTCAGTTCATGGATGGCCTACAAAGACGGGAAAGTGCCTCTTCAATCGACAAGAGTCAGCGTAAAAGAAATTGTCGAGCACATTCATTTTTCATTTGAAGACAGACTGAAAGAAAAAAATCTCACGTTGATTTGCAATGCCCAGGATGAAAACCTCTGCATTAATGGCGATAAAACGGCCGTCTGTTATCAGCTCTTCAGCAATCTCATTTCCAATGCCATTAAATTTTCTTTTGAACATTCCTCTCTGGAATTATCTTTTACTGAAAACGGACGCTTTGTCGTGGCCCGGGTCAAAGACAACGGTGTGGGAATTCAACCAGACCTCATCAATCGCGTTTTTTCTCCCTACATGCGAACAACGATGAAAGGAACAAACAATGAACGCGGAACTGGATTTGGTTTGCCAATTGCGGCCGCTCTTATTGAAAAAATGAACGGCAAAATTACGATCGCGAACAGAGCGCAGATAAATCCGGATGAAAAAGGCACTGTTGTGACAATTGTTCTGCCTAAAGCTTCTTGCTAGAAGAATAAACCGATTGAAGTATAAAGCATGTCATTGGCGCGGTAGTAGCTCCAATACGAGTCTGCTTTCGGAGCTTTCAAAATTTCAAGCCCGACAGCAAAGATCATTTTGTTGTTGTAGTTGTAGCGGATTTCACCGTTTAGAATATTGTCGAATCTTTCGATGTCATACTTCATATCCAGAAGCATATTGAATGACTCTGTAAATTTCAAAAGGACACTTCCCCCGACAGCTCTCTTCCATTTAACTGAGTCACTGAAGAAATCGTCATTCCCGCGCGTAGATTTAGTTATTAAATGAATATAGTTCAATGAGAGCGCATAATAGGTGCGGTCGAGATTTGTTGAAAAATGTGAATAAGCTTCTTTTTCATAGCGAGGGTTGATCGTGAAATAATCAGACTTAAATGTCTTGCGCGCATTTGTGATGTCGACCGGAAAATCTCTTCCTAATTTCGCATTGGGATCGACATACGACAAACCACCGCGAGCTTTAACATCACCGAAGGCCTGGTAAACCTGAATTCCGTAATAAGCATGGTGATTGATTGTCGGATCCGGATCAACCACGACTTTTCCTAATGTATTGTCGTAAACCGCACCAGCATTTACGCGAAGTCTGTTTTCCGGTTTATAAACGGCAAAGGCCGAAATACCACCTTGAGGAGACCATCTGTAACGAATGTTTCCCCCGAGGGATTTATTGAATATAATTTTAGAAATTTTGTAGCTGGGCTTATTGTAGAGGATCGGGACTTCAAGTCCGCTCACGACAGTTTTTTTAGGAGGAAGTCTTACCCAGTCACTTTTACTTTGCACTTCGCCGTTTTTGAAATCGATTTCAGGGTTCAGCGAAGGAATAAACAAATAAGACAGAAGAAAATCAAATTCCCAATTGGCCGTTTCTTTCTTCAATAAAATTCCGGTGACCCCTTCTTCCTCTGTAGAAAGCAGCGTAAAGGCCTGGTTCCCGTTCAGATAGCCCAAACTCCAGTATTTTTCATTGATGTTCCAGTCGAGAATCTTGCGACCGACGAAGAGCTGATACGAATCGCCTTTATAGCGAACGTAACCCTCCTGAATCGAGTAATTTACAGCGTTGTTATCCTGAAAATAGAGCTTTAAATCGCCCATGCCAAAGACGTCGAGCTTGTTTTCCGGCTTAACGGGAGCACTCTCATAGCTGAAATTAATCACGTCCCCGGACGAGCTCTTATAGGCGGGACGGTTCAAACGATAAATCTTCTCGTAGGAGACGGCCCCTTCATAAGCCTGCGCACTTATGAAAAAATTGGCCAGAAACAAGAGAGTATGTAAAAAATACCTGTTAAAAAACAAGGTTAACTCCAAAGCTTTTTCATTGGAAAAATGGTTCTACTTTTTTAAGGACCAAAGGGTACTGGATTGAGTGTCATTATGAAAGATGCACCCTGTAAAATGGAAAGGGCTGGGCATTGGAGCTTGGTCGAAATTCAAACTGCCCTTAAACTTTATAGATATGAATAAATTTACTCACTCGCTCAATTGCCTGCTTTTGTCCGCCGTGCTCATTTTAACGAGCTGTGGATATACATCTGACAAGCCGGTGGCGAATCAGGAAGTTTATAAATCAGACCAGCTTCAGACTTGTAAAATCGATGCTTCGAAATTAGGTGAAATCTTTAAAGCAGATCAGAAAGAACAAATTAAATGTCTTCAGGAAAACTTCATCCAGTTCACTAAATACGTCCGTTCAAAAAATCCTGGTGAAGTTTCGGAAAAAGAAATCACGATCTTCGTCAGAAAATTTTTTGAAGGACAAAGCGATACAATCGTTAAAGGTCTGAGCCTCATTTTTCAATTAAATATGCTTCTTTTAAGAGATGAAGCTGACCGCATTTCACGCACAAACATTTCTCCTCTTTTTGAACTTCTGGTTCACGTCAACCAGGAAGCAATTGAGATTACAAATGTTCTTAAAGAAATGGATGACGAAAAGAACCAGGGGCAATTCGAGATTTTACGAGACCGTTTCAACGCTTCAATTGACCGTTTCACAAAATTCACCCTTCAAATTATCGACAAATCACCTGATATAAAAAAAGAACTTAATATCAAAACGTTTATTCAGGATGCGGCCAAGAAACTCGGCAATAAAGAAATCGATCAAAATACAATTGATTCGCTTATTTTCATCAAAAGAATTCTTGTCGGTGGCGATAAAGAAATCATCACATCTTTTGAACTCGAAACATTGGTAAAGAAACTGCCTTCATTGATGAACTTAAGTTTTAACCTCTACTACGCAAAAAGAACAAATTTTGATTCTGATGCCAAGTGGATGCATTTCTATATCAAGAACGTCAAAGATCTATACAA
>DAIQAU010000132.1:0-5088 GCA_036781565.1 Bacteriovorax sp. | reverse complement strand
GGTTCATAAAAAGCATTCACTTCAAGAGGTCTTACCCCTTCCCATGAACGAATATCTTTCAGCTCGCTAAAATATTTAAACTCTCGTTCTTCCTTAATATCGTCACGAAGATCATTGTTCGCCAAAAATCTTTCTGGATTATAGTCTGCGGTCTTTAAAAACTTCCAGTCTGCAAAAGTTTTTGGGGCCACAAGTCTCATATACGCTTTTGAAATTTTTCTCATCGCCTCTTTTTTTGCTGCCGGAGTCAGCCAGGTATTTTTCTTTAAAGAATTTTGGATACTCTTCTTGATTAATCCAACAAGCTCTGCAACTTTTGCTGAAGAAAAATTCGGGAACATTTTTGGAAGGACAGTATAATCCATTTCCGGGCCAAAACTATGCATAGTCATTTCGGTGCATTCTTCATGAAGTTCTGAGCGTTTATTTTTACCGCCTAAAAACTTATTTTTGAAAGCGAACATCTCATCATAAAACCCTGGATTTGATTTATCTATTCTTGGATATAGTTCATAGAACAACTGAATAGTCTTCAACTCTTCCAAAGTAAATTCTATTGCAATTTTTGCCAGAAATGGATAAGCCTTAGGGTTGAGAATGCGAATTTGTGTTTTTTTCGGCAATTGATTCAAAAAAGATTTCAGCTCAAGTTCCGGGTAATTTTCCAGAAGATCTTCTTTAGGAACAAAAAGTCGGCGCGAATAGGCCAGTCTCATTTCAGCAGGAAAAAGTCGGTTGTTTTGCATATCTTGCTCATACTTCACAACTATTTTTGCTTTTTCCCCGGGTTCACTTACGCCGATTGCTTTAAAAAAATCCACGGCAATTTTTTCAAACTCTTTAATCAACTCTTCATTTTTGGCATAGCTCTTTTCCGGCAGAAAAGAGTACCCTGGGCCGATAACAATATCTGACTTCCTCGGATCATCGAAATTATCGAGACTCCAGTACCCCATAAACCCTGGATCGCCGGAATGGATGCGCTGAACATGCAGGTACATCCAGTCTTTTTTATTCTGAACTTTTTCCAGTTCACTTTGCTTCTTTGCAATATAAACAGCTTCCTCTTTTGCTCTGGCCGGCTCATTCAAACACGACAGATAATAATTCTTTAACTGCAAAGCAATCGGATCTTTCGTTTCGGTCTTGGCAAGATCTGCAAGTGTATTCTTTTTAAACTCCAAAATGCGTTCAGCTGAATCGCTGAAGGCAAAGGCGTGTCTTCTGCGATCTTCTCTCAGTTTGAAACTTTCAATAACTTTAGAGCAAGCGTGCTCATAAAGATTTTCACAAGGATTTATTTTTTCATTGATAGGAAATTCTCTGCGGGCCGGTATTTCACTGCTGGCTCCAAACGCAGAGAGCGAGAAGAAGAACGACACTAATACTTTTTTCATTAACTTTATTCCTTCAAATAAAAAAGGGCCCGATGGCCCTTTATAAGTACTATTTCGATTGGACAAACTTTGCAAATCTCACGCTGACTTCAGCAGGAGTTACTTTCGGTCTTCCCAGCTTTTCAGGTGAACCCTTTTTTGTTTTCAAGTGAACAAAAACCGGACCTTCATTTTTGTTTTTAACTTCATCAAGAATTTCGCCAAAGCGATTGATCATATCTGTTGAATAGATTTTTGAGTAACCAAAACCTGCTGCGATTGCGCCGAAAGAAATCCCTCCCGTAACAGTCCCTTGTCCACCTGTTGAATCATGAACTTCATTGTCGATCAAAATATGAATCAAGTTATGTGGTTTATAGGCTCCAGCCGTTGCCATCGATCCGGTTCTCATCAGTAAGGCTCCGTCGCCATCAAGGACGACTACTTTAAGGCTTGGCTTACAAAGAGCAATTCCCAAACCAAAAGCAAGTGCGCATCCCATAGATCCAACCATATAAAATTGATTCTCGCGATCACCCACTTCGTAAAGTTCACGGCCAGTCTTTCCAGTCGTTGCAATAACGGCAACGTCTGAACCAAGATGCTGCTGAACTTTCTCAAGAACCGGCGTTCTCATTTCACGTTGAGCATAGTCGAGTTCAAATTTATCTGAATGAGAAATATTGAATGCTTTTTGAGACGCTGCAGTTTTCTTTTGTAGTTTGTATTCCGCTATGTCGTCTTTTCTCATGACAAACACAAAAGGCTGAGATGTTTTTTTCATGTAATCATCAGCAGCTTTAAGTGCTGGTAATACTTCTTCTTCAGTTTGCGGAAAGAAAGCCCATTTCATCTTCATGGTTTCCAGCATCTGTGTGGTTATTTGTCCCATGAGTTCGTGTTGAGGTTCATCAGCAGCACCACCAGGTTCTCCGCGAAGAGTGGTAATAACCATCACCGGAAGATTGAAAGTGTAAGTTAAAGATGTGAGCGGATTAACGGCATTTCCAAGGCCGGAGTTCTGGAACATGACGACTGCTCTTTTCCCTGCGACTGTTGCTCCGGCAGCGATCGCAACGGCGTCACCTTCGTTCACGCTGTCGATGAAGTCAAATCCATCGGCATCAATAACATAGTTAATAAACGGCTTTAAATAAGAACAAGGTGTTCCCGTATAAAAATTAAAGCCAAGTTCTCTAGCGGGAATAAGAAATTTATCTGCTGTAATCATAATTTTATCCAATAGCGGTTAGTATAAGTTGTTTTGCCTTCATTTAATATTTTGTTCTCCAGAACTCCGCCATTTTTCACAATGGTTTTTACCGAGCCCAGATTATCTTCATCACAAGTCACAAGCACGCGATCCAGTTTTAAAACATCCCTACAAAATTCCAGAGATTGTTTCAAAATCTCAGTGGCAATCCCCTTTTTTCTGTAAGATGTCGCCACAGCGTAGCCTATATTTCCTCCAAGCTTCATTAAATGATCATTAAGCTTGTGCCTGATGCTCGATCTCCCTACAATTTTCCCATCGAGAAAAGCGTACAACATCGAATGAGGAACTCTATCAGGTCTTAAATTTCTTCCGTGGTACTCGTCATCATGAATGCGAAGCAATTCTTCAAACGACATTCCGGGTTTATAAGCAAAACTGTACCACTCCGGATCCATATCTCCAAAAAGCACGAGGCCTTCAAAGAAGGCCTCAGCATCATTTTCATTAAGAGCACGAAGCTCAAGCTTCATTAAAATTTCTGACCGCGAGTAACGTCTGCATAGTTATCGATATCCATCCAGTGACCATCGATATACATAACGCTAATTTTAACTTTTTTCTCAAGAAGAGTGTTCATTAAATCAGGAAGCTTCATTTTATTGAAGTCTGGCTTAGTTGAAAGTTCTTCAAGAGTTTTAGCTAAAATTTCAGATCCCACTTTATTAGTCTTGATCAAACCTACATATTCACCGTGTGCATTGCTACAGTCGGAAGCTTTGCCGAAGCTGATATTTTTCAGATCGGTCGCATCCTCATTCCACGATTTCGTGTGAGCACGTGAACAAGTGACAAAGTCACCTACATAGTCAGGAGATCTGTTTTCAACAGTTGCATCAACGACAATTGTGATATCGCCTTTTTCTTCAAGAAGTCTTGAAAGAATATATTTTCTGTAAAGGATATCGCCGTACGAGATAACGCAATTGTCGACAATTTCTTTTTTCGCAAGAAGAAGTGAAGAAAGCTCAGAAGTATTTTCCCAGTTTTCATTGTAAACGTATTTGATGTTCTGGAATTTGAACGCTTCTTTTTTGTAGCCTGTGACAATTGAGATGTCTTTGATCTCATGATCGTAAAAGCTGTTGATTGATTGCTCGATTAATGGTTTGCCATTGATGTCGATTAAAACTTTTGGCTTATCTTCTGTTAATTCTTTCAAATCCGCACCACGGGAAGCGGCCAGGAAGATCGCTCGAGGTTTGTCGGCGTCCGCAACAGAGAGATAAAGTTTTTCAGCAGCTTCAAGTTCTTTATCATTTTGAAGTCTGAAAAGTTCAGCAACTGGAACAACCTTATCTTCAATATTCATTAAAGTTTGTTCTTCAAAAATCTGTTTAGTCACTTTCTGCATAGCTGTAACGGCCATTCTCATCTGGTGGTTGGCCCAGATACAAACTGAAATGTTCGCATCTCTGAATGCTTGAGTCGGAGTTGCATAATATTTAGTTGGAACAATAACAATCGGACAAGATTTGCTTCTTTCGCCCCACTCTTTCATGAAGGCCAGGATTTCATCCGGCTTAGAAATTTTTGAGTGCATCAGAATGCCGTTTGCTCCGGCCAGACGGTAAGCTTCAGCACGCTTAAGTGCTTCTCCCATTCCCCAGCCTGCGATAAGGGCCTCAACGCGAGCGATGATATTGAAATCGTCGTCTAGCTTTGTATCCTGACCAGCTTTGATTTTTCCGCAAAATTCTTCAATGTCAGCGAGAGGTTGAGCATCTGTTCTCAAAAATGAGTTTGTTTTAGGGAAAATTTTATCTTCGATACAAACTCCTGCAACGCCTCTTTGTTCAAGCTTCGTCACAAGTCTTCTCATGTTGTTGAAGTTACCGTAACCTGTGTCTCCGTCGAGAAGTATAGGCACAGTCGTCGCATCTGACATAAATTCTACCACTTCTAGAACCTGAGTCCATGAAGCTTCGTTGTTGTCGCGGACACCTAGGGCCGCTGAAATAGAAAGACCTGAACCCCAGATCCCTTTGAAACCTGCTTCTTCAGCAATCTTAGCTGAAATTCCGTTGTGTGCTTCCATGAGAAACTCAAGTTCGTTACTCATAAGCATGTTGCGTAGCTGAGTCGTCTTTTTGATCATAGGTTTTTTCATACAAAATTTTCCTTATAAACATTGAAGGCCATGTAAAGTCCGAAGAGAACAATCAGAAGACCACAGGCCCTTGAGAAATTAATAAAAAAGCGTTCGGGTATTTTATTCTGGTAACGATGAACTATTTTTAAAAGCAGGAAAAACCAGGTAGCTGATCCAACAGCAATGCCAATGGAAAGCCCCAAATAATTTGTAAAGGAATTGGAAAAAAGGTTCCAAGACTTGATAACAGCAGCGATACCGGACATTGTCGCAACTAAAGTCGGATTGGAAGAGTAAATCAGCACGCCGAGAAGAAAATAACTTGAAGCCCGCGTTTTCTTTTGCTC
>DAIQAU010000131.1:0-5234 GCA_036781565.1 Bacteriovorax sp. | reverse complement strand
GATAAAGCTCTGTTATATGGATTTGACTTAGGAGTGGCTGGACCTTCTGCGGAAAGATTAATCAGCAAGCTGAAATCAATTCCAGCTGGTGAAACGCAAAATGTTTTTGGTCATACAGTCGATTGGGTTTCTACTCTGAACTATGAAGAAACAAGACTTCTTGAAGATACAGTCTCACGTGCTTTAGTGGTGGGAGCTTATCTCGGTTCACCTGAATTTGTTTTTGGTAAATCTGTTCCGGAATTAAATCAAAGATACGCGGGCAATAACTTGTTCCAGGTTTTTACGGCCTTAGAAAAAGTGGTGGATTACTGGCCTGCGCTTAAGAATTTTTTCCCGGGAGACACTAAGCTTATTGATGCAATGAAGCCGATCAATACAGCACTTTATTTTTTAACGGCAAAGCTGAATTCAACAAATGATCCCGTCAAAAACACAGCGTACCTGGCATTGAATGATATATTCCTTGCTCTTCAAACAAGTGTGTTTGATCAAATGCCGAATCCGGATTCTCAGCAAAAGAATTTTACTCAAGGTCTTGATTTGATCCTTGAAATGTTCAAGGATCCAAAACTGGTTGCGAATACATATTCATTATTGAGAACTGATTATAAATATGTTGATACGGTTCATGAAAATAATGGAAGCTGGTTTTCTTCGGTTGGTCAGAATATCAGGCGCGCAGCTTTATCTTCTCAGGTAGATCTGACTCCGATGAGAGATTATCTGTCCTTCACAACTAAAAAGAAAATTAAACTCATTGGAGATACGGAAGGTGAGCTCAATTATCATTATGATGAGCCTGCCAACCTGGTTAGATTCCTGAATAAGCGCAGTGAAACGCCAGGACTTAGTAACTTCATGCTGATGAATCAAAAACTCTTTATTGAGAACACCTCTCAACTGTCTCGCATGCTGGACGACCTTTTACCTTGTGTAAAAATTAAAGAGGTAAAAGCACCTCTGCTGCTTAATTGATCGCAATGCTCAGTTAAGAAATTTTCTCGTAATAATTCCCATATTGAAGATTACAAAACTAGGCCTATACTTAAGAGATAACAAGAATTTATCTCTTAGAGGCTAACCCTGAAAACGCTACAACTACTTCCTAAATCATCTATGAAAGTACTTCGTGGAGAAATGGAATTATCTGCAAATGATGTCGAAGAAATTCCAAAAGGAATGACTCCTGGGGAATGGTTTTGTTTAAGCGATGGCACCGCTAAAAAGCGCTATGTCGCTTATGTTAACCCTTACACTGAAAATTATTTCAAAATAAAAATTCTAAAACCAACTCTACCTCAATTCAATTCTCAGCAGGATGAAAAAGCAGTCGCTGAAGAGACAATCGTAGAATTGCTTGAAGCTTCACTAAAGCGAAGAACTCTTTTTACCGGCTACGAGAACGGAGCACGTCTCGTTTACGGGATCAGTGATTCATTGCCTGGATTAATTGTTGATAAGTATAAAAAATATATTCTCATTCAAATAAACACTGCCGGTCTTGATCGCTTTCGCGATTTAATCCAGTCAGTTTTGCAAAAGTCTTTTCCCGAACAGACCGTTTTGTTTTTTGATAATGAGGAATACAGAAAAGCTGAAGTTCTTCCTGTTCATGAAAGAGCAGTTCTTGAGAATGATCTCGAAGTTATTGAAAATGGTTTGAGTTATCTTATTCCAAAAACCATCATGCAGAAGATCGGATACTATTACGATCATCGCGAAAACCGGAACAGGTTAAAAAATATTTTGATGCGTTTAAATGTGAACAAAGACAAAGGACTCGATTTGTTTTCATATGTCGGCAGCTGGGGATTGCACCTTCTCGCTTCAGGCGTTCAGTCAGTGGAATTTGTCGATCAGGGAAATATGCAGGCAGCAGTTGAAGACAATGTTGCTCGTAACGGTTTTTCAGGCCGCGGACAATTTATCAGAGCTGATGTTTTTAAATTTCTCGACCAAGCTGCAACCGAAGGCAAAGCTTACGATGTCATCGTGAGTGATCCTCCTGCTTTCACCAAGTCTGAAAAAAATAAGATCAATGCTATTCAGGGTTATGAAAAACTACATTTGAAAGCAATGAGGCTTTTAAAAAGCGAAGGTGTTTTTGTTGCTGCTTCTTGTACTCACTATGTGAGCTTTGAAGAATTGGATAAAACCGTTCAGGATGCCGCATTTAAAAACGGACAAAAACTACAGATGCTGGATCTTGGTGGCCAGGGATTCGATCATCCAATGACAGGTTTAAAAGATAAAGGGTTTTACATTAAATATATAGTTTATCACGTACATAGAGGTTAATTATGAACAGTGTTCAGACCAGAGAAAAAATCAATATTGCTCTCAATCACGCTAAAGGTGTTATCTTTGGGCAAGACAATCTGCTTGACGCTATTATGGCGGCGCTGATCTGTGAAGGTCACTTGTTAATCGAAGGGATGCCGGGACTTGGTAAAACAATGTCGGTCTCAACAATTTCGAAATTGTGTGATCTCTCATTCAAAAGAATTCAGTTCACTCCCGATCTTCTTCCTTCAGATCTTATCGGGACAATGATTTACAGCCAAAAGACGGAAGAATTTAATACGAAATTCGGGCCAATTTTCACGCAGCTTTTGCTTGCTGATGAAATTAACCGTGCTCCTGCAAAAGTTCAGGCTGCTCTTCTTGAGGCCATGGCCGAAAAACAAGTTACTATCGGAGAAGAGACTCACAGACTTTCTTCACCCTTTGTCGTACTTGCTACTCAAAACCCTATTGAGCAGGAAGGGACTTATCAGCTTCCGGAAGCTCAGCTCGATCGTTTTATGATGAAAGTGAATGTGGATTACCCAAGCTTTAAAGCGGAAAAAAATATTCTTGATCTTAAGAAGAACGGTCCGAGACTTGAGCCTGTCCTTTCAACTGATGATCTGTTGGGTGCTCAGGAATTCGTTGAAGCGATTTATGTCGATGAGAAAATAAAAGATTTAATCGTCAAAATAGTTCACGCTACAAGACCATCGTCAGAGCACTTTAAGAAAGAATTTAACGGTGTGATTACGGCCGGGGCTTCACCTCGTGCTGTTATCTGGCTTTATAGAATCTCAAAATACATGGCCTTCATGGAAGGAAAAGAATTTGTTACGCCAGACCACGTATTAAAAATTGTTCCTAGTGTTCTGGGGCACAGAATGATTCTTTCATATGAAGCGGCGATTGATAATTATAAGGGAGCTGATGTAGCACTCAAGATTGCAAAGTCTTTAGTGTAATCCACAACTATGAATATCACTGAAGTAAGAAAAGTCGTTGGACAAATCAGGGCCAGTCTTTTTAAGAATGCGAACTCACATTCTGTGGGTATGCTTAAAACTAATTTTAAAGGAACCGGACTTCAGTTCAAAGAGCATCAGGTTTACACCTTTGGTGATGATATCCGCTTTATTGACTGGAAAATTCTCGCCAAGACAAGCCATCCTTACGTGAAGACATTTAATGAAGAGAGAAATGTCGAGATCGTTGTTGTTATCGATGCTTCTTCAACAATGCTTACAGGGTTTAATGGCGTTTCTAAATTGCAGGCAGCGATTGAAATCTGTTGTCTACTTTATCTGCTGGCAAAAGAGAGTAATGATTTTGTTCATGCTCTTATTGTAAGCGATGAAATAATAAATGTTCCAAAAAAATCAGGCGAGGCTGGAGTTAGTCATCTGATTTCAGTACTTGAGGATCACAATATTTTAGATGAACACGGGCATGTGAATCTTCAGCGTACAATTGGCGAAGGTGTGGATAAGTCCCAAAAATATTTATCAATTATGAAACACTTAAACAGCAAACGAGAAATTGTTCTGCTGTCTGATTTTAATGATTTTATTGAGACGAGTGTTTTGAAACGAATCCTTTACAGATCAAACGTTCACAGTTTTCAAATCCTTTCTCCGTTGGACGAAGCTAAATCTATGCCTTATGCATTGTTTGCTTCATCAGGCAAAGGTTCCAGAGGTGGACTTGGTAAGTATGATCTCTCTGGCATGAAAGAACTGAGTAATGAATTTGGAAAAAAATTCAGACGACTTCGCGTGCAGGAAAAATATCTCGAAAACTTCGTGAAGGAGATGCGATGAAAACGCTTTTCCTGTCGTTATTGTTTCTTCTTTTTTCCAGTTTAGCTTTCGCTGAACTCAAAGGCGAGTTTACTATTTCCGGCGAACCGGCTTCGGTTGTAGAAGGTGATTTGATTGAAGCGACTCTTAAAGTCTGGCCGCTCGATAATCCAGATACAAAAGAATTTGCAAAACTCCAAAATAGTATTTTGTTTAATTCTCTTCAGTTGATCCAAATACATTCTATAGAACCTTCAGCAAACAATGCAGATGTCTTGGAAGTAAAAGGAATGTTTCTCGCCAGAGCTGCGAAGTATCTGACGAATTTTGAATTAAACTATAAAGGCGAACTGGTTCAAGTTGCTGCTCCATCAATTAAAGTTTTGCCACTTGAAAAAAAGGCTGAAGATTATTTCATTCTCGATCAGTCATTGAGCCTTTCTTATTATCGCCTCTATTTAATTGCCGGTTTTATTCTCGTGCTTTTTATTGCAGCTTTTGTAAAACGTAAAAAACTTCTGGCATGGATCAAATCTTTTAAACAAGATCCGAAAGCCGTGGCCATGAGAAATTATCGTGAAAAATTCCTATCTGCTACAACTCGTCAGGATTATGAAGAGATCTATGCCAAGAAAGAGGAATGGCTGCCACTTTTAACTGAGCGTCCGACTGCGTATAATGATTTTTTTAAAGTTATGAATCAGCATCAATATAAGCCACATTGGGGCAATGAAGAACTGAATGATGTTAAAAATGTTTTTGACATCATACGCGGGAGTTTCAAATGAACTTTGAATTCCAGCACGTCACCTATGCCGCTTTTGGGATCGTTGGCCTTCTCTTCTGGATGATCAGCTTTTTTTATATTTTTAGAAAACCACAGTTGTTCATTCCTAAAAAATACCGGAAAAAAGGCTTTCCCGTTCTGAGAACACTCTTGTTTGTCGCAGGAGTTGTGGGATGGTTGTATATTTCGTTTGCTCTTGCAGGTCCACGCCGCCCAATGGGCATGGATAAAAATACAATAGATGTAAATGATGTTTTTATTGTTCTGGATCTCTCTCGCTCTATGATGGCGGAAGACTTAAAGCCAAACCGTTTCGAAGCAGCTAAACAAAAGGTCGTTGAGTTCACGCAGCTTTTTCC
>DAIQAU010000130.1:0-5305 GCA_036781565.1 Bacteriovorax sp. | reverse complement strand
ACTCCTCTTTCACTCTCAGAATGTATCAAAATTGCACCGGCCACAATGGCTCCGGCCGAAATGCAAACCTTGTTTCAGATTATAGGTCTGGAACAAATACTTTTGAAATCCTGATGATTCTTTTCCAGGAACGGTGCAAATTGGCCCTGAGAATTCAGGCATAGTTCCTGCACAAGTCGAAATCACAAATTTTAAATATGTTTTTCACGACGGGGAGGATGACATGAAAAAATTTATTCTAGCAATTATTGGCCTGACAATCGTTACCACAAATGTATTTGCAAAAGAAGAAGTTCTGGCAACGATTACTAACGATGAAAACAAAGAGATCTTTAAAATCGTGGCCAACACAGATGATTCGACCCAGACATTAAGAACTTTTTTTAAAGATGACTACCTGAACGGCAAAAAAACGGAACGAGAAGTTTTACCGACAAAAGAATTGATGAGACAAGGTCTAGTTCTCGAAAAGCGCGGCGAGCATACAGTCATCACTTTAAAAAGCCACAACTTTGATTTTGCCCGCGGCGGAACTGTTGTGATTGATACCCTCTTTAATGGGGTGACCGGCGAAAGAAGAGAATATGAATTAGAACTGGCAAAAGATAAAAATGGATGGAAACTTTACAACGGTCGAATTGCCGTTTCCAAACTTCATATTGAAATTAATAAGAAAGCTTTAATTGGTTCAATTGGTGTTAAAAATATCCGCATGGAGTAGCGTACAGCTTCCATGAAGGAAAAACAGAGCGCCTGAACTCTCTCTCAGGCGCTCTTTTAGAATGAGATTTTAAGCTGCTTTCTTCCAGGTCTTATTATTTTCCAGATCATCAAGACTGCGGATAAAATGGTTTTTCGTTTTCGTCACTAGTGGTGCAAAAACAGGTTTCAACTCCATTTCATGACCGTGCGGAATCAAATCTTCATAGCGTGCGAACAGACAAAATTCTTCATCAGCGCTTCTCTTAGCATTGTTCATGTTTCCATAAAAATTCAGAATGCGCGACTCGAGTTTGAACAATGTATAGTCCTGCTCAAGCATGGGCTGATCTTCATCAAGACGTTTGAAGGCTTCTTCAATACTGAGCTTTGTAATTTTAGAATAATGTTTCACCGGAATTTTCAATTCAAGAATGGTTGAGTTCTTAATTTTGTTCAGAAAATTCTTATCTTTAATTTTAAAAATAAATCCCACTTCAGAAAGCTGGTGAATCTGCACTTTATCACCATACTCTTTGACATCGTTGTCGAATTTCAAAACGATCGGAATATTCGCGTTTAAGCGAAACGATCTTAGCGTGTAATGCTCAAGAAGAATTTTTCTCATGACAAATTTCGAATAAATCTCATTGTCGAGCCACTTCATCGAAGTCAGCGTATAATACGGACCTTGTTCCCCATCGAATGAAAAAAGAATTTCATCTTTTCTATCGAACCAGGTAAGTCTCAATCTGGAATCCAGATAAGATTCATAGAGTGAATACAAATCGCTTTTCATAACTTTAATCTTATTACAAAGCCAGACTGGCTTTGCTTTAAGTTCCTGCAGAGTCTGGTTAAGTCTCATCAGGTGAAAATTATTATTAAAATTTTTGTAGTGCTTTCTTTGTGCGAGACAGGTCTGATCCCAGTTCGCCCAATGGAAGGTCAATTGCTTCGTCAGCATTAAATGTTCAGAGAGGTCCCGTGAACCGAGATAATCTTTTAAAGAAATGTGTTTAAGAGCAGCCGACATGAAATCCTCCAGAAACTAATCAGACATAAGTAATCAGTCATTACAATTAAGTTCATTAAAGCCTGGCCTGATTTCGATTTGGAGATTTTTTGCTTTTTTTTTGATCTGGCTGAAATCATTCTCTTTTTTGGTCAAGAAAACTTAAAGCTCATTCCGTAAATTTGTGTCTTTTTTGTGGCAGATTCCCTCTTCACATTTCTAAACTCTGATATACTCATAATTATGAAGAATCCCTTTGATATTCTTGAACAAAATTCATTGAACTTTAAGCTCACGCCTATTTCATTCCGTGAGATCTTCTTTATTGCTGAATCCCCATGCGATATTTATGCCCAGGTTGATGGTCTTTTCAAAGTGGTCCTTTATAAGAAAGCGGAAATTTCCAATACGGTTCTTCGCGATTTATTGCAAAAGAAACTGGCCAACCTTTTCGTCATGGAAGATGACCGCGCTTCTTTGAGATTTGCCCAGCAGGAGAATTTAAGAAACGTAATCCGTTCTCTTTCTATCGGTGATCCTCTTGAGAAAGCGAAGTACGCCACGAATCTTTTAACGATCAATCTCGGCTATCTTTATGAGGATCCAACCGATGACAATTTACTGAACCTTCAGGTCCAGAGCGCCAAGAACCTTGCGACTTTTCTTTTTAACAAACCTCAAATTCATGAAGCGCTTTATAAAGAATTTATCAAGCAAGGACATCATTACATTTTTGCCCAGCCTTTTCTTTCTACCTTGTTTCTTCTCGGGGTCATGAAAAATACCCGGATGTATATCGACAAAGACATCGAATTATTTTTTCTAACGAGCTATTTTAAAGACATCGGAATGTCGGCCATTCCGGTGGAAAAATACAATGATGAAAATTTAAGTGATGAAGACAGAAAGCTTCTGGCGAGCCATCCTCAGCTTTCCGTCAATATTTTGCGCGGCCGCGTGCCCCTACCGCCAAACCATTTAAAAATTATTGAGAACCACCATATCTACTCGACTCTCACTAATCAGCTGAACCTTGCTGATAAAGATGATCCCAATGTCGTTTTTGGTTTTGAAACAATGATGATTTCGGTGATGGATACAGTAGCAGCGATGATTACTGAGCGACCTTTCAGGAAAGCCGAGAGTTTGTATAAAAGTTTAGATCTCATTCGCTTATTGATTGGCGAACAATATCCACAAGAGTTCAAGCTCATCGTTTTTTATTTCAAAAATTTCTTTAAAGGCATGTGAAAATCTCTCGTGTATTTTCCGACCAATTTCCTTGCACATAAAATTCTTTTCAAACTGTTTTCAGTCATGAAACACTCTGTAATGAGTTCTTAATGCCAATTAATTCTAGGGAGGGAAATAATGGCGACACCAGAAATTAGTCCGCTTACGGGTATCATTGCTGAAGATCTAGTCTACGTCGACTTTGGAGAACATGAAGGAAAATCTGTTCTTGAAGTGGCCGACACACTACCAGAATTTTATGATTTTTTACTTGAAAGCAAAGAAGGTGGCAGATGCACCATCCGCCGCTCTAAAGATAAATCGTTTCGCCTTTACGTCACTCAAACTGCTCATTAATTTATAAAATTTCAATACATTAGGGGGAAAAGGTTCGCTTTTTCCCTCTATTCTTAACCAAATCCTGACATAACCTCCTTTAATTTTTGATTAAAATTGTCGATTATGTGTTCCATGAAGTTAAAATCCAAAACTCAGGACGCCGTCCTTTTCTACACTCTGCGAGTGATTTCACTTTTAGTTATCGGGCTTCTTCTTTTCATTATGTTCGTTTTAACTAAATCGGCCTGGCCTGCGATTTCCAAGATGGGATTTAGTTTTATCATCGGCCGTGACTGGAACCCTGTTGAAGATCAATTCGGAGCACTTCCTTTTATCTTCGGAACTTTAATCACCTCTTTTATTGCACTCATTATTGCAACTCCAGTAAGTATTCTTGTGGCCCTTTTTATTTCAGAATATCTTCCCAAAAGTGTTTCGCGCTTCGTGGCCCTTCTTGTTGAAATGGTCGCCGCGATTCCTTCCATTGTTTTTGGTCTCTGGGGAATCTTTTTTCTTTCTCCCTTAATGAAGGAGTCGATTGCTCCCTTCCTGAAAAAGTATTTTTCGTTTATCGGCATCTTTGAAGGACCTAGCTTCGGTATTGGTATTCTCACGGCTTCCATGGTTCTCGCCGTCATGATTGTTCCGACCATTTCATCTATTTGCCGTTCTATCTTTGAATTGATTCCAAAACATCAAAAAGAAGCTTCCTATGCATTGGGCTCGACAAAATTCGAAATGATTAAAATGGCCGTGATTGTTCCCTCACTTTCGGGAATCAGTTCGGCAGTTGTTTTGGGCCTCGGGCGTGCTCTGGGCGAAACAATGGCCGTTACGATGTTGATCGGAAACTCTCCAGTCATTGCCAAATCTCTTTTCTCTCCGGCCGCAACCATGGCCTCAGTCATGGCCAATGAATATACAGATGCAAACACGCCCCTGCATGTTTCATCTCTGTGCTATCTTGCGCTTCTACTTTTCTTTATCACTTTCCTCTCCAATTTATTTGCAAAGAGTATTGTGAAAAATTTTTCGAAGCTGAGATAAGGGAATAAAGTGAACAATAGACTTTTCAGAAAAATAAAAAACCATCTTTTCTTCGGACTGATCCTGATCAGTGCTGCACTTGTTTTAATACCGCTCTTTCTTGTTTTGAAATTTGTATTCGTGCAAGGATGGAGTTCACTCAACCTGAGTTTCTTCACAGAAATTCCCAAACCGGTTGGTGAAACGGGTGGCGGTATGAAACACGCCATTCTCGGAACAATATATATCGTTTTGCTTGGAGCTTTAATCGCAGTCCCATTAGGGGTAACATGCGGTATTTATCTTTCAGAATTCGGTAAAAGCAAACTATCAAAAACACTTAAACTCACTGTCGATCTCATGAGCGGTATTCCCTCGATCGTTATCGGTATCTTCGCCTATCTGATGGTCGTTGTGCCCTTAAAGAGTTTTTCGGCCCTTGCCGGGGGTGTGGCGCTTTCTATCATCATGCTGCCGATTATTATCAAAACCTCAGAAGAAATTTTAAAGCTGGTCCCGACACACATCCGTGAAGCTGGTCTAGCTCTTGGACTTCCGAGATGGAAAGTTATCCTGTTTATCATTCTCAAAGGCTCTGTTTCAAACTTGCTGACGGGGATTATTCTCGCTATCTCGAGAGCTGCCGGTGAAACCGCTCCTCTCCTCTTCACCGCTTTCGGAAACATGTACGTCAGCTACGAAATCAATAAACCAATGGCAACGTTGCCGGTGCAGATTTACACTTATGCTATTTCGCCGTTTAAAGACTGGCAAAGACAAGCATGGGCCGGAGCCTTTGTGCTCATGGTTCTCATTTTGACCTTAAATCTCTTTGCTCGTTACGTGCTTACTAAAATTAAAGATAAAAGAGGAATCTAACTATATGTCTGAACTAAAAGAAAAAATTATTCTTGAAGCAAAAAACGTCGAGGCGTGGTTTGGCGATTTCCAGGCCGTCAAAGGCATCAGCGTAGCTTATGGTGAAAAAACGAT
>DAIQAU010000129.1:0-5307 GCA_036781565.1 Bacteriovorax sp. | reverse complement strand
TTAACGGCGCGATAAAATTCAATCAACGGCATCCACAGCATGGATTCCTGTTTTCTTGCAAAAAGTTTGAATTTCAATTCACCTTTCATTTTTTGCAGAATCGAAACGCTCTGGTCGCTGAGAGAATTCATTTTATAAGCTGTCAGATCTGCCTGGAGCGGATGTTTAAAGGCCCAGTAATTGGCCACGCCTAAAAGGCAGAAAATTAAAAAAACGGAAACAAGCGTTTCAGTTAATTTTTTAAACTGCTGGCTCATGTAATAAAGGCTGAGCCTTTCTCTGTTCATGAACACCAAAACCAGAGTGAGCATCAGGTTGAAAACCGTCAAAGCGATATCCAGAGTCAGTTCATCCGGAATAGAAATCCAGAGTGCAATCAGCACAAAATAAAGAATGATGTTGATGACTAGAAGAAGAAGATTATACCACTGTTTCATGTTCTACCATTTTCTCGATTGCAGCGATTTTAAAGTTAAAAAGAAAAAGAAGCCCATGTAAGACGCAAAATAAACAAAGCTGTAAGAGCGAATAAGGCCTTTGATAAATCCTTCATAATGAAATGGGACAGTCATATATTGAATAATCAGAGACAAAAGATAATTATTGCTGGCATTGACGGTAATCACCATCAGCATGGATCCAAGAAGAATACAGAAAGTCAGCAAGCTGGCCACAATCTGATTATCAGTCAGGCTCGAGCAGAATAATCCTACGGCCAGATACGCACAGATCGAAAGAAACACGCCGATGTAAGCGCTGCTCACAACTCCCCAATCGCTGTAACCTGATAAGGCCAGGATCACCGGGAAAATCAGTGTGAATGAAATCAAGAAAAGAACTAAAACTGCATTGGAAATAAATTTGGCGATAATGATCTGCAATTCAGACAACTCTGAACGCAACAACAGATCCAGTGTCGATTGTTTTTTTTCTTCAGCAAAAGCTCTCATAGTCAGAAGCGGACTCAGAAAAATAAAAATAAAATTAATGTTTCCGAAGATGGGAGTAATAACCGCATCAGTCATGTTTCTGGTCGTTAATTGTTTTGCCTGAATGAGATAATTAAAAAACAACCAACCCATCATAAAACAAAATAGTCCTGCGAGAATATAAATGAGCGGAGACAAGAAAGCATCTTTCAATTCTTTGCGCACAAGAATGCCGATTTTTTTTACAAACATTATTTCACCATCTGCTTGAAGACTTCTTCCAGATCCATTTTCTCTTCACCGAATTCGAGCAATCCGATTTCAGGTACAGCCAGAAAGCGCGCCAGATCCTGCTTGAGTGTATTTTTTGTCGGCGCAACTATACGAAGAGCAATGTCGTTTCTTTCACTGTCATTATTGATTTCAACTTTTTCCAGCTTAAATTCTTTCAATAAACGGGTTTTATCTGCCTCAGTAAACTTCGCCACTCTCGCGAGGATAATGGTTTTTGTTTTCAGCCCTTCGAGAATTTGATCAAGAGGACCTGTCACAACAATCTTGCCGTGATTAATTAAAGTGATGTCGGAGCAAAGAAGTTCAACGTCGTGAAGCTGGTGAGTTGAAAAAAGAATCGTATGATCCGTTTTCAATTTAGTGATTAATTCTCTTATTTCAGCAATGGCCACAGGATCCAGACCGACCGTCGGCTCATCAAGAATGATAATTTCCGGTGAATGAACCAGGGCCTGAGCAATTCCCACTCTCTGTTGATAACCTTTAGATAAATTGCCGATTAATCTGTCTTTAACCAAAGTGAGGCCGGTTTTCTCCATGACGTCTGCCACAGCATTTGTCTTTTTCTTCTCAGGAGAATAAATGTCGAAAACGAACTGCAAGTAATCCTTAACCGTCATGTTTGGATAAACGGGAGGATGTTCAGGCAGAAATCCCACTTTGCCATTTACTGTAAACTCGCCTTGTGTTTCTGGAATAAGTCCGGAAAGGATTTTCATTGTTGTGGATTTTCCGGCCCCATTCGGTCCCAAAAACCCGTGAACGCTTCCTTTTTTCACGGAAAACGTGATTTCATTCAAGGCCATTCTGCCCGGATATGATTTACTTAATTTTTTTATATCAATCGCAATGTCTGGCATATTATCCATAGGACCACGCTTCTCTATAATTTCTTGGTATTTTTTGGTAAATCGTAGCAAAAGATTCAGCAATTGAAAAAATTTTTGGTAAACTTTAAAGAATGACCATTAAATTACGAATAGGCTCTTTACTATGAACATCACCGAGCGATTTCAATTCCTGACCAAAAAAGCCGAAAATATCGTGATCAGTACACATATTTATCCAGATGCAGACGGCATTGGAAGTGAAATTGCCCTTTGTCTGGCGATGCGCGCACTCGGAAAAAATGCAATTTGTGTAAATGAAGAAGCTCTTCTCGAGCGCTATAAATACCTTGATCCTCAGGACGTTGTCATTTCCCTGGATGATTACAAAACATTTTATCCGGACGCTGAAGTCGATCTCTTTATCGTAATGGATACAAATTCACTGGAAAGAATCGGCGAAGGCGTTAAATCGATTGCGGCCGGTGTTCCGAATTTGCTTTTCATTGATCATCATCCTTGCTCGAAAGAGGTCATGGCCAATCACTGTATTGATACGACTAAAGCTGCGACCGGTGAGCTTGCCGGCGATCTGATCCGCTCTCTCGGAGTGGAAATGACACGCGAAATGGCGCTGCCGCTTTACACTGCCGTTCTCATCGATACTTCAAGTTTTCGTTATCCGACTGTAACCGGGAACACTCACAGATTGATCGGTTCATTGATGGATACTGGCGTTCGTCCTCCGCACGCTTACAACATGATTTATGGAACGAAAAAAATCAGTTTCATGAAACTGCTTGGAAAAGTACTGGCCTCTGCTCACACAACAAAAGATGAAAAGATTGCATGGCTGACTTTAACCGAAGACATGCTTGAAAAATTTCAGGTCGACACTGAAGACACTCACGCCTTCATCAATCACCTTCTCGTACTCGACAATATCAAAATCGCTGTCATGTTCAAACAAATGGGTCCGCAGATAAAAGTTTCTCTGCGTTCAACCGGCAATATCGACGTCGGCCATATGGCACGCGCCTTAGGCGGGGGCGGACACGATCACTCGGCCGCAACTGTTATCGTTGGCTCTCTTGAATCTGTGGTGAAAACAACTGTTGAAAAACTGCAGGAACTTCTTGATGCCGTCGAAAAAACCTCTCCGGCTTAATTCCCGTTCAAAATTTTATCGAGGGCCTCGCGTTCTCTTGGATTGAAATTAAACGCACCTGTTGAAAGAACTGTTTTTAATTTTTCCTGAGTCGAAGGATCTTTAGGATCGTTCAGATTGACATCTGTTTTTAAAAGATGCGCATCGCCTTTAGAGACTTCTGTTTCAACCTCTTCACTGATGGCTTTGGGTTCTTTGGCTTCGGCCATTGCGGGTTTTTCCATTTTCATCAATGGCTTTGCTTCCGGATTCATAAAACCGTCGCCAAGCTTTTGAGCATTTTTTTTCATAATGCCCGACTTCGCCGTATTGGATGTTTCCACATGCGACGCAAGCTTTTCTCTGATTTCAGTTTCGCTGATAGAAGGCTTTACCGGAGCAGCTTTCTTTTTTCCTTTTCTCTTCACAGACTCACCTTCACCAGTACTTCTGGTATCTGAAATTCTGCTAGTTTCTTGGGTCGGGAAAATTTTCATAGTGACTTCCTTCTATCTCTATTACAATCATATCAAAAAACGCCCCGCCTTTTTATAGGGCAAGGATCACCCAATGACTGACTTAAAGACTCTGCTACAACACCACGAAGCTGTGATTTTTGATATGGATGGAACCATCGTCAATACAGAGCCTTTGCATGCAAAAGCAGCTGTCATCGTCCTTAAATCGCGCGGCATCGACATCGATCTCGAATCGTGCATTGATCAGTTTTACGGAATGACTGATACAGCGGTTCTCAAAATGACTTGTCCTGAACTTTCAGATTCCGAAGTCGAATCTGCTATCGCAGAAAAAAATCATCATCTGTTGCAGCTCTTTCAAGCATTGCCTTCGCACGAGAAAAACCAATACATAACGCCCGGCCTTTTTGATTTTCTAAGCTATTTGAAGAAACAGGGAAAATCGATTGCAGTCGTCAGTGCCAGTGAAGACATTGTCGTTGAAAAAACTCTCGAATGTTTTTCCATTACTTCTTTCGTCGATCTGCAAATGGGAAGAGGCCAGACAGTTCTCACCAAACCTCATCCAGAACCATACATCGAAGGGATGAAGAGACTAAAATCTCCACCAGAAAAAACACTTATTTTTGAAGATTCACCTACGGGATTAAAATCTGCCCTCGCTTCCGGGGCCAACGTCATTCGTAT
The DNA here is from genome assembly GCA_036781565.1 of Bacteriovorax sp. Lineage (GTDB taxonomy): Bacteria > Bdellovibrionota > Bacteriovoracia > Bacteriovoracales > Bacteriovoracaceae > Bacteriovorax. The sequence goes on along the minus strand of DAIQAU010000129.1, from coordinate 944 downwards.
AACAGGCTTCGCTCACTCGGATGAAGTTTTGCATTCACATGAAATAAAAAATTTCCTCTTCTAAAAAGTTTTCCTTCATCCAGAGCGACAGCAGGCTTCAGAGAACGATAGCTAGCAAGGCTTCTATGCTTCCGGTGATTCTGCAAAATATAATGGATCACATTCTTCAAATCTCGTGGCGTGGATATCTGCCGAAAATGATACCTGTGCTTATAAACGGCTCCTTTCCTGCTCTTTATTTTATTAATACCTTTCGCAAAAGAAATTCCCAACGCCTGCATAGCTTTATGAAGAATCTCATGACTGCCGGCCTCCACCAGCAAATGAACATGATTATATTCAAGCGCAAAATGCAAAACCTTTAAGCCTTGCAACCGGGCCCTCTGAATTGAATGAGCAAGCCTTATCAAAATTCTCTTATTTTGGATATCTGCCTTATTCTCTCTTATCTTGATTGTCAGATGCAAAGACCTCATCCGATGAAACTTCGGTCGTTCAATGTGCCTGATGGCCCGGTCATTTTTCGCTGGCCTGCCTGCTCTTTTTAAATTGATGAAATTAAGCTGTGTATTTTTTCTGATTTTCTTCATGAAGTTGGCCAAGCAAAAGAGGCAGAAATGAAGTTTTCTAAGTTTGCCGAACTTAAGATCCACTTCCCCGTTGTGCTCGAATTTTTGATTTCTGCCTCAATTAAATTTCCATGAGCGTGAAGTTAAGTTATTGAGATGTTTTAATTTTGCGCTATCGAAAAGGAAGCACAGATACTTGACTATAAAAGACAACTAAATCACCCTTTTGGCTTAAAATTTTAATTCACACACGACACATACAAGGAGATTGATGATGTCTAAATATCTATTAGTGGCGCTTGCCGTTTTCGGTTTGAATGCGCACGCTGAAACGAAAGTTAATTTTTCGGGTGATGCTTATGTTCGCGGTTATTT
>DAIQAU010000128.1:0-5326 GCA_036781565.1 Bacteriovorax sp. | reverse complement strand
GTCAAAACTTGAAAATTTTTTTTCAACAACAAAAACTTTTCGTTGAATGGGATCATTGAAAAGAAATTTAATGGTATGAGGCTTGGCAAATTTTCCATTGGCCGGCAACTCTTCCGGCGGAGTCGAGTATTCTCCATCCCAGTTGATTTCAACAATTCCCAATAAACTTTTTTCCTTAACAGTAAGAGTTTCGTGAGCGAAATCAAACGGTGCCGAAGGAAAAGAATAGAGTAGGTTGGCATCTTTTAAAAAACCAACGTCTGTATTATTTTTTACTTCATAAGTGAGGACGAGCGATTTCTCTTTTGTGCCTTTAGAAAGTTTGATGTCAAGGTAATCAGGCATAGCAATAGTCTGTGGAAGATTCATCAAACGAGTGCTTAATTCCAGATCGGACAGTGGAGCAAGAAGACCTTCTGTCGTTGAAGTAATTTTTCCACCTGCAATTTTAAATTCAACTTCTTTCTGACCAGGAATGCATACGTGACGGCATACCAGCCACGAAGAAGTCAGAGTGATGTCTTTTCCACTCAGCTTATTAAGATCAGCTTTTTCCAGCTGGTAGAAAATTGTATAGGCACCGGCATAGCCATACGCCCATTGAGTTCCGTTTTCAATAAAGCGTGTTGGCGCAGGCCATTCTTCTTCGTTAAGCTTAATTTCCTTTTTCTTGATACTAAATTGATTTTTGATCGGGAGGCCGGCATCACCTGGATTTTTCCAGTACGTATGCCAAGCTGGATGGTTTTCATAGCTGACAGCGAGATAATTCTTGTTATTAGCGCTGTAAGTTTGAACAATCAGTTTAACTGGAAATGGTGGAATAGTTTCTTCGGCCTTGGCAATGAAACCAAAACTGAGAAAAAAAGCTAAAAAAATGGATAATAAATGAGATGGCATTAAGGCCTCCAAACCTCTGTTAAACGAGACTTTATTATCTGCTTCAAAACCTACAAAAACAAGTCTTCCGAGCATTTACAAAAACGCAGTTGTCCTCGATACTATTGAGTAAGAGAGGACGAATGATTTACAAAAGATTGATGGGCTGGCTTGATTTATTTCTGCCGGCACAAATGAATGTTTCTGTTGAAGCTCCGCTTCTCTATCGCGCCAGAACCATTGTCGGTACAAATATTGTAAGTTTACTTGCGTCGCTCGCACTCCTCGCGGCGGTCGTGGCCCTCGATCTTTCTGACCTGGTTTTTTGGGGCGTCATCATTTGTATTTTGACTCTGATCACTCATCTTTATTTTTTAAAAAATCTTAAAGACCAATTTGAAAAGCGGCTCCAGACTGGAGCGACAGTCCAGGTCATCGTTATTACAACCTTGATTTATATGACGGCTTTTTCACCCAAGGGTATGGGATTTTTTGGTCTGATCTGGCTGATGCCTGTTTTTCTCATGATGGCCTTTTATTTTGATACAGGATTCAGCTTTATTATTGCAGTCTGTAATCTGGCAGTGTTTCTCGGCATCGGTCTGTGGAAGTTCGGTTCTTTTTTCAAACCGATTAATGTTCATCCCAATTTTCCATCAGTCTTTTTTATTTTCCTCGCCCTTGTTTTGATTTTTGTTTATTGCATGGCCTTTTTATTTGTCCATTTATCTGAGGAACTGCAACGCGAAGTTGTAAAGCAAAGAGATTTGCTGATTGAAAGCGCCAAATTTCAATCTCTGGGACAGATGGCCTCGAATCTTGCTCACGATATTAATAATCCATTGTTTACCATTCAGGGCAAGCTGCATCAGATGCGAAATCTTTTATCGCGTGACCAACTCGATCTCGAGCGCTGTGATCAGATTGTTGAAAGCGTAGAGGCGACATTGCTTCGCCTTTCACAAATTGTGAAAGGGATCAGTACTTTTGCACGCGAAGGCCGTGGCGATCAGATGGTTTCCATCAGTGTTAAGGATCTCGTTGAAGGAAATCTTGCCCTGGCCATTGATAGAATAAAAAATTCTGGAATCGATCTGGAAATTCATATTGATCCCAAGGCAAAGCTTATCTGTTATCCTTCTTTTATTTCTCAAGTTCTTTTGAACCTTCTCAATAATGCTATTGATGCCCTGGAAAATGCAGCCGTTAAAAAAATTCTTGTGAGCGCTTATGTTGAAAAGAATTGGATACATATTGCAGTGTCTGATTCAGGGCCAGGTGTTCCAAAAGAAATTGAAAAGAAAATCTTTGAGCCATTCTTTACGACTAAAACTTTTGGGAAAGGAACTGGTCTCGGATTATCTATCAGCAAAGGTCTCGTACAGGTTCACGAAGGCGAGCTTCTTTATAACCGCGATAATAATATGACGACATTTATTGTGCGTCTTCCGAGCTATGAATAATTATTTTCCTCAAAAAATTGTCTGCATGACAGAAGAATCTGTCGAGTTTCTCTATGCCATCGGCCGCAGTGATTTAATTGCCGGCGTTTCCGTCTATGCAGTACGCCCGTCCGATGTAAAAAAAAATCATCCTGTCATTTCTGCTTTCACTCATGCCAATATAAAAAAAATTCTCGATGTTAAACCTGATCTGGTCGTCGGTTTCTCTGATATTCAGAAAGAAATCGCGCGCGATTTAATAGGTGAAGGAATTGATGTTTATATTTCCAATCAACGCTCTCTGACCGAAATTCTTCGTTATCTTTCCACGCTGGGACATATGATCGGCGAAGGCGAGAAGACAGTGGCCTATATACGAAAGCTCGAAGAAAAAATGAATGAAGCACGCAAAATCGCCGGGACATTCAAATTAAAACCACGCGTTTATATAGAAGAGTGGGATGAACCGCGCATTTGTGGCATTCGCTGGTTTTCAGAACTGGTGGAATTATGCGGAGGCATTGATATCTTCGCTGAGAAGTCCCGCAATGGGGCCATGGCGAAAGGCCGCTTTGTTGAAGATACTGATATTATCGGTGCAGATCCTCAGGTTATTCTGGCCTCCTGGTGTGGAAAGAAAGTGGATCTCAATTCGATTCAAGCCAGAGCGGGATACTCGGCCATTTCTGCCGTTAAAAGCAATTCCCTTTATGAACTTGCACCTGAAATCTTTCTTCAACCTGGTCCTGCCCCAATAACAGAGGGAATTGATCAATTGATAAAACTCTTTTCACAACTTCAAAGTCAATAAACTCTTAAACTTTTTTCTCTGACAATCCGAATATCCAATAGAGATAGTGGCTTGTTTTAAAAAGACGGGAAAAAAGTTATGAAAAAATCAAACACATTCAAAGCAACGATGCTGGTATTACCACTTTTAGCTTCTTGTTCAGTTGATATGAAAAAGATCGAGCAGAAAGCAGCGATGATCAATCACTACGAACAGGTTTCCCTTAAACTCGCCAGAGAGAATAGAGAACTTCATGCAGAAGTTAAGCGACTTGAATTTGAAGTTGAAAAGCTAAAGCAGGAAAAGTCTTATATTGAAGCAAAAGGCGGCGGTCATGCGGCACCGGGCGGACATGATGTTGCAGAAACTTCACATGATAATAAGCACGAAGCAAAGAGCGAGACTGCACCTGCTCATGGTTCGCGCAGTATTGCCAGCGTTGCGCCGTCTCAGGCCAAAAGCGATATGAAAGATTATGTCGAATTCAAAACTTATAAGTGGCATGCCGACGATCTTCTGAAGATTGCTGATAAAGAATTTAAAGACAAGCATTATGAAAAAGCAGCGCAGTTTTATACTTCGCTTGTGAATAATTATCCTTCAAACAAAAGCATCAATGATGAGTTTTATTTCAAAGCGGGAATTGCTGCTTATGAATCAGGAACTCACCACGACTGGACATTGACTCACTTTGAATCGCTGATGGCCAAGTATCCTACGTCACAGTACTACAGAAGTGCAAAACTTTGGGTTGCTCTGACACACATGAAACTTGGTGATAAGAAAAAATTCTATGCCACAGTTGAAGAATTCAGAAAGAAATACAGAAATACGAATGAATGGAAAATTTTGAGTTCGTATTATGAAAAAATTGAAGAGAAAACAAATGAATAAAATCACATTAGCAATTGCAGTTTTATTTTCATTCAATATCATCGCGGCGGAAGTTCAATTCGGCCGCGTTGTTGATTTAAAGGGCGAAGGCTTTATTTCTTCCAACGGTAAAACGCGGGAAATGAAAAAAGGGGATGTCATTGAAATGGGGGCCGAGATCGTGATTGAGCATCACGGACAGGTGACTTTTACTGACAATGCCGACCACCGCTTTCATTTAGGAAATGCCAGTTCAGCAGCAGTGACCGGAAAAGGCATTGAACTTCGTTCCGGAGATCTCTGGTTTCAATCGCTGAATAAAAATGACACTTATACAATTAAAACGGCGAATGCCTTTGTTGAGTACACGGGCGGCGAAGCTATTTTGACTTACGATTCAGGTAAAGGAAAATCGCAGTTGATGGTTATCAACGGCATGATGAAACTTGCCAATCTTCGTCAGGCGGAACTCAACCTGACAGTAGGTGAAGGATTATTCTCATTTATTGATAATGCCTATGAAGAAGGAGCGCCCCGCGATCCGACTCCAGTAGGTGAAAAAACTTACGGACAACTTGTTTCGCTGTTCTCTGGAATCGCTCCGATGGATAAACATTCGGAAGAGATTTTTAAAGCTCATGACAAAAAAGAAACTTCTCACATCGCATCGAGAGCAGTGGCATCAGTTCATGAAGACAAAAAAACAGAAGTCGAACCAAATTTGATCGAAGAATATAAGAACAGTTTGCTTGAGAAAAAGCCTATCAAAAAATCTCAAACAAAGGCAATGACAAAGACAGAGACTGAGAATAAGATCGTGGCAGTAAAGAAGAAAACAGTTGGTGCAAAAATGATCGTTCATGTTTATGGACAATCTTCAAAGCCAACAGTTGCCTTCTCAATGGACGCGGCCCCTGCGAAAATGGGGGAGAAAGTCGACGTCTCAAAATCAAGAGCGCCGGCCTCTGTCCTGGATCAGGATGTTCCGAATGACTCTGCCCTGGAAAAAGCTGAAAAGAAATCTCCAGCAGGCGTGAGTCCCGCAAGCCCATACAGTAAAGAATATAAACAACAATATAAAGAAAGCGATAAACTGATCGATGATCTAAAAAAACTATAACTTTCATTATTGTTTTTTATTTCAAGTCACTATCGCCCTAGTCCTCACTGTGGGAGCGAGATTATTTATGACTAAGGTAAATCCTACCCTGGCCCTGACTTATGACGACGTTCTGATCAAACCTTCTTATTCAGAAATTCTTCCGGGCGAAACGAAAACTCATTCAATGTTTTCCAAAAATATTCCTTTAAATATTCCCATTGTCTCGGCAGCAATGGATAC